>JAEUSJ010000121.1:2098-4964 GCA_016788215.1 bacterium | reverse complement strand
CCGTCGTTATCATAGTCTGCCCATGAATTGCCATTACCAAGAGAGTTCGGAAGCCCTGCGCCAATGCCTGAATCCGTGATTTTTGTAAATTTTCCTTTTCCGTCGTTTCGGTAAAGGTATTGGTTATTCACAAAGAGGTCCAGATCGTCGTCATGGTCGTAGTCTATCCAGCTACATCCATAGTAGTTGGTCGAATCAAAATCCGTTACAACAGGATTCGCGGGATCTGTTATCCGCGTGAATACTTGTGCCTGCAAATTTAGAACGTTTACTGAAATTGAAAAACTAAGAAGCAATGTTAGCAGAACCTTCATTTCTATTCTCCGATTTATAATTCAAGAATACATTGATTATTAATCTCTTATTTTTATCGGCCATCCGGCCTTTGTTTTGAACATCAAAAGCATTTTACATGAGCAATGGTTTATGTGATTCTGATGTAGACTTGACAATTCCAACAGTTTAGGGGCTAATATAAAATGCTCTGCATGGATTACAGGTTAATATTGCCCACAATGGTATTACGCACGGTGTAAATAAACATAAGATGAAATGAAGCCTTTTGCTTGAAAACTACGTGATGTTCTTATGAAATTTATATGATTTGAATTCTTAAATTCAATAAATGCAACTCAACCGGCAATAGATGCAGACTCTTTTATATGGCTTTTTTAGCTTGTCGTGAAGTTAAGCGGCAGTCGAAGATTGGGAAAAAATATGTAGAACATGACTTGAAATTAGACGTAAAACGTTTTAGTTTAATTATCCAAACTTATTTGTTAGCTAAACTTCCAACCATTAACTGCATGACTGAGATAGCAAGACGCCTTCAATATTCGATCGAAAAATGGAAGATCTATCCGGATCAGAATCTTATTGATTCGGACTCCGATCAGATCTACGTCGAACCAAAAACGATGAGTGTTTTGGTGTTTTTGATTGAAAAGCAAGGGCAGACCATATCGAGAGAAGAATTCATCAATGAAGTTTGGGGCGGTACCGTCGTTACGGATAATTCGTTAAACCAGTCTATTTCCAAACTTAGAAAAATCTTTAATGATGAGACCGCAAAACCGAGAATTATAGAAACGGTTTCAAAACGCGGTTACCGTTTGATCGCGCCGGTTCAGATGATCGATGAAGAACAAGTTTCAAAAAAGAAATATGGAAATTTCAAGTTCTCTTTAAGAAACGCGGTCGTAATTCTGTTTAGCGCATTAACTTTAGCCGGTATCTTCTGGATCTATACCAAGTTGGTTCCCGGCAAAAAAGAATATCCTTCGAGTATTTTCAGCGCGATCGACGGTATGGAAAGACATCCTGCATTTACAAAAAACGCCGATCGGGTTGCTTACGTATTTGGAAATGTGTGTAACGACGAATCTGAAATTCGAATCCAGCGTATTGGTTCTGATGAAACATACAGCTTAGCAAGAATACCCGGATTCAAAAAATTTCCCAGATTTTCAGGCGATGACCATGAATTGATTTTTTGGAATGAAAACGGCCGACCTATTGTAAGCACGCTGTACCATGCAGCGCCGCCAGATACTTCCCTAATCAAATGGCTCGAGATCCCGGCGTCAGTCCGTGGGTTAGATTGGACAAATGATAAAAAATTCATCACCTACAGTGCAAGATCGGATGATGCGGATCAATTTTGCGTCTTTCTATTTGACAGAGAAAAAAACCAAGTTATACAGATCACGAAACCAATTCAGTCAACTACGAATGATCTTTACCCTGTGTTTTCACCTGACGGCAAGTCCATCGCCTTCGCCCGTGGAAATAGTGAATTTGATTTTGATTTATGGACAATCGAGATCGAAACTAAGAATCTAAAACGTCTGACGTTTGATAACCTTACAATCCGGGGCTTGGCCTGGCCTGTGGACGGTATCTTCTATTCGAGACTTACAGAGGAAGACTTGTTTCAATTGGTTCGTCTCGGTGAAAACAGTTCAGAGGTGATTTCAACATCCTCCGATCAATATAGCGCATTCGATGCAAGAAATAATAAACTGATATATCAGGTTAATACGGCCGGTATTTCGATAACAGGCTACGATATACCGACCCATCGCCGAAGAATATTATTTAATTCAAATTTTCAGGAAACAAATCCTGAGTTTTCCCCAAGCGGTAAAAGCTTTGCTTTTATTTCCAATCGAACAGGCCCATTCCAACTCTGGATCGGAGACATTACGGGAACTCAAATTAAAAAAGTTTCAAAAACCAAGCTGAGCAATTTAAGTAATCAACCTAGGTGGTCATTGGATGAAAGCTCACTTCTCATCGATGTCATAGAAAATGGAAAATCAAACGTTTATCAAGTCAACCTGAAAGACGGGAGCACTAACCTTTTTATTAACGATGCATCCCACCCTGTATTCTCTAACGATGGACAATTCATCTATTTCAATTCCAGAAGAACGGGTTCGTCCCAGATTTGGAAAATACCCGTCGATGGCGGGAAGACCGACCAAATAACATTTAAAGGAGGCTTTGTCGGGTTTGAATCTCCGGTAGATTCATCATTTTATTTTATGAAAGAGACCGAGGACGGAATTTGGCGTAAAAAGGGTTCATCAGAAGAAATGATCTTCAGGGGCGTTACCGCCAGTGAAGCAAGGAATTGGCGTTTGTTTAAGAACAAAATATATTTTGCTAAACGGTTCAATGAAGTCTGGTGCTACGATATTCTATCAAAATCATCCAGCAAAATTCTTACAATCGACGCGGGTACGTGCGGCCTAATCAACGGGATATCGATATCCCCGGACGGTAAATCAATTCTGTTTTCACATGATGAACGCATCGAAAGTGATCTGAGAATACTGGAGTATTAAAATCGGTAAAGACGAGG
>JAEUSJ010000121.1:0-1999 GCA_016788215.1 bacterium | reverse complement strand
ATCAATTCTGTTTTCACATGATGAACGCATCGAAAGTGATCTGAGAATACTGGAGTATTAAAATCGGTAAAGACGAGGGAATGATTCTTACGGCAGGCTTTCTTGAGGGTGGCTCTACGGCTGTGCCCGGGACAAGCTTTGTCGAACCATGACAGGGTATAGTAAAATCAGCGTTCGGTTTCGCTCAGGCTAAGGTTCTTTTCCCTGTGAGTCAACCGGATAAGTCCGTTTTATAAAAGTCGCTAGAAAAATTACTGGAATTGCATCTCCATTCAATCCATCTCACTCATTTTTTGGTTGGAATATTTTGCCTGAATTTGGCTGATCTGGGGTAGAATGGTTTTAAAATTTTGGACAAGAAACGGATCAAAGTGTTTTCCGCTTTGTCTGTCTAATTCTTCGATAGCCTGTTCCGTCGTCCATGCTTTTTTGTAGGCGCGTTCGGATGTCAATGCGTCAAATACATCCGCGATGGCGCAAATGCGCGCGGCCAGTGGAATTTTATCTCCACTTAATCCTTTGGGATAACCCGTGCCGTCATATTTCTCATGATGCCCAATAGCAATATCGGCAGCCATTTGCATGATCTTGGACGTACTGTTTTGCATGATCTCATAACCCGTCAGGGTATGAAGTTTCATCAACGCATATTCGTACTGATCCAGTTTTTCCGATTTGTACAAAATATTATCCGGCGTGCCGACTTTTCCGATATCGTGCATGGATGATGCGACAAAAATTAGTTCCTGATCTTCGCTTGGCAGGTTTATTTTTTTTGCAAGTTCTTTGCTGTACAACGCGACCCGCATCACGTGCACACCGGTTTCCGGGCTCCGGTATTCTGCCGCCCGCGAAAGCCGGAAAATAGCCTCCCGCTCTTTCTCAATAATGTCATTAGTCACGCGGCGCACTTCGGCATCCAGCCATTCGGCGCGATTCACAAGTTGCTTTTGGCTTCGCCGGATCGCCAACATATTTCGTGTTCTCGCAATGAGCTCGGATTTATCGATCGGCTTGTTGAGAAAATCGCTGGCGCCCATTTCTAACGCTTTATACCTGACTTTCTTGTCATCGTCCGCTGTGATCATGACAATCGGAGTTTCGTTTTTGCCCGGTAGTTTTCTGAATGCTTCGATGAACTCCAAACCGTTCATGTCCGGCATCATATAATCGACAAAAATCAGATCCGGGTCCTCGACGGTACACCAATCCATGGCCTTAAGAGGATTAAGATAACTGACCGGTTCGCATTGAAATGATTTACTCAGAATGTTTTCCAGCACTTTAACATTAATTTCGCTGTCATCGATAATCAGTATGTTCATATTTAAGTCCCTTCTGATTTCAAAGCCAAGATCCATTACGCTGCTTCGACCGGCTCCAAAAAATGATTTTCGAGCATGAGTTGTTTTAGATGAAAACACGTCTCTTCATACACAATACCCATCCGATGAATCAGCACGTCGATCTCTTTAGGCCGATGATGCGCTTGAATTTTCTCTAACGATTGGCATGCCTCTACCATCGCAACCGCGCCGATATTTGCGCTGATGCCTTTCAACGTATGCGCAATTTTTCGAAATCCGGACAATTCACCTACATGGGCGTAATCTTTGATTTCGCCTAGTAAGGTCTCTGCCTGGTCAATGTACATATCCGCCAGTTCTTTAAAAAAGTCGGCCGTGACGCCGATATCTCTGAGTTGATCGAGATCGACGATCGGTTTTACCGCTGTAGTTTTAGGTTTTTCGGGCGCCATGTTTCCTCCCCATTCAATTAGTTTAGATTGAATTTGTTTAATGTTAATTGGTTTTGTAATAAAGTCATTCATGCCTGCATGTATACATTGATCGCGGTCCTCTTTCATTGCGTTCGCCGTCATAGCGATAATACGGGGCCTGTCTTCCCGGCTATATGCCTTTACGATCTGACGCGTTGCCTCAAGCCCGTCCATGTCCGGCATCTGCACATCCATAAAAATCAGGTCGTACGTTTTCTG
>JAEUSJ010000120.1 GCA_016788215.1 bacterium | reverse complement strand
AGAATTTATATTCACTGATTCAAAATCACCGTATTCCGGTTACAATTTCTGCGCAGGTTAAGGACTTCGATATTGCAAAGAGTTCGATTTCACATTGCGACATATTACATTACACGCCGGGAGAAAACGTTCGATCGGAAATTATTGACATAATAAGTTCATTGAAAGTTTTTGAGAAAAAGGCATTGCATCTCGAAGCAGCATCTCTCGACTCACACCCATCTCTCAGTCAGATAATGACAGTTGCAGATGAGGCCGTCGAGTATATGCGGATGTGTTTCGATGAGGATTTCAGTAACTGTTCAGTCTCAATATCATGCGACGATACGATCTACGCTAACCGTATTTTAGCGGCAAAACTTCATACCGCTAATCTTAAGTCGCCGATTAAGCTTCACTATTCTGCAAAGAAAGGAATACCGACGTTATTTGAGGCTTCCATTCAATTGGGATCACTGCTTTGTGACGGAATAGGTGACTGCATTTATATTGAAGATCCTGACATGGAAGCGGACGACTTGATACGGCTCAATTTTAATATACTTCAGGCAGCGCGTCTACGCATATCCAAAACGGAATTTATTTCATGTCCGTCCTGCGGGCGCACATTGTTTGACCTGCAAGAAGTGACGGCCCGAATCAAATCCAAGACCGCACATCTTAAGGGCGTCAAAATTGCGATCATGGGTTGTATTGTCAATGGGCCTGGTGAGATGGCCGATGCCGACTTCGGTTATGTTGGCTCAAGCGCCGGAAAGATTAATCTCTACGTTGGAAAAGAGTTGGTTGAACGTAATATTGACATGGCAGACGCAGATCAACGTCTGATTGAACTGATTAAGAGCGAGGGAATGTGGAATGAACCGAAATAGTTTGTTATTATTCACTAATTGACGGAGAAAGTTGTGCCAACTCAATTATGGGCGCCATGGCGCATGCGTTATATTAAGGCGGCGGACAAAAGCGAAGGCGAAGGCTGTATTTTTTGTTTCAAGCCGCAAGACGATACGGACAAAGAAAATTTAATTCTTTTTCGTTCTACGCATAATTTTGTCATGATGAATTTGTATCCTTACAACAACGGCCATCTTATGGTGGTGCCCTATCAGCATGCGCCCGATCTCAATTCACTGCCTCCGGAGACGTTGCTGGATTTTATGCAGACCACGCAAAAAAGCATCACTGCGCTGCGCGAATGTATGAAGCCGGAAGGATTTAATTTAGGTGTGAATCTTGGCCGCACGGCCGGCGCCGGCATCGATGATCATGTGCATATGCATATTGTGCCTCGCTGGAATGGGGATACTAATTTTATGCCGGTGATCGGAGACGTTAAAGTCATGCCGGAATATATTTCTGCAACATACGACCGGCTGTTTATCGAATTCGAAAAATTGAAATAAGGAGTGTGCATGTCCGATAATAACTGGGCTCAAAAGTATCTTGATGAACTGAACGATAAACTGAAAATTTCACAGAATTCAGGCCAACAAAAAAAGGCTGAGCCGCCAAAACATCAGTCTGACGCCGTTCAACCAAAAAATGTTCAGATCAATAACGCTCAATCAAATAAAATTCAACCTAAAAACGTACAGAGTCAAACGAACCAGAAGAACCATGACCGTTTTAAAAATCGAAAATTTAAAAAAGATAAATCAAAAGGGTCTGACCAAAACAGGAACAAGGGTTCCGAGTTTAAGCTTCAAAAAAATTCCGATGCCGGAAAAAACCAGTCGGCGTCCAGACCTGTTCAATCTCATGTGCAGCCGCAGGCGACATTCAAAGTAAAAACGCTGAACGGTTTTGTTTCATCAATCGAGAAATCCGAATATACAGTGACCGCAGAAAATAAAGATTATCTGTGCGCTGTGCAGGAATCTGTCCTGCGACAAGGCCCTATATATATCGGTGACCGCGTGCGAATTACACTTCGGGCAGATGACAGGGGATTGATCGATAAATATGAACCGCGGCAAAATTATGCTGCCGGTCCTTCGTCCAAAGGCCGTGAATCGATTCAGGCGGCCAATGTAAATCAGATATTTCTAGTCACCTCCGTAAAAGAGCCGGTTCTGAGAACCGATTGGCTTGACACGCACTTGGCGGTATGTGAAAAAAGGGGATTCAAACCTGTTATCTGCTGCTCCAAAATCGATCTGGCAGAGGACAATATTTTTCTCGAGCAAATGGATGTGTATAAACGAATGGGTTATCGTATCGTATATACTTCATCGGCTTTAGATTCAAGCCTTCAGGAAATCCGGCCGATGTTGAAAAATAAGACGACTGTTTTCACCGGTCACACCGGCGTCGGGAAAACGACGTTGTTTCAATTAGTGACCCGGCAGCAAAAAGCGATGGTACCATCGGAGCCGGAAGACTTCAAGTTCATTTCCGATGATGATTATCTTGAAACACAAAAAACGGTCGTGTGTAAATTGGAAGGCGGCGGATTTGTAATCGACACTCCCGGCGTAAGGGAATATGAACCGGGCGGTATTGCGCCGAAGGACCTGAAAAAATATTTCAGAGATTTCCGGAATTATAATCTGCAATGTGCTTCTTTAGAATGTAATCATATCGATGAAGCCGGGTGTAAAGTTATCGACGCAGTTAAAAACGGGGACATATCAGAAGACCGTTATCAAAATTACCTGCGAATTATAGAAAATATTACTGCTTGAGTGATTATTTATCTCTAGCCGAAAAAATCTTGCGCTGGTCCCGAATACGAGGCGCCAACGACGCCGAAGTGTATGTTGAAAACGGCGAAGAGTTCTCAGTGCATGTTCGCAATGGCTCAATTGAAAGCCTGAAACAATCCTCTTTCCAAGGGCTTGGCTTGCGAGTGTTTCTCGGAAACAAGACCGGATTTTCATTTACAACCGATTTTTCAAAACCTGCCCTTGAATCCATCATAGACTCCGCTTGTGCATGGGCTTATTTGTCCGATGCAGATGAGAATAATGTTCTGCCGAACGCAGTTCTATCCCAATCCGACGATCTGGGACTTTTTGATTCTCATGTACAGGATGTGAGCCCTGATACAAAGATTATATTGGCAAAATCGCTTGAAAAAAAAGCTTCTGAGAGAGATTCTCGAATCACTCATACCGAAGGGGCAAGTTTTACTAACACGACTTCATTTATTCACATTCTTAATTCAAAAGGCAGTTCAGGCTCGTATGCAACGACGTTGTCGGGTATGTCGGTTTCGCCGGTAGCCGAGTGGGCCGGCATTCGGACCAACGAAACCTGGTATAGTTATGATCGATTTTTCGATAAACTGGATTCTCCGGACAACATTGCCGCAATTGCGGTAGAGCGAACCGTCCGATTATTAGGCGCAAGAAAAATTCAAACCACACGAGCCGACGTAATTCTTGAACCGTCCTGCGGGGTTACATTTCTATCGTCTTTTTTTTCAGTGATCAACGGTGATCACGTCAACCGTGAATTATCATTTTTAAGAGATGATATAGAAAAAAAAATCGCTCCCGATTTTTTAACTATCATTGACGACGGATCGTTAAGAGGCAAGCTCGGCTCACGCCCCTTTGACGGAGAAGGAGTCCTTACCTCACGACAGGTTGTTGTGGAAAACGGCATATTAAAAAAATTTCTGTATGATACGAAAGCTGCGCTGAGAGCCGGCACAGTGTCAACAGGGCATGCCCATCGAAGGTATGATTCGGAGATCACGATCGGAGCACATAATCTGTTTGTTGAAAAGGGCAATCAAACGTCCGAAGAAATTATTCAAAAAACCGAACGCGGCTTGTTAATTACAAAACTCATGGGATTTGGATTTGATCCGGTCAGCGGAGTCTTTTCATACGGAGCGTCAGGGCTGTGGATTGACCATGGATCACCGGTATACCCTGTTCATGAAATTGTGGTGGCGTCCAATATGAAAGATATGCTAAAAAACATTTTGTCGGTCGGAAATGACCTGGAATTTCGCGGTCCTGTCGCATGTCCAACCCTGAAGATCGCAGACATGACGATCAGTGGAAATTAATTGAGCTTACCGTGCATTTCATACAAGGCAATCTGCGAGCGGTTTTTTTTCTTGTCGTTCTTAACTCGGACGGTAGTTCCTTCAGGTAGAAATTTTCTTGCTTTGACATTATCGGATAGCTGAATCTGTAGAATATTCCATAGGTACTGCTGGTACTTTGGTTCTTTAATTGGGAAAAGCACTTCGATCCGCTGATTCAGATTGCGCGGCATCCAGTCAGAACTGGCCAGGAAATATTCCGGCTGGTCGCTATTCTGGAAATAGAAAATACGTGCATGTTCCAAAAACCGGTCAATAATGCTGATAACTTCGATGTTTTCGCTGAGCCCTTTCACACCCGGTTTTAAACAACAAATGCCTCGTATAATACATTTTATCGAAACGCCAGCCTGGCTTGCGCGGTATAACTCCAAGATAATCTGCTTGTCCACCAATGCGTTCATTTTTGCAATAATCAGTGCGGGCTTCCCTTCCCTGGCATTAGCAATCTCACGCCGGATACGCGTGATAAACGTCTCACGCAGCTCCGTAGGAGCAATCTTAATACGGTGAAATTTCGGAGGCGTAGAATAACCCGTAAGTACGTTAAATAAATTGGACAAATCTTCACCGAATCGTGGATGCGCAGTGAAAAGCCCCATGTCGCCGTAAATCTGCGACGTACGATCATTGTAATTGCCGGTTCCGAGATGGCAATATCGGCGGATCTTGTTCTTTTCCTGGCGCACAATCATACAAACTTTGCAGTGCGTTTTCAAGCCGGACATGCCGTAGATCACATGCGCCCCTGCATCTTCGAGTTTGCGTGCCCATTGAATATTTGCTTCTTCATCAAAGCGCGCTTTGAGTTCGACCAAGACGGCAACTTGCTTTCCACGCTCGGCAGCTAGCTGAAGCGCCTGAGCAATCGGCGAATTAGCGGCGATACGGTATAACGTCATTTTGATCGCTAATACATGAGGGTCTTCAGCCGCTTCCTGCAAAAAACGTGTGACGTAACTAAAACTCTGATACGGATGGTGAATGAGCACGTCACTGTTTCGGATCACGCTGAACATATCCGTTCCGGTTTCGAATTCCGAAACCAATCGCGGAACGAATACGGGGTCCTTGAGATGCGGAATATCGAGTTGACTGTAGATAACCATCAGTTCGGAGAAACTTATGAATCCGCGGGTCGGATATAGATCTTCTGGCTCTACATCTAATTCCTGAATCAAGTTTTTTAGTACCGGTTCCGATATATTCCTTTCATACTGCAATCGAACTGCGGCGCCTTTTCTGCGATTTCGAAGAGTTTCGGAAATGGTCTTGATTAGATCCTCGGAAGGATCCTCGTCATATTGCAGATCGGAATCACGTATCACGCGAATTGCATAACAGTTGAATACCTCATAACCTTTGAATAATTCATGGATACATACCCGTATCAGGTCCTCAAGCGGAATGAACTGATAAGAACCTTCAGGCGAAGGCAGTCGTACAAACCGGGGAATAACCGAAACTGAAATTGGAATAATGGCCAAATTTGTTTTTGGAAGTTTGCTGTCGACTAACGATCTCATTTCGGCAATGAGACAAAGGGTTCGGTTGGTCAGATGCGGAAATGGATGGCTGGGATCGATGGCCAACGGCGTCAGGATGGACATCACCGTGTGCTTGAAATAATCGTCCGCAAAAATCAGTTGGTCGTTGTTAAGCTGATCCGGTTTGAGAATAAATACGTTCTCTTTGTTGAGCAACGGGAGCAGCGTGTCAAAAAAATAATCATGCTGTATTTCCGTCAGCTCATGGATTCGTCGTGACATAGCTTCCATGACTTCCCGAGGGAGTAATCCGTCCGGGCCCTTGCTTAATACATTTGCATCAATCTGACGCCGCACGCCCGCCACACGCACCATGAAGAATTCATCCAAATTAGTGCTGAAAATAGAAAGAAACTTAATTCGTTCAAGCAAAGGGACGGTGGGATCTTGTGCTTCCTCGAGTACGCGCCGGTTAAACTCGAGCCAGCTCAGTTCACGGTTGTTAAAATTCTCCGGCTTATCAAAAGACTTAGGGCTCGGTAAACCGGTTTCCTTTTCACCGTCCGTTTTATCCAGCATTTGCTCGACAAGCGTGTCTGTAGATTTAGAAGCAATCACAATACGGATCGAAGTTAATGATTGGATTTGATTTCAAAACAATTAGTTTAAAAACATAATCAATTTTACATCGTATTTCAAGTAAGAAATGGCTTGTTTTTCAAGGCTTAGAGTGATATTTTTTGACGCGAAACAGGCTTGGAAAACAATAAATGATTTTTATTTATTGGCTCGCCGAAGATTAACTTTCATGACATCGTATGGTTTTCTTTCTGCAAAGGAAATAAATTATGTTCCTATTTAGATGGATCAAAAACTTGATCTTATTCGTCGTTTTCATGATCGTAGTGCTGGTCGTCATTATTTTTATTCTGCCGAAGGAATATAACAGCGAAACCGGGATAGATATTCGGGCGTCTCGGGACGTTATTTTCGCCAAGGCTCAGCATCTCCAGCGGTGGCACATGGTCGCTATGATGGGGGGTATTTCTTTTGACAATTTTGATATTCCCAAAGACATCAATTCGCAAGTTCAGATCCCCGGCGTCAACGTAGACACAATGCTGGCCGGGGTGCGCGATGCCACTCAGATGCTGAAAATGAAAGTAGCTCTTGTTAAAGCAGATTCTCCGTCGCGCATAGTATATAAAGTTTCCGGAGGGCCATTAAACGGAATGGAGCCGGAGGTGCTTTTATTTGAATTGGATAAGAATAACACCAAAGTTACCATAAAAGAAAAATTTACTTTCAGCGGATTGTTGGGCGGCATCAAGGTGCTCAGCGTCAGAATTGGTATGAATAAACTAAATGTAAGCAGTCTGGAAAACCTAAAAAAACTCTGTGAGTAGTCTCAATCATTATGCTGGAATATATTAAGCGCAATACATCACGTCTACAGATCGGCGGGATAGATTTTGAAGAGCTGACCCGTCAATACAAGACGCCGCTGTACGTCTATGACGCGGAGATTATTCGTACTAAATTTCAGCGATTACGCGACGCGATGCCGCCGCATGTGCACATTTTTTACGCAATGAAGAGCAATCCGAATTTAGCCGTTATCAGGATACTCGCCGAACTCGGATGCGGTTTTGACGTGGCGTCTATCGGTGAATTGACGGCGATAAAAAAAATGGCCATTGACGGATCGCGGGTTGTTTTCACCGGGCCGGGGAAATCCGATGATGAGATTGCATTGGCAATACAACTTGGAATTTACTCATTTAACTGCGAATCAGAAAATGAGATTATCAGAATAAACTCCGCCGCGAAGAAAGCGAATAAAAAAATAAAGATCGGGCTGCGCGTCAATACCGATTATGCAATTAAAGAAACCATCAAAATGATAGGCGGGACTCAGGCCAAAAAATTCGGGATTGACGAGAACCAGATTTTCGACGTCATTGATCGCGTAAGTAAGCTTGAAAACGTCATCGTTGTGGGGATTCACGTTTTTAATGCCGCCCAGGTGTTGGATTATAAACAGCTCGCAGCTAATACCAAAAATATTCTACGGCTCGCATGTGATATCATGGATCATAAAAATCTATCGCTTGAGTATATCGATATTGGCGGAGGACTGGGAATACCGTATGCCGAAGGTGAGAAAGAACTTGACGTCATAGCATTGGGGCGTGAGTTTAGCGATCTGCATAAAGAAATTTCATCGCTGAGTACGGTGCGCTGGATCGTGGAACCCGGACGTTATCTTTCGGGCGAGTGCGGCGTGCTGTTGACAAATGTGGTAGATGTCAAAACCTCACGAGGCGTTAGATTTGTCATAACGGATGCAGGGATTAATAATTTTCTGCGCCCGGCTTTAATTCACCAGAATCACCCGGTGCGGGTTTCCAATAAATTTGACCATGAACCTGCAAACATATATCGTGTTGAAGGACCATTGTGCACCAGCTTGGACTGTTTAGGAACGGATGTAAAATTGCCCGATATAGAAATGGGGGATACCATCGCGTTCTTTAACGCGGGCGCATATGGATTTTCGGAATCCATGCCGTATTTCCTCAGTCATCCGATTCCCGCAGAAGTAATGGTTAAAAGAGGCAAGGTCATTCTCGTCAGGAGACGAATCGAACCCCATGAATATATAGAACATTGCATAATTTGAAATAAGAAACCAGCGCTACTCGTTTTCAAAACTCAAACAATCAGTTGAAGGAAATACCAGGATGGCCGAAGAAAAAAAGATTCAAGAAATTCAAATTAATTTCCCACAAGAAAAACAGGGAGGCGCTTATGCCAACAATATGGTCGTAGCGCATTCTAAAGAAGAATTTATACTCGATTTTATGCTGGTAACACCGCCGACCGGTACAGTCAACGCAAGAGTGATCATGAGCCCGGGACATGTAAAACGTGTGATAGCGGCCTTGGTCCAGAACATGCGTCATTACGAAGAACAATTCGGAAAGATAGAAGAAGCAAGCGAACCAAAAAATCCATTTGGATTTCAAGCGTAATAGTCTGCCATGATCAAAGTTATCGATATACATATTCATATCCAACCCTGGTGGCAGCTGAAGCCTGCAATTCTGGAACGTATGGCGTTGGGGAAAGAAAATTTTGATTTCCTGATGGACTTGATGAAAAGCCCGGCAAAGTTAATCGAACTGATGGATAAAGCCGAAATAGAGAAAGTCGGATTGATCAATTATGTCAGCCCTGATCTGATGGGTTTCGATGACAGCTCCAACGATTTCTCATCTCAATATCAGAGTTTCGCACCCGATCGGTTTATAGCGTTTGGTTCCGTTCATCCGCGCTTTACAAAAGACGCAGACGCGGATATACACCGCCTGATTCATGACCTTGGTATACGGGCTATTAAGGTTCATCCGCCTCACCAGCTTTATTATCCCAATGACTATCTGAACGGAATGAAGAGTCTGGAAACCGTTTACCGGCGATGCGAGGAGTGGGGTATTCCGGTGATGATTCATACCGGCACATCTTTTTTTTCAGGCGCGCGAATCAAATACGGCGATCCGATTTATCTTGATGACATTGCGCTTGATTTTCCGAAATTGAAGATCATTATGGCACACGGAGGGCGTCCCATTTGGATGGACACCGCTTTCTATCTGATTCGGAGGCATAAAAACATGTATATGGATATTTCATCAATTCCTCCAAAAAAAATATTGAGTGATTATTTTCCGCGGCTGGAGGAAATTGCAGATAAAGTTTTATTCGGAACGGATTGGCCAGGACCACAAGTGGAGGACATGAGAAAAAATGCGGATGAGTTTTTGTCTTTGCCGTTAAGCGAAGAAACAAAACTAAAAATTGTTCGTGAGAATGCCTTACAGTTGTTTTCAATGTAAGTTTTATATGCATAGAAAATCTTGCACTGTTTGTATTTTTCACAATTATTTCAGATATCGGTTGCCTAAGTTCAACTAATATTAGCCTAAAACACACGGCATGTTATTTGGATAAACATGGGCAACCTGACTTAAGAAAACCCAAAATAATTATTTACCAAAGGCCGATTTCGATTATATAAAGTTATTGAGTGAAAAGCGTTTCTACTTACAGAAGGATCTAACTTGGATGAAGAAAATATTACTCTCATTGTTTTTTGCGTTTTGTTTAAATCCTGTTCCGCCTATCGTATATTGCCAAACGGAGCACTCTCAGCCCGTAGTGGCGGTTCTGGATTTTAAAAACACAACCAAGAAATTCTACCTTGACGAACTTCAACGATCTTTTCCCGCTTTGTTAAAAACCGAATTATCTCAAAAAAAATCGTTATTCATCGCGGAGCGTCAGAAAATTGACGACATTTTGGCGGAGCAGGATTTTGTATTGAGCGATCTGTCGGAGGACAAGGATAAACAAACAAAAGTCGGCAACCTGATTGGCGCCGATTATATCATTACTGGAGATAT
>JAEUSJ010000011.1:31488-39143 GCA_016788215.1 bacterium | reverse complement strand
CCGAGGTCGCAGAAATTGCATCCGTTCGTTATGGCCAGCTTTGCTAATTTAAAATTATATTTGTACGTCACGGCGCTGACCACCGTATCACAATCCTGCATCAGTTTGCCAACCTCTTTCTCATCGTCGATGTCCAGCTTTTTATATTTGATCCGAAGTTCGTTAGGGTCATCGATCAATGCTTCCGTTTCTTTCAGCTGTTTCGGGTCATGATCTGCGACCACAAGTCCTTCCAGTTTCGGATTTCGCAACATGTCAAATACGACCGCGCGCCCCATAAGTCCTGCTCCTAGAACTAGAATTTTCATTCCTTTCCCTCCAAATTTATTTTCTGATCAATTTGCATCCAAAAAATCCGCTGAGCTTATGCTCAAAAGGTTTTATATAAAAAAATCCATTGCTATCGATAAAGGGCATAAAGTTCCCGTGATGGTCAACTTTCATTTTGAATCGTGTATCCGCTGCCAAAAAATGACGAATAATGTTTTCATTTTCATCCGGATTCAGCGTGCACGTTCCGTAAATCATTTCCCCGCCGTCTTTCACAAAGCGGGCAAAATAATTCAACAGCGTTATTTGCTCCGCTGCCAATGTGGAAAAACTCTGAGGGTCGAAACGCCACTTGATATCGGGGTTTCTTGCGAGTACGCCGAGTCCGCTGCAGGGTGCATCAATAATGACCTTATCCGCCTTGCCGTTCCATACTTCCGCAGTTTCCGCGGCATGTAAATCCACGATCTCGATATTGGTGCTCCCCGATCTTGTAGATCTTTTTCTTAGTTTTTCAAGAGCGCGCGGATTGGTATCCGTCGCAAGTATTTTTCCTTTGTTATTCATAGCAGCGGAAAAATATAAGGACTTCCCGCCCGCCCCCGCGCAGGCATCGATCACGGTATGATTGGGCTGCGGATCGCACCACGCGGCGAATAGCTGGCTTGATTCGTCCTGAATTTCAAATGCTCCGTCCTTAAAACTCTGCGTAGAAAATATTTCACCCTGGCCGAACACATTAAAACCGTTTACCGCATGGCGGCATCCGCTCACTTGAAATCCTTCGCGTTCAAGGTTTGCCATGACATCTTTTTTGGTCGCCTTGATCGAATTGAATCGCAAAGTCAATGCAGGTTCGGCGTTGTTAAATTCGCATAATTTCGTGACGGCTTCATCGCCGTAAATGGCAATCCACTTCTCAACAAGCCAAACCGGATGGGAATACGTTATCGATAACGCATTCACAAGATTTTTTTTCGGATTGGGATACGGTATATCTTTTTTGGCTTTATTGAGAAATTTAATAAAATCGCGAACCGTCTCTTTATGTTTACCGAACACTTTCGGAATGGCAAAGTCCGACAGCGAGATAGATTTTTCCGCAGACTTATTCATCCACACGACGTTAAAGGTTGCCAGCCGATACGAACTCTTGAGTGTCGTGTCCAGCGATTCCGCATCCCGCTTTAGTGATTTGGAAATAATATAATCGATCTTTAGTTTCCACCGGATAATATTCAAAACTGTTTTGGACAAATTCCCTTTTTCGCGCGCCTCAAGCAGCTTCATATTTTTGTGAATGCCCTGCTGGAGAAGGTGATCAATCCGATCGTGCGTCTCCTCAAATGTGTTGAGAATTTCCAGGGCAATACGCTGGACGGTTCCTTCCGCCAATTGCGCTTCCTCGCCTTTGGATTGCGCGCCTTTAAAAGTTGTGGGCGTGTAAAAACTAACCCTTCTGCGTTTTATGGCGCGTTCGGATTTGGCTAATCCTTCAGTTTTCCTTTCCCGATACGGCGGCCTGACATCATCAGATATTGGCAAAGTCGACGATTTGGCGGACGATTTATTATTTCCGAATTTACCGCGATTAGAAGGCTTGGAATCGGGGATCTTTGAGGTTTTTGGACTTCGGACCGGCCACTCCGATTTGTTCGTTTTCTTATGAACGGATGTCTTAGAGTCAGAGGATTTTGAACTCTTTGAAAAGTTTTTTTTGGACTTCATCGATTGTTTTTAGCACTCCGTCGCGTATTTGAGTTCATCTCTTGCGTCGATCAATTCATTTACTGCGTGTTGATTATTAAGTTTCCTGGCAATGAGAATTCCGGTATCGTAAGCCGCAAACGCTTCTCGAACTTTCCCCAACGCTTCATACGTTTTTGCAAGGTGATAATAGGCTGCATGATACAGGGGATCGCGCCTGATCAGTTCGTTAAATGTCTCGACGGCTTTGGCGTGGTCGCCGATGCTTGCGTATTCCATCGCCAGACCGTATCGTGAAAAAGAATCGTTCTCATCTTTTTGAACAAGATGAAGCAATGCTTCAAGTCGTGTACTCATGGCAATTTTCACTTTCGGCCATTGAATACATGTTGTGACAAAACATTTTTTTAATGGCCATGTTCTTGAGTAAATTTTCTATACTATTTTTCTTTCCGTCTTTGCTAATATAGCGTTCAATTCTTTCGACTTCTCTTCATATCCTTTTTTTCCAAGCAGCGCAAACATATTAGTTTTATAAGCCTCTACGCCGGGCTGATCAAACGGATTGACACGCAACAAATAGCCGCTCATCGCGCAGGCTTTTTCAAAGAAATAAATCATTTGTCCGAGATAATACGCGTTCAGTTCCGGCAGAGTGACCGTCATATTAGGAACGTTACCGTCATGATGCGCGAGGGTGACACCTTCATACGCCTTGCGGTTAACATGATCGAAAGATTTGCCGGCCAGAAAATTAAATCCGTCCAAATCCTCTTCCAACGAAGGCACCAGCGCATTCCCACGCGACTTTTCAACCCATAAGAAAGTTTCGTAAATATTTCTAGTTCCTTGCTGGACCCACTGTCCCATGGAATGCAGGTCTGTCGAATAATCCACTGAGGCCGGATAAATGCTCTTATTGTCTTTGCCTTCACTTTCACCGAAGAGCTGTTTCCACCACTCGGAAACATAATGCAGCGACGGATCGAAATTGGTGAGTATCTCGATGGCTTTGCCGTTAGTGTACATCAGATTTCGTATCGTCGCGTACATGTACGCCGGGTTCGATTTGAGATCGGGATTCTTCAATAATTTTTCCATGTCGCGCGCGCCCTGCAGAAGTTCGCCGATATGAATTCCCGCTGCGGCAATCGGCAGAAGCCCGACCGGCGTCAGTACGGAATATCTGCCCCCGATATCATCTGGAATCACAAATTGCGTATAACCTTCTTTATCTGCCATCGTTTTAAGAGAGCCTTTCGCTTTGTCGGTCGTAGCGATGATGCGCTGGCGAACCTGTTCTTTCGACATGTTCTGGCTCATCAAGTCACGGAGATAACGCAATCCCAGCGCGGGTTCCGTTGTCGTACCGGACTTGGATATCACATTCACCGATACGCGTTTATTCATCAATACTTCTTTCAGGTCCTCGTAATATTTCGCGCTCATGTTTTGCCCGGCAAAATAGATCTGCGGCGTCTTATGCGGCAGATTATTATGGAATGAATGCGACAGCGCATCGATCACCGACTTCGCGCCGAGGTACGAACCGCCGATGCCGATTACGACGAGAATATCCGAATGCTTCCGGATATCTTCCGCTACTTTATTGATCTTGTCCATTTCCGACATAGTCACACGGCTCGGCAGGTCAAGCCATCCCAAAAAATCATTCCCGATCCCCGTGCGGTCCTCGATGACCTTATGAACTTCATTCACTTTGGCCTGCATTTTCTGAATGTCCTTTTCTTTGACGAAATCCAAAATGTAAGTGTAATCCAATTGAATATTCTTCACGGTTTACTCCTTGAATGGGATAATTATTATTGAATGGTGAATTGTCCAAATATACACCGACAGAATTTCAAAAACAATTGTTTTGAAAAGGAGGGACAGATCCTGCACCGCACCTTGACTCCCGGATGAGTCTCTCAGCGCAAAGAAGTTGTTCCCAGTTTACCGGTTTACGTGTATCAGGTAGTTCTTTTATAGCATGTGCAGATTGCTTTCGCTGGATTTTATAAGAATTTTAGTGCCTCGAATTTTCCTCTAGAACTTTTACGCTCAATTCCGGCAGACTCATATTACCCAGAGCCATTTTTCTTAATTGTCCCATGATCCACCTGCCGGCGGCGTCATGAACTTTTGAATTATTTATCTGTGAAAATTTGGTTACCATAAACGGAATCAATTCAATGATCTCATTCTTTGTAGCCGGCTTATAACGGATATTCAAAAGGACCGAATCAAAATCCAGCTTCGGATGCTGATAATATTCGACCAACATTTTTCCGGCAATGTTTAGTTCCATATCCCTGTCTTTGAGAAATTTAAACAGATCAAATATTTTTTCATAACTGAAATCCTTAGTAGCCGCATAGTGATTTTCGATGAACTTCATAGTATGGCCGATGAACGTACCTGAAAAACGGTGACTGATGCCGAGTTCATCGTGAATTTTTTCGATCAGAGACACGAGATTTTTTTTCAAAATGTAGGTGAAAGTATCTTCAGGAACATTCCACGATCGTAACTGCTGAATTCGGTCAAAAACATCGATTGGAATATGCTTCCTGATCTCTTCAATGCTTTCATCTTTCAATGGTATCGGAGCAGAATCGGTGTCGGGATACATACGGTCAGCGCCCGGCAATACCCGTTCAAAAATAGACGTCCCGTCCGACAAACCTTTCCGCGTTTCATTGGGAACGCCTTTGAATGACATTCGACAACGGTCTTCTACCGTTTCAATTGCCGTAGGAATATCTTCTTTTGGACCCCACAAGACGATCCATGCGTCGTCATTTGCGCATGAAAGAATTTTAGAGATCTTTTCAGATTCCTGGTCGGTAATTCGCTTTCGAAAATTCTCAGAATGGATCATATTGGGTTTTTCTATACAGGCAATGACTTTCAGCCTGGTGGAAATCTCATCGGCAAAAACTTGTTTCGGCTGTGTGAAGTGGGATAGAATGCCTTTGAACCCGGGCAAACGGATGGCCATGATTTCCAGCTTGTTTATTTTTGCATGCTGAAGTGGTTCATAAGTAAAGTCAAATCCGTCAGGGTTAATTTTCACCGAATTGATTTTCCATTGGTTCTCATCGCTGATTTTTGTTTTTAGCAGATCTCTAATATGCAGCAATGCGAATTGCCTGAACGATTCGTTGTGTGTCAGTTCCGGCATCCAGCTCGTATGAGCTACGCCTTTTATTTCTACGCGCGTGCCCCCTTTACAGCTCACATTGACATCCGCTCGCGTAGATCCAATGCCGGTTCGGACTTTTCCGGTGCTCCTATTCAGAAAACGAATGTAGTCAGCGCCTTCTTTTACTTCATCAGGATTTTTGAAATCTGCGTGGGTTACCGTTTCGATCAAAGGCATGCCTAGCCGGTCGGTTTTATAAACTCGCACATGGCCGATATCGGAAATTTCACGGCATGAGTCCTCTTCAATACTTAATTGAATAAGATTCACCACTTTATTTTTTAATTGGATTTTTCCGCCGACCCCGATGATCGCCGTTCGCTGAAATCCGGTCGGAATACTGCCGTCAAGATATTGTTTGCGGGTGATGTGCACTTCGCCGACGATATTCATTTTGTTCAGAATAGATATCTCCAGTGCAATGTCGAGCGCTTTTAAGTCGATTGAAAACGGAGGGGTATCGTCAACTTCATACGTGCAGGCGGTTTCATTCTTTATGCGGTAAATAATATTTTTTCGTGTTTTGAATTCCATCAGCGCCGTGCCGTCATACTCCCCCAGTTCGCTCAGCGTAGGACGCATGTGCCTGACTATCTCTGCATCAAAATCATCGTGGGAATTAAATTTTCCGGCGGGACAGCGGCAAAAGAGTTTTCGGCGGGTCAATAATTGCTGATGAACTTCCAGGCCCGACATGAATCCTATTCGGTCGTAGTCTGCCTGGGTGGCGTCTTTCCTGCTTACGTAGCCGACGGCTCCTTTGGTCTGCTCGTAATTCTGTTCCGGGTCAAAAGGCTGGCTCATCTATTTTCTGCATCATTTGAATCGTCGTTTAGTAAGGAGGTCAGACTTGCAATCTGCTTTCTGTTCACCGCTTTGCAAAGGCGGGGGATTGTCCGTTACGCTCCGTCTGCGTGTTTATCGCCAATTCGTATCGGATGCGGCGGCAGATTGAGAACTTCTTCTGAGAAAAATCCGACGATATAGTCGATCATCCCTTTTACCGACGTATGACCGATCGGTTCGTTATTATTATTCACGATCGCAATGTGGCGCACTTCGTGTTCACGAAATATTTTGACTGCCTCCCGCACCGGGTCGGTGAGTTTCAGACAGACGGGATCTTTACGCATGTAATCGTCGACTACATCTTTCTCATAATCCGGACATTGATCGGCGATCCTGTAAAGCAAATGCCGCTCGGTCAGAATTCCAATAAGTTTCATATCCCGCACGACCGTAACACAGCCGACATTATGCTCCCCCATGAGTTTCACCGCACTCTTTAGAAGGCTGCCGGAATTTACGATCAAAGGCGCCGGGGGTTCCAGAACACCGATCGGCTGGTTAAAATCCTCGATGTTAATTTCGTGTTTATCAAGTTCGCGTTGAAGTTCGTCCATATGAACCAACTCATCGTCCAATTCGTGTTGATTTGCCATAATCGCTCTCCTTAAAAATTCAATCTGTCAATAATGTGATCGAGAATATGTTCGATCGTCAGAATACCATTGGGTTTATTATTCTTTCCCAGAACGGAAAGACTGCGATGACCGCCAACGGACATCTCATTCAGCGCATACGCCGCGGAATCGTCATCATAAAGATAATTCGGATCGTCATCCATCAACTCGGTAACTTTGATATTTCGGAGATCAACGTTTCTGGATAAACTGCGCAGCACATCACGTTCCGTCAGAATACCGGCCCATTGATCACCGTCTTTGATCAGTACACATCCCATCTGATGTTCCTTCATGCTTTTGACTGCATCCTTGACTGAAGCGTCTGCGCTTAGAAAAAATGGTTTTTTCGGATCCAATGACCCCACTTTTGATTTTATCAGACTTGCGTTCATGGCATCCCCTTTCGTGTTTGTTCGGTGCCGGTTAGTAAATCAGTTTACATTTTTTTATAAAATTGTGTAGAAAAAATGAAAAATCAAAATTTAAATGTCAAAACACTACCATTCGGGTGTTAAAAATGTCGGAAATACCGTTAGTTTCATTTTTGGATTTTTGATCTGTCGTTTGATTTTGCACTTAAACAATTTCATTCTGTTTCGCAGTAATTTGAATCTACCGTCTTTTTTATGCACCAAACCGCATGAATTCAAATCCCTCCGTGTGATCTTCTAAAATTTGTCTTTTCTCGGCATCCGAAACAAAAAATAATCCCGTTGCTAATGCGTCCGCGTCACGGCAATTATTGCCAATGACCGTCAGACTTTCAAATGTCGATTTTCCCGGCATCGCCAGTTTCGGATCGATCAGGTGATGATATACATGCCCATTGGAGAGAAAATACTGTTCGTACGTTCCGGACGTGGCGACAGCCTGATTTCGCAGGGTTAGTACTTCTATAATATTATGTGGCCTATCCGGATTTTTTACTCCGATGCGCCAGCCTTCACTTTCCGATTTTCCTCCCAGCGCAACGATATCCCCGCCCAGATTCACTAACGCCTGAT
>JAEUSJ010000011.1:24027-31388 GCA_016788215.1 bacterium | reverse complement strand
TGAATTGCCTGTCGGCAAGTCTTATCCACTGCTCCTCCGGCGGCGGTTCTGACCGGTGTTTGACGTCCCAAAGTGCGCTGACCTTACCAAGCCCCGGTTCAAAACATCCGTGTGTGGCATGGGACCACCGCAGAGCGCGCGCGATGAGTTCTGCAGTTTCACGAGAAATTTCAATATCCTGAGATGCGCCAAACCGATTGATGCGGCCGATCTCACTATCATCCGAATAATAGGTCAAGCGTTTTTCAATTCGATTTAATTCTTCAAAAGCCTTTTCAATAGCACGCAATGCCAGAAATTCGTCGTCATGCACGACCTGAATTTCACCGATTGTGCCCATCAGGCTTTTGGACATGCTGTAGACTCTGCGGTTACGAAATAGTACCGGCCCCAGTCCCGCACCTGCAACAAGGAACAAGGCGCCGGCCCCGGTTTTTAAAAACCTTCTTCTATCCCACTTTGCGCTGTCATTGGTTTTCATATTATCCCTTTCGCATCATTTTATTTTCCTCGCATACATCGCCGCCGCAGTTGCAGCCACTTCCGAATGCAGAACACGACGTCGGACGATGGTCAAAGAGATTTTTTGTTTTCATTTTTCTCGCGACCATTTGTACGACGATCCATCCCGCGCATAAAAGCGACGCGGCCAAAATTCCGATTATGTATTGTGTTATTTCCATTTTAATAAAAACCTTGAGGGTTTCAAGCCTCATTCACCATCATACAACAATTTATCTCAATTAAACTCCATTCCCGATCTGCATTTCAAACCCTCAAGGTTTAAATAATTATTTCGAACTAAATAACCCGGCAAAACCCATGAAAGCCATTGACAATATTCCCGCGATGATCAGGCTGAGAGCCGTTCCATGCACTACCCGAGGAATATCAAGAATGCGCGCTTCTTCACGAATTCCAGCCATGATCACGAGTGCCAGCGTCATGCCCCCGCCGCCGCCCAATGCGTAAAATAAACTCTGAACCAGTCCGTATTCTTTAGTTGTCTGAAACAGAGCAAGGCCAAGTATAGCGCAGTTGGTCGTAATGAGCGGCAGAAAAATTCCCAACGCCTTAAATAGGTCCGGGCTGAATTTCTTGATAACCATTTCTACAAACTGCACGGTACTGGCGATCACAATAATAAAACTGATCAACCTTAGATAAGGCGCATAAATAAGCACGAACGTGTTCAAAGCCCAGGCGCTGATCGCAGTAATGAGCATGACGAAGATATTTGCAAGGCCCATCCGAAGCGCGGTATCGACACGATCCGAAACGCCGAGAAACGGGCAAATTCCAAGAAAACTGCTCAGGGTAAAATTATTGATCAGTAGCGCAGATATAAAAATCCATAACAGATCACCCATGCTGCACCTTTACTTTCTCTGCCTCCAATTTCGCACGATCCAGGCGAACCGCTTTCAACCAATTGAAGAATAGCAGCAAAAACCCTAACAATAAAAATCCGCCGGGCGGCAGAATCATAATCACCCAAGGTTCAAAATGATTTCCAAAAAGCGACACGTCAAAGAAAGAGCCGTTACCAAGAATTTCACGGATACCGCCAAGCATTAAAAGAGCAATAATAAAACCAATACTCATACCCAACGCATCAAGAAAAGAAAGCCATGGCGGATTTTTTGATGCAAATGCCTCTTGCCTTCCTAATATGACGCAATTCACAACGATGAGCGCAATGAAAGCGCCGAGTTCCTTATGTATTTTTGGGAAAAATGCTTCAAGCGCAAGATCCACGGTAGATACAAAAGTTGCTATGATCACAATATACGTGGTGATGCGAACCTGCTTCGGAATCCATTTTCTCATAAGCGAGACCAATAAAGACGATCCGATCAGAACAAACGTCGTCGCTAACCCCATGGCGAGGCCGTTGATGGCGGAATTCGTCACCGCAAGCGTCGGGCACATACCGAGTACGCTAACAAAGATCGGATTTTTTTTCCATATTCCTTTGATGAGTTCCTGATAGGCGCGGCCGCTTTGTTCTATCGCATTCATAGTCTTTGGTTGTAGGTTAATTGGTTTTTCTGAACGTACGCGTCGATGGCAGAACGCCACTCTATAAGTGATTTTTGCAGAGCGCGAATCACCGCCTTCGATGAAATGGTCGCACCCGTAATGGTCTCCACCTGATTAGGTTTTACTTTTGCGCCGGTTTTTACGGCTTCGAGTTCGGGTTCAACTGCGAGCGCAGTAAAGTTGGAAACAAAATGTTTGTCCTTAAAAATCCTATCTCCGAGTCCGGGTGTTTCCTTGCTGTCAAGAACTTCAAACCCCACGATGACTTTTCCGGTTCCTTCAAATCCGTAGAGAAGCCGGATCACATCCGCAAAACCCGGTTCGCTTGCCGGTATCGCAAAGCCAATGACAGAACCGCTGTCATTGTAACCCAAAAAGATCCGTGATACACTCTGGCCCGCGGCGTTTTTATCCTGTTTAACCAATTCACCGTTTTTCAAAATCATCGCATCGTAGCTGCTGCAGCCCGGCAATACACGATAGATCGCGGCCTGCAACGCCTCTTCTTTATTCCTTTCAATCAGCGGCAACGTAAAAACGTACGCTGAAACGAGAATGAGACCTGAAAAAAATCCGGCAATTCCCAGGGTCATGATCAATCGTAATGAACTCGGCTCCGCAGAAGAGACTATTGGAATTTCCGTATGTACCGGCTGATTATTCATTAATTTGTTCCGTAAACGCGGTATCTTGTTACGCGATTAATTAGAGGTGTAACCGAATTCATCAATAAAATAGCATACATCACGCCTTCCGGCAGACCTCCGAAAACACGAATCAGGACAACCAAAAACCCTATTCCGGCTCCGAAAATCCAGATGCCTTTGATGGTAAATGGCGAGGTCACCGGATCCGTGGCCATAAATATCGCGCCGAGCAATAATCCTCCGGAAAACACCATCTGCAACGGCGCCGGATATACGGCGGGATCAACTAAAAACAAAATTCCGGACATAACAACCGTTGACGCAAGTATGGAAACAGGAATATGCCAATTAAATATTTTTTTCCAAGCGAGATAGATCCCGGCAAGCAATATGATCATGCCTGACGTCTCGCCAAGCGATCCGCCGGTATTACCGATCATCAATTTGAACAGCTCCGTAGATTCATGTTGAAATTTCATTAAGGAAAGAGGCGTTGCGCTTGTCACGGCGTCAAGACTCTCTCCCTGAAAAAAAGGCAGCGCGAGATTCGTTCCTCTTGCGACGAAAAGATTTCCGCCCGGGGCAGACCATGTCGTGATCGCCGTAGGGAATGCCGCTTGCAAAAAAGCGCGGCCGACCAGCGCCGGATTAAAAACATTTTGGCCGATGCCGCCCCATATGATTTTCCCAATGACGATGGCTGCAAAACCGCCCAAAAATGCCATCCACAAAGGAAACCCCGGCGGCAGGCACAACGCCAGTAAAAGGCCCGTGATCAATGTACTCCCGTCCTTTATGGATTTTGTTCGCGGCTTTTCGTTGGTGAAGAACCATTCTGCGGCAAAGCATGAAGCCACGGTCGTTATGCACAATAATATAACGCTGAGTCCAAAAAAATAAAATGCCGCACCGATCACGGGAATTAACGCAAAGACAACCTGATACATGATCCACGGTGTAGTGTCCTGATCATGAAGAAACGGCGAGGTCGAAAGAGATAATTTGGAACGCTCTTCCATTACTTTTTAGCCTTCCGCTCACGAATAATACTTTTAGCCACCCTGAAACTTTGCACCAGCGGGATGCCCGACGGGCAAACAAAGGAACACGACGCGCATTCAAAACAATCCATAATGTGCAGCGGTTCCATATCTTCATACATATCTTTTCTGGCGAGAAGCCCCATGACAGACGGATTTAAATACATCGGACACACTTCCACACACCGGCCGCATCGGATACATTTGTAGGTTGTGAGATCCTGAACTTCATTGTCGGTGAGAACAAGCACGCCGGAAATGCCTTTGGTAACAGGAACATCCAGCGTTTTCTGCGCGACACCCATCATCGGCCCTCCCAAAAGAATTCGCACCGCTTCTTCCTTAACGCCTCCGCACCATTCGATCAGATGCCGGATCGGCGTTCCGACCGGAACCATCAAGTTCGCCGGACGGCGGATCGCCGTGCCCGTCACAGTCACGACACGCTCTATCAGCGGCATGACTCCCAAAAAATATTGGTCGAGCGCAACGAGTGTACCGACATTGGAAACAAGCGTTTCCACATCGATAGGTAATTTTCCGGATGGAACTTCTTTATTCAATACCGCTTTGATCAGCATTTTCTCAGCGCCTTGAGGATATTTTACCTTTAGCGGAATCACTTCGTAATCGGTACCTTGTTTCTTGATTTCGTCATTAAGAATTTTGATGGCGTCGGGTTTGTTGCTCTCAATGCCAATGTATAATTTTTCTGCGGGAATAAACTTTCTCAGAATGGTCATGCCATGAACCAACTCCGCTGCAAACTCGACCATGATCCTGTGATCGGAAGTAAGAAAGGGTTCACATTCACATCCGTTGGCAATAATGTATCGGCAGTGCTTACCTTCTGGAATAGAAAATTTTACGTGCGCAGGAAAACCTGCTCCGCCCAATCCGACCAGGCCTGCGGTTTGTACGGCCTCGATAAACTCCTTCGAATTCATCTCCTGCCACGGTTTCGGTTTTTTCATTTCAACCGTCTGCGCAGAAAACGGATCGGCTTTGATTTTTATTGCCGTGACTAATAGGCCGTTGGGGTGTTCCGCTAATTCAACTGCCGTTACCGTTCCGGTCACCGGCGCATGCTGCGCAACGGAAACGAAACTCGCCGCTTTTGCAATAATCTCGCCCCGTTTGACTCGTTGGCCCTTCTGGACGAGCGGTATGGATGGCGCGCCGGCATGTTGAGACAGAGGAATAATATAGTCTTCAACAAACGGGATTCGTTCGACGGGTAAATTTGCCGTAAGTTCCTTGAATTCTTCCGGGTGAACACCGTGACGAAAACTCAGACGTGATGTCGAACCGTTATCATTCATAATATACTTATCATTTACTCATAAATCCGTAACCGCGGAGGCAAAGAACATCGAGGCTTACAAATCATTGTCTACGTCTTAGAACTTTATTTATTCTGATAGCCGGACAGCGCCATTAGTTTATCGCTTAACTTCTGCTTAATTTTTTCCAGTTGTACATTTTCCAGTTGCCGAAATTTTTCTTCATAATCCGCTTTTAATTGTTCCAGCGCCGCCGTGTGCTTTACCGACCACTCTTCCTCGATTCGCTCCTTCAGCTTCTCCGGATACGGCGTCAACATACCGGCCATCTCTCGTAACGCGGCCCATGATTCATTTGCCGCTTCTACAGCACTTATAATTTTTTTGGATACTTGATATTTCTCGAAACTATTTTGTTCATTTACCGACACGATATATGGTATTTTATCGGAACATGCTTCAGGCCCCATTACTACGTACTCATTGACAGGCACGCCGCGGAGATCCTGATCATCCATTAATGTAAATTGATCCCTCAGTTCAGGCTGATGAAATGCCCAATCTGCAAAAGTTAAGACATACTTTGCCGGTGTACTCCCTGCTGAGTTTTCCTTTTCAAACTTCAGTGAAATATGGTCTTCATAAGGATCCGGATTTGCGCTCAGATCCAATACAGTTGAAAAAGCGGATTTTTGGATTGACGGAGCAAATCGAAGCAAAGGGAACGCACGTGACTGAAGAGCGAGTTGGAAAGAATTTTCAGAACAATCAATGCCCGGCGGCGTCAGTAGGTGGAAAAAGCCCGGCGTTGCGTGACGCAGGCCGTCCGTCAGGCCTTTAAAGAAATGATCTTTCTTCGCCATTGATGACTGAAGGTAGAACGTATTTCGTAAAGAAAGTACCGCCGTCGTAATCGCCATGCGCCCGCGCCAGTATGCCGCACTTCCGGAAGCAGAATCAAACAGAAATACCTTAACAGGGTAACCCGACGACAATAGTCCGAGCAGCGACGAAATGTGCATCTCTGACATCGTTTTGTAATCAGTAATGACAAAGACCGGTGGAACAATAATTTTTTCATTATCCGTCAATTCATGCCAAGTCAAATTAGCGAGTCGTTCGTCATGTATCGTTGGATCGTATTCGTTCTGCATTTCCAGATCGGCCCTGCGCAGAAGTTTGACATTATCCAACATCTGCCGGATGTGTCCGTGACATAATCCATGTATAAAATTCGTCGAATCCGGATGATCATATATCGCCACCGGAGAAGTAAACGCGTTATAAGGAAATTGTTTAGCCCATGCCATTGAGCCTGCCCCGGCGAGAACGGCCCCGAATCGCGCGCGTCCAACGCCCGTCGGGCCCTTTGACAATGTCCACGTCAACGATTTAAGATCGTTGATCAGCGTAACGATGCGCTCCATCCACGCCGTTTCGACGATACCAAATCGCTGCGTTTCACTAAGATTCCTAAGAACCGTATCTAGCGACACACGCGCGTGTTCACTGCGTGCAATACTGTTCATTAAGGCGTCAAAATTACTTGTCGGGAGAGCCTCACGTAATTTATTTTGAATTTTTTCAGATAAGGCTTGGATACGTTGTTCAACTTCCTTGATTACCGTATTCATCCTCGACTGCGCCAGCGATTCCGTTACGGCAGTCACAAGGTGCATCATCATTTTTTCAGACGAGCTTTTCCCCGTGTTAAAACCGCCCGCCATAGACATGTAATAATTTCTACTCAGTAGAATGGCCGCAAACGAATCGTAGGCTTTGTCCTGAATCATTCGCTGAATGACGTCCGCTGGCGTATCGGGTAATTGTTCCCATACCCTGAACTGCGATTCAAGCTGCGCAGAATATTCTCGGTTCTGTTTGTTCATGACCAACGCCGCTTCCGGGCAAACGTCGGAGCAGATGCCGCATCCAGTACACGATTGTGGGTTTATGGCAACTGAAAAAAGGTTACCGCTCCCCTTCGCTTGTTTTTCACAATCGGTGAAGAATGTTTTCGTGACAGCGACTGGAAATGAATGCAGCATCGGCGTCATTGCATGGAATTGTTCCGTCAACATCTGCAGACGTTCGCCTTCAATTTTCATCTGCCCGGCAAGTGTAATTAGAATTTCCGGCAATATCCCGCCAAGCGTTGTCATATTTTCCGTCGGCCGGGACAACGCCTGATTTATCATTTTGGCGAAATTCTTTATAACAGGAGGCGTCCATAGCGTCATGGGCGTTCCCTTGACCTGAGCCTGCTCTACAGCAGATTTAATGAAAGTTTCTGCTGAGATCACGATCGGCGGAATTGCCGATTCCGGACAAAAGACAAAACATTGTCC
>JAEUSJ010000011.1:5190-23928 GCA_016788215.1 bacterium | reverse complement strand
ACAGCCCGTGCATTTGGATGATATAAATTCAGGAAGCGTTTCTCTAGTAGTTTCATTACGAATAAAATTGGCCGTTGACGGCGGAACAACCGGAATACCTTGAAATGGATCGGCTACTATTTCCTGTGTTGCGTTTGTTTCATAGAAAACGCCCGTACGATCGTAAAATGGCGCAACGCGAGAATACGGCGGCCCGTGATCCTCGTATTGCCTCAGACTCAGCGGCAATTCCGATTGCTCCGTGTTTGTTACGGATGAATCCTTCGTTTCTGTTAAACGCTGTTTCAGGGACAAGTTCTGCGCATCGGGATAATCACGATTTATACTTTGCAGTAATATTTGCTGTTTGGGATACAACGAAGATGCTCTCGTGAAGTCAACGTCAACAAAAAACCTGCGTTGCCCCCCGTCGATCATATTTTCAAATACCCGAATAATATCATTATGATTAAGTGATGCTTCGCCGGTTCCATACTGGCCGGAAAATAAGATCGGCTTTTCTCCTGCGCGTAGGGCCGGAAAGTCGGGAAACACCGCCTTTTTTTTCTTTTCGTAATTTTGTAAAGCCTTATCCAGTGCCGATACAATGCCACGGAAAATCGGAGGTTCGGAATCTGAAGATTGTATCACTCGTTCCAGTATTGTCACACCTTTCTTGCCCGTCAGCATTTCGCATACTTCTTTGCCGGGAAATGGGCGAATCATGCGCAGATGGATGGCGCCTGCTTTAATTTTTTTTGAACGAAGGTTTTCTACAACCGAAGCAACCCGTTGAAGCGGCGATCCCTGAACGATAATTACATAATCAGCGTCTTCGGCCCTGTAGGATGACAAAGGCGCATATTCGCGCCCGGTGAGACTGGTATATTCCTTAAATAATTGCGCAGCTAAGGGCGCTGCATGAGAGCTAAAGTAGGCCTGTTGCGCAGCCAATTCAAACGTCTGCGCCTGCCCCGTTTTGCCCATGCCCTGGATCGTTGGAAAATCAAAGTGAAACCAGTTCGGAATCCGACGCCGCGACTTTCCAAATATCATTTTCTGCGCAGCGGATGGAGACTCAATCAGATCATCGCCCTGACCGAGAAATGCGGTCAACGCATCTTCTGAGGGCAGAGCAACTTGTTCAACCAATGACTCCGCATTGTCCACAGCAACGATCACCGGGCAAAGGGACAGTTCTGCCAGCTTGTGCCCCAGTATGGTCAGGTCGATCGCTTCCTGAATATTTGAAGCGAAAAACTGAATACAACCCGAATCGGACATCGCGTGGAAATGACGATGATCCACATCCTTTGAACGGCCGTACCGGCCACTTTTATCCGTATAGTGATGAATCACGAACGCAAGATGCCGACGTACGGATTCTGACAATGAGTCCACCTCTCTCAGAATATCCTTTCCATGAATTACCGTATGGGCACGAAGACCGGAGGAGGATAAACCCATCGCAAATGATACGCCCTGCAAATGGCCGTGTTGCTCGATCAGAGGACGGCCGAAAATATTTCGATGAGTCCCGGATGATACTTCCGCAACACCCTCACCAATGGCCGATTCCAATATTCCTATAGCAGACGCTGTCGTCAGGGTCGCTTCTTTCCCAAGATACATTGAATGCGGATCACGTTGATTCATTAGATTTCTTCCTCAGGTAAAACTTCTACTCTCCCAACGGGCAGTTTCGCTCTGGATTTTTTCTGGAACTGCATTCCGTCAATCCATACGATAGCATTAGTCGGACACCGGCGTGTCGCTTGCGGGGAGGCTAATTCATTCTTGCTGTAATCGATCACCGGAAGATTGTTTTTCATGTCGATCAGGCCGGGTTCCGCATCGGCAACGCACCGCGTGCAGGCATTGCATGCTACCGAACATCGTGCCAGCGCGGCGTCGCCTTCCAGCAGTGACCGGCATTGAACGATGAGATTATAACTGATCGGCATGATCGTGAAAAGTTGTTTGGGACACACGTCCACACAGTCGTTGCATGCCGTGCACAAATTAATATCCACCACAGGCAGTCCATCGTCATTCATGGTGATCGCGTTAAATTCGCAAACCCGTTCGCAATCGGCAAGTCCCAAGCAGCCCCAGACGCAATCTTTATTTCCGCCGGTAACCATCGACACGCCGCGGCAGGTTCTCTGCCCTGCGTAATCCGCCTGATTGTGGCTTTCCTGTTTTCCACCCGCGCATAATAAACGCGCCACTCGCTTTTCTTCAAAACCTGCATTCACACCGAGAAAACCTGCGATGGCTTCTACGCCGGTTGGCGAACTGACCGAACATTTTCCCGGCTTATTTTCGCCGATGATGAGACTTTCTGCAAATGCATGACAGCCTGGTTTTCCGCAGGCGCCGCAATTCGATCCCGGCAGCATGGATTCAACCTGATCAATTCTTGGATCTTCATACACCCGGAGTTTTTTGTAGGCTACAGCGAGGAGTGCGGCAAAAAATAGCCCCAACCCTACCATAATGATAACCGCTGTAATGATTTGTGAAATCACGATCGTCCTGACTTCCCGATCAGTTAAAAGCTGCTGCGCGTTTTATTAAATCGTCCAGACCTTCTTCACTCGCATTCAACGGCATGCCCGGGTGAATACATTTTGCAGGGCACTTTTCAGCTGCCTTGACCATTTGCGCGTAGGTTCCGCTTTTCGCGTCGGCTATATACGCCTGCTTGCTTCCGTTATATTTAAAAAGGTTCGGATTTACGTTAATGCACTCATTACAACTGGTACATCGGATGGTATCCAGCCAAGGTTCAGTGGAAACCGTTTCCTCCTCTACGACCGTTTCCGGCGCCTGCGGCTCAGCAGTCTTTTGTGCGGCAGGCTCGACAACCGTAACCGCTGTTGATATTTTTACGGCCGGCTTAACTTCCAGCGTATCCAGCTCTAAAAGAATCCCGGACAATTTTTCCATCGCTTCACGAGCGGTAGATTTCTTGACAATTTCTATCTCGGCCTCATGCGCTTCATTCAACGCGGCGATCTCTTTGGCTTTTTCTTCAAGTAACATTTGGCGCGCTTTTTCAACGGCGCGATCAACATGGTAACTGTTGATACCTCCGAATTCCTGTATGAAGTGCCAAAAATCTAAACGTTCCTGTCCGTACAATATCAGAAAGTGTGTCGTGGCAACTTTATGCAACTTGTGCTGTGTATCCGTCATCCAAATAAACGGAATTTTAGAATAAGCTTCCGTTGGTTCCATTTTTAAATAATCTGCAAACAAAACCAGATCATCTGACCAGTATTGCGGCGGTACATCAAAAAAGTGTTCCGCAAAAAACACATCCTGTGAAGCAAAATCGGCGAATGAAAACGGCACGCTTATCACGGATTTTTGATCGCGATTTGTTATAAAACTTAGTTCATATATCGGCCAGTCTTGATCGGCTTGCGGATTCTTTTCAACATTGAACCGGCTTCCCCATTGAACCCCGCGGCGCTGATCGTAAGTAAATTCGGGGAATGCCCTGCTTTCCAATGCCGCTCCTGCCCAAACGTAAGTGTTTCGGCCGGATTCATCTCTGGGTGATAAAATGTAAAATAACGCCGGAGAGAAGCCTGATATGCCCTCCATATAACCTTCGTATAAACCTTTCGGGTGAATCGTTGTCGATTGAAACACATAGGCGTTTCGATGCGAAACGGCCAAGGCGCCCAATTCCTGCGGAAAAGAAAAATAGTCCTGGGCCATCGATTTTACAGAGTGAATAATTTCCGCGTCCGATTTGATCACAATGGTCTTAATGGGTTTGTGCGATGCGAGCAGTCTGGAAAATTCCGTCAGGTTATGCAATATCAATTCCTCCGCCGGCGTAATCAGAAGAACCGGCGGGCACAGCGCCATTTCATCCTCGGTAAAAGCGCGCCAGTCAAAATTGGAAAAATACGCATCGTGAATGTCCGGTATATATTTTCCTTCAACTTCCAGTCGCGCAATGCGAAAAGCGCTCAGCCATTCCGACATCGACTTCATATGCGTCTCAAAAGCATTTTGCGCTTCAGAGCTGATAATGCGTTTGTCTGCAATGAGAATATTAGAATGCGGAAAGAGGTCCGACCAGTCTCCTGCAATCGATCCGCTGAGGTCTTCTGCGATAACGGCTGCGGAATCATACTTGAAATAAGAATCTATATTTCGAAGTATCGTAACTATTTTTTCAATTCGCGTTAATCTTTGCGGCGTCATCATCTCCGACGACGATTCCGGAATGACACTAGAAAATTTATCAAAATTGATAAAGGATGCTCCGTAACCGTACGAACCTTTAAGCGTTTCCGGGGCATTCGCGTCAGGTTTTTTTTTATTTTCTATACGGAGCATTTCATCTAATTTATTTCGCAGAGCTACTGCGTCTGCCTTTATTTTTTGATAGGATCGCTGAAATTGACATCGAATAGCCGCAGATAAAAGTAAAAACGGCGCTTCGTGTGAGAAGGTGACCAACTTCCCCGATTGCGGTAATGCGCTTTTGATCTTATGAACGTCTTCTGAAAAAACTTTTCCATCCTGCCCTTTGATTTTTAATTGGGTTTCCAATTTTTGCAGCGCCGGCCACATCACATCGGAGAATGAAACGGAGGCGGACGATGCATCTATGGACTCTCGGACAATTAATTCCAAACGGCCGATATTGTCTTTGAGAATTTTTGCATCCTGCGCTGACGGAGCAAAAGTTTTCACGGCATTATGCAGAAGTTCTGTTAACGACAGAACCGCAGCGTCATTTTCTGCCATGCCGGCTTCATCCGGAATCCACACCGGGTAGTCGTATCGAACATGCAGCATATCACGATAGTCACTGAGCAGCGCAGGAAATAATTGGCTGTCTTTGATCCCGCCGCCTTGTGCGGTTCTGTAAAACGACCTAAGCTTTATCCAAAATGCAGTTAACTTCTTTTCGTCCGTTTCGGCTTTTATTTCAGGGAGGGACGGTATCGCTTTCAGGTTGGACGTGATTTTTTTTTCAGCGGATGATTTATCACGAGGATCTTCTCGTGATCGAACGGTCTTTTTTTTCAGCAGTTCATCCAGTTCTGCAAATTTACTGTCTACGCTGGTCATTGAACCCCTCTCTCGGCAAAAAGCGTTTACACCGCAAATTTATCGAGCTCTAAGTTAATAGCTTTTTGTTTTTCTTCGGGCGTTATTCCCATATTATGCGCGCCGTACAGATCATATCGTTCCTTCGTCTTGTCCTGATAAAGCAAACCTATAACCTGACGGTCAAGATTTTCAGCAAGTTCCCGCGCCTCATGCAGATTCGATGGATCATGATCCACGGTGTGTTTGTACATTTTGGCCACTGCAGGATCAATTTGAATTCCGTTCTTATGGGTCAGCAACGTAATCTCATCCGGGTTATTAATGACCGGCTGGAATAGTTCTTTTTGAAACACAGGACAGCGCTGCAAGATACGTATGAATGAAAATCCCGGGTGTTCAAACCCCGCCTCGATCGTTGCATACAAATGAGCCGGATTCCAGTCAACCGTCTGTGCGACAAACGATGCATTGGCAACGCCAAGGGTCGTTTGAATTGGATTGATTGGCGGTAATATAGAACCGCGCGGATTCGTATTTGAAATAGTACCTTTGGAGGATGTCGGCGACGTCTGCCCTTTCGTTAGGCCGTAGATCTCATTATCCAGAAGCAAAACGGTGATATTCATGTTGTAGCGAATGGCGTGAATCCAGTGCGCGGTTCCGATGGAACAGCAGTCGCCGTCGCCGGTTGCAACGAACACGTGCAGATCGGGACGACGGAATTTAACGCCGCAGGCGACGGGCAGTGCGCGGCCATGCAAGCCGTGGAATCCGTAGGTCTTCATATAATGAGGAAATCGGCTGGAACAGCCGATACCGGAAACAAAGACGGTATTTTCCGGCGCAAGTTGTTTTTCACTGCAGAGTCTCTGCACGGATGTAAGTATGCCGTGGTCGCCGCATCCCGGACACCAACGCGCAATCGCGCTTTCGTAATCGGCCAGCGTGTAATATTCCTCGGGAATATCGAGGATACAATCGGATTTTAATCCAAACACGGGAGTTCTCCTTATTTATAATTCTAGTAAGTGCTTACCCTATTGGGAAAATTAGTTCTAATGAATAACACTAATCAAAAAACATAAAATGTCAAGTGCTTTTCGTTTGTTATTCATTTCTTATTATATCTTATGCATTTTTTTAAGAGTGCTTCATGCCGGAACCAGTTCATCGCCATTGACAAGCGTTAATTCTTTTTCGAGCATCGCCACGATCGCGCCGGGACGTAAAGGCTGTCCGTGAACATTGGAAAAACAGTCCACTTCGATTAGCGTCTGCGCTCTCAGATAAAACGCCAGTTGCGAAAGCCGGCGATTTTCTGGCGTGATCATCGGATCGTTAGCATTGTCGGAATAATTGATTTCTACCGTGATGATTTTCTTAAATCGTTTGAAAATATCTTTCAGGCCGGGTTCGAGCGGCGATAGGAACCGGAGATGCAGCGACGAAACGCGTCCGCCTTTTTCGCGCATCATGTCGACGGCTTCTTCTATTGCGCCCAAGGTGGAACCCCAGCCAACCACGAGAATATCGCCTTCCGGTTCTCCGTGAACTTCAGGCGGTTTCAGAGACTGTAAAAACGATGCAAGTTTACGGCTTCGCCGGTCACAGCCTATTTGATTTATAGATGCTTCATAAGCCACGTGGCTCCATTGATCATGAGCCAAACCCGTCAGAGTATACATACCGCCTTTTTGGCCGGGAATAGGCCTGCGGCTGAGTCCGGTTTCTTCATCCCAATCGAATGCAGGCGTCCCTTCTTTCCAAGGACTTTGATCAATCGGCGAAGCAAACCATTCGGTATCAATTTTTGGCCTCGGGAACGGCTGTACGCCTGTCGCAAGATTCGCGTCCGTCAAAAGTATAACAGGCATCCTGAATGCTTCGGCCAATCGGCGGGCCAATATTACAAAATGGAAACATTCTTCGATAGTTGCAGCGGCCAAAACGATCTTGGGCGTGTCACCCGGCTGTCCGAAAACAGAATATAATAAATCGCCTTGTTCGACTTTGGTAGGCAAACCCGTTGACGGGCCGCCGCGCTGCACGTTTACAATGACGAGCGGCACTTCGGCCATTACCGCGAAACCGATGAATTCCGTTTTCAACGCCATGCCCGGGCCCGATGTAATGGTAATGGCCGTCTTGCCGGCGTAAGATGCGCCGATCGCAAATCCTATCGCAGCAATTTCATCCTCCGCCTGATGAATCAATCCGCCTGCGTTCTGAAAGCATTCCGCCAAATGATGCGACGCCGACGTAGCCGGCGTGATAGGATACATCGCGCACAGTTCAATTCCGGCCGAAATAGTGCCGAGACTCACCGCTTCATTTCCATTCATCACAACAAATTCCTCCGACGTCTCCATAACAGGTATGTCAAATTGGAAATTCAGATTAGACTGCGCCCAATCAAAACCGGCGCGTAAAAGTTTCAAGTTCACATCAACTACATCTTGTTTTTTCTTGCGGAAGACGTGCTTGATCTGCGCTTCCGCTTTTTCCATATCCCGTAAGTAAATGAAACAAAGCATTCCAAAGACCCACATATTTTTTCCTTTGCGCGGATCGGCGATATGTTTCATGGACTCTTGCTCAATTGGAATCTCGATGATTTCATAACCTCTGTCTTTGAGGTCCTTTAGTGATTCCGCATATTCAGCCTGAATCGTTTTGACTTCATGGTTTGCCCATTTGTTGTCCAATAAAATGATCGTTCCTTTGCGAAAGGCTTGCTGATCTATACGTCCGTAGAGAACCTGTTCATTCATTGCAACTACTAAATCCGCTTCGTCGCCCATGTTCGTTACCTTCTTAGACCCGATACGAATGCGAATCCCCGAGGCGCCCGCTTTAGAGCGTGCCGGAGGCTGAATTTCAGCAGGAATGATCTCGACCGTCCAAACTCCATTTCCCATTTTGGCCGAAATCAAGCCCATGCTTTGACCGGTTTTTTGGGCTCCTTCACCGGAGTCGCTGACAATCTCAATGATATGTTGCTGGAGAGTCGTTTTCTTGATCAAGGGCTTTTGACCCCCGTTGGACTTGTTCTCTTTCATGGCTTCCTCTGTCTCTTATTGGAACGAATTTATTCACCTAAGTTCGTATATATACATGTAAATAATATATCGGTTCCGCCTTTAAAAACAATGACATTGGTCATGTTTACCATAGAAAAATAAAATAGTTTTTCCTTCTGAAAAAACGAAAAAATTCGCCCAAAAAACGACTTCCGTAAATTAGGCCACACGACTTAGCATGTCATTTTTAACTGCACTTTGTAATAAAACCCGCCAATGTGTCACTAATTTTTGGACAAATAGAGCTGGATAATCTCTAATTTGCACTCAATTGGGTTATACAGACTCGAGCAATAAAGAAAGTCCGCTTGGACACATCCAAGCGGGCTTGTTATTGTGTAGTGATTTGAACCGTAGCAGCTTCTTCGAGGAATTACTAAATCAAGACAGTGAGGTAAAATTGACTATTTATTTTCAAGACGCCTGATATAGGCGTACAGTGATACGGCAAGAACTGTAATGATGAGCGTTGCGATTCCGAGTCCCCACCGACGAAAGAAATACTCTTCGACAGCCCGGTGTGCTTCGGCCGAAACAAAAGATGTTACATTCAGACCTTTATTCACCACCTCATCAAATTTTAATTTGTCGAATGAATGAACCATCGTGCGTGATTCCAAACGGGCTTGGTGGGCGTCACGCAGCTTAAATTTGGCTTCCCCGATCTCCATTCCCTTTTGTTCAGCTTCTTCTACAATACCCAGCGCCCTCTTCTGATCGTTTGTCAGGCTGTCTATAAGGAGTCTCATCTCCATCGCAACTTTATAACCTTTAACGCTCTTCTGTTCCGTATGACATTCACTGCACACTGCGGCAGAATCCACACCCAGCATGCTCACCGTCGCAGTCATGATGCCATGATTGCCGTGGCAGGTTTCGCATTCCGGAAATTTGTTTTCATCAAAGGCCTTCTTATGCGGACTGGCCGAAAAAAGATCTGCATTAAGCGCATGGCAAGATCCGCAAACCTTTGAAATCGATTCAACGCCGGGGGGCACCGCTCCATGATTACCGTGGCAATCGTTGCAGGCGGGTGCCGACAGATCGTGCTTTTGCAACAGCGCTATTCCATGCACGCTTTTGGTAAATTTTTCATATTGATCCGTCGGAATCTTGTATTCCTTCATATAACCTGCATCCGCGTGACACTTCGCGCACGTTTCTGGAATAAGGGCGGCATTAACGTGAGACTTCGCGCTACCTGCAGGTTGAATATCGTGCCCGCTGTGACAACTGGAACAAACGGCAGTTTTTGTGTCGCCCTGCGCATTGCGAATCCCGTGCACGCTCGTACGGTATTTTTCCAACTGATCGACGGGGAGTGACGGATTATACAAACGCATATAGGCCGCGTTGGCGTGGCATTGTGTGCAAGTCTGAATAACACGAAGCGGATGAACCGGAGACTTTGGATTCTTGACTGACGCTATACCGTGCGTTCCATGACAGGTTACGCATTGGACAATATGCTGGCCGCCTTTAATTGCATTTTTTCCATGCACACTCGCTGTAAGTAATTCCATCTGGTGCGTCGGCAATGTTGAATTGTAACGGCTCATCCTCAGAGAATCCGCATGGCAATTCGCACACAATTTGGAAATTTCATCACCGCGCGGAACCCCGATGAAACCCATACTTTTTTTCATTGCTTCATCCTGATCCTCTTTAGACGCATCTCCGCCATGACAGCCGGAACAGGAAATGCCATTCAAATTATGAACATCCGACTTGTATAGAGATGCCGGTTTGTCTCCCATACTCTCGTGACAAACGAAGCATTGGTCAGGATTTTTGGGTGACGCTGCAATCGCATAAGGAATCGACAGGAAAAAAAATGCGGTTAAAATTTTTGTTCTGTATTTCATGTCAGCCATCCTAAGATCGTGAGAAGAAGCATATAGATAACGACACCGATGCCGAAATAGTTAACAAGCAGATTTTTTTCACCCCGGGAACTCTTCTTATCCCAGAAAGGCACAAGAATCCACAACAGACCGCCGATCGCAAAAAGTATCACTCCGAGCACTTCGCCGTCGATGAATAACACGTGAGCGGGAATATATTTCAGCGTTTGAAACATGAACAAGAAATACCATTCGGGTTTAATACCCGCAGGGGCGGATGCGAAAGCGTCCGCTTTCTTGCCAAGTTCCCATGGAAAGAACACGGCCAGAATGGCTAGAATATTTAGAACAATGAGCCAAAATAAAAGATCGCGCAGCAGAAAATTAGGAAAGAAGGGCATCGTTTTTCGCACATGCGCAGGATTGTTCGCCAACTCAAGCGGCTCGCTCATCCCTTGCCGTTGGACGAGTAATAAGTGCACAGCTAATAGAACTGTAAAAATCCCGGGAAATACGGCGACGTGAAGACCAAAAAACCTGGAAAGCGTTGCGCCCGTTACGTCTTCGCCGCCCCGCAGAAATACAAGAATCGGTTTGCCAATGACTGGAACTACTCCGGCGATATCCGTCCCTACTTTTGTTGCAAAAAAAGCAAGTTCATTCCAAGGCAACAAGTAACCGCTGAATCCAAAACCGAATCCGAGCAACAGCATGAACATGCCGGTCAGCCATGTTATTTCACGCGGTTTCCGATAGGCTTTGGTGAAATAAACGCTGAACATATGGACAAACGCAGCCAGAATAAATAAATTAGCGGCCCAGCTGTGAATGGATCGAATCAACCATCCAAACTGTACTTTGGCCATAATAAAATGAATACTTTCAAACGCAAGATCTTCACTTCCTTTATAATAGAGTAACAGTAGAATGCCCGTAATAACCTGAATGATAAAAAGAAAAAGCGAAATTCCGCCAAAATAGTACCAGACCGAATGGCTGTTGATCGGGACGTATTTCTTTCCCATAAATTCCACTAGATCGTCAAGATGAACCCGATCATTTACCCAATCATACAATTTCTTAGATAGTGATCTCATGTGCTCTTTGAAATAAATATTTCATCGTCTTTGATGATTACTTTGTATTCATCCAGCGGTTTTGGCGGAGGGCCAGAAATATTGGATCCGTTTAGATCATACTTGCCGTTATGGCACGCGCACCAAATCGATCCAAAATCTTTGCGATATTGTACCGTACAGTCGAGATGCGTGCATGTACCTGAAAATGCTTTCAACTCGCCATCAGCCTTTCGAATAAGGATAACCGGCTTATTGCCAAACTTTACAATCATGCCGCTGTCTTTCTCTATATCAGAAAGCTTCCCTGCTTTTACGCTGCTGACTTCAACCTCGCCTTGCTTTGGCGGTTTCAGAAATGAAAGAATAGGGTAGGTGACCGAAACAACCCACGCCGCCGTTGCGCTGCCGATAAGCCATTTGAGAAAATCACGTTTGCCCGGTTGCACAGGAACATCAGTGGATTTTTCCATATTCCTCGTCGATTTGATTTTGCGAAATTTTACTGAAAAATCTTTTGTAGATATTGATATGTCGAACAGAAAAGAATTGAATCTAACTTAAGAAGAGTAATGCAAAGTGATGCAAAAAACAATGACCAAAGTCATGTTTTAACATGACGAATCGTAATCCAATCCATATCCGGAATGCGGCTATTATTTTCAATCATTCTTGCTGTGGCACTCACTGCAATTTTTCTGTTTCCACTCATTCCCGACATCCACAGGATGAATATACTCTAATCCGCCTAGTGCAATTCGTTTATCGCCTTTTTCGAATTCCTGAGCCAATAACGTATGGCAGGTATTGCAATCCCTCGATAATACTTTACCCTCTTCGTTTACATGTTTCCCGTCATGACAGCGGAAACAGCCTAACGAATACATATGGCCAATATTGTCCGGGTAATGTTCCCAACTCACTTTCATCTCAGGGAAAAAATTACGGCTGTATATTTTTTGAACTTCCTGAATGGCCTTCTCAACCGGCTCTTTCTTGTTTTGCAGTACATTCGGGTTATGAGTACTGTAGAAATCGGTTATGGCGATCCGTATGCTATCAAACGCAGACTGCCTTGTGGCATAAGGATGCTGCAGCGCTTCTACAGTGATGTTTTTGATAAAAGGAAGCGACGGATCAATCCAGCCAACGGACATGGCCTGGTTAACCGATGCGGCAGGATGATGGTAAATATGTGTCGGCCTGTTGTGACAGTCGATGCAATCCATTCTCCGCTTCTCCAGCTTATCTAAATCAGCTTCGCTCAACTTCACTTCGGTACTGCGATAAACAGATTCTTTACCATCGCCGTGTTTAACTCGGACCCATGGAATTATCTGGCGCTCCCTGTCAAACGGCGCATAGGTTATCTCATTGGCAATATTCATGTGCCAGTGAATACCTGACGTTGGCCCTTCATCTGTGTTGCCGCCCCCGATTTTAACCAATAGATTCAGCGTCCATTTGGTGTTATGTTCATCCGAAAGGTAATAAGTCATTATCCGCTGTTTTTCGCTAAAAAAATGCTTTGGCCAGTGGCATTGTTCGCAAGTCTGCTGGGCGGGACGCAAATTTTCTATCGGCGTTTCGATCGGTCTCGCGTATTTATTGAATAAAACAGAATAGACCTGGTAAGACCCTGATATCTTTGCCTTGACAAACCATTCCGCTCCGGACCCGATATGACACTGCGCACAGCCCACCCTGGCATGGGGAGAGAACTGGTAGGCCGTATATTCAGGACTCATGACGGCATGACACATTTCACCGCAAAATTGGTCTGAATCGGTGAACTCATAAGCCTTGTAACTTCCGAATGCGGACAAACCCAGAAAAAGAATTGCCCCAAAAGAAAAAACAGCGAAGGCTGTACGGTGTCTCGGAATATTAAAATCAATTTTGGGCAGATGGCCTTCCGAAGTTATGCCTACTTTCCTGCGACGAATTTCCCGCAACATCCCCCAAATCATGATAACAATGCCTGCGGTCATGAACATGGGAAGAATAATCAGCGTAATAATGCCCATGTATGGTTTCGACGTCTCGGAGAAATACTCCAGCACAAACAGAAAAACGATCAGCCCTAAACTGATTCCGCTCAATGCCGCCCCGCTTAAGGACATCACATTATAAAAGGAACTTGGTAGAATTCTTCTCATCGCTTTTTTTCTTTTATTTAGTGTATCAAAAAATAAATACCCGGATGGCGCATTTCAAACGGATTTCTCTTGAGTCAACAGCAGATTTCTTACTGATACGAGAACAACATTGCATAAATGATCCAGATAACTATACTAAATCCGATCGTCAGGGCGGCCCACCCGAATATGCGAATGGCCTTGATCACGATTGGTTGATACGGTTCAACCAGATATTTTTCAAGTTCGCCGCTCGCAACCAGCGCCTCGTATTCGGCCGGTTTGTCGCGTTTAAATTCTTCCACCGGCATGCGTCCGGTGAATACGACAATATCCATCGGAAATTTTTCCGGACGCAGGTGAGTATTAAAGAAATGAACGGTAAAGATAAATCCCACAGCAAGCAGCGCCTCATCGGAGTGAATGATCGTTGCGATATTAATGGCCCAACCCGGCAATAAGACGGTAAAAAATTCAGGGAACCACAGCATGAGCCCGGTAGAACCGATAACCGCCACACCCCAGAATACGGCAAAGTAATCGAATTTTTCCCAGTAAGTCCAGCGCCCGTAGTTCGGCCGTTTTCCGATACCCAGGAACCATTTAATAGAACCAATGAAATCCTGCAGGTCCTTTTTGTTGAACATGAGAGAACCCGGGCTGAATATCATCGCTTTCCAACTTTTGAATTCTCGCCGTTTTCGTCTGACCAGATCGGTAATGTGGGTAATAAAAATACCAAACATGAAGACCCCTGCCAAGCGATGTATATAACCCGCCGATTCGAAGCCGCCGAAGAAATTAGAAACGAATCGCGCCCATCCTGTATTTGAGAATTTAAGCGTCAGTCCCGTCAGAGCAAGACTGATAAAGCTGACTATCATGACAATGTGGAGAATACGATTTAGTCGCGTGAATCGTTGAAACTGTTTTTCGCCGGGATCAACCGCATATTCTTTATGCGCATTCCTCATTTGCAGCGCCCGCGGCAGCCAAAGCAGCGTGTGAAGTCCGCTGAAGAAAAATGTAGTTAAAAGCAGCCCCGTCATCCCCCAGAAAACCCAGAATAAGCCCGGATATTTGTCCGGATCATGATGCGTTGCATGCGTAAGATAACCTGCGAATTTTCGATTGGCCTCTGGATGGCATTTCTGGCATGTTGCAACTACGTTGTCACGGCTGAGATGCGACTTCGGATCAATAACCTTTAAAATATCATGTGCGCCATGACAGTCGTAACATTTGGCCGTCTTAGTATAGCCAAGCTGCGATACTTTGCCGTGGTACGTGTCAAAATAAGTTTTCGTTATTTCCTCGTGACATTTACCGCAGGTATTGGTTAACTCTAATTTAAATCCCGTTTCGTCCGTTCTCCGGATGGTATGCGCCGTGTGGCAATCGTTGCAAACAGGTAATTTCTTATCGGAGGTTGACACTGCGCGCGCATGAATGCTTTTATTAAACATCTCTTCAATTCCGCTGTGGCATTTACCGCAGGTCTCAGGAATATTTCTGAAATTCACGCTGGACGTCGAATCCAATGCGGGCAATTCCCGGTGAGACGAATGGCAGTCGGTACATTTAGCGGTAACTAAAAGCCCGCTTTTGAGCAAACCCTTGCCGTGTATGCTTTCCTGATAGTGATCAATAATATCGCGTTCTCCGCCTTTGTACCGTACGGCCGCCTTTTCCCCTTCTCGATGACATTGCGCGCACAAATTTGGAATATTCGTCGGATATATCGGCGATGCAATATTTTGTTTTCCCAATACATTATGCGTGCCGTGACACTCAACACATACCGGCGCATTGGAATCGTTTTGCGCATGCAGCTGACCGTGGGTGCTTTTTTTGTAATCCTCCCCAATTTCCGCATGGCATGACGCGCAATCTACTTTTTTGGTTACGGTTTCGCACGGACGGTCCTTTCCGATTGGCGTCACGCCCGTATGACATTGACTGCAGGCGATTTTGTAATGCTGCGAACCCGATACTTGCCGTTCATTCACAAACATCGCGCGTCCGTCCTTGGACTTCAGATCTTTCTTATCATGACAGATCATACAGTCAGAATTCGCCATACCTTTTTCATAAAAAGCTTTACGCGCTTTGTGCGGCTGGTGACAGTCTACGCACGCCGGCAAAACGTTGGCCTCCTTTTCCCATAATTCGCCTTTGATCACTTTTTGGTGTACGGTTTCAATGGCCTGGTGACACTTGGCGCAGGTGCGGGCAATATTGCCGCGCGCGATCGAGGAACGCGGATCGGTATGCGGTAAAATGCGATGCGGCGAATGACACGACGCACAGTTAGCGCTCACCGAAAGCCCTTTCTTGAGCAAACCTTCTCCGTGAATACTTTCGGAATAATTTTCTAAAATATGCGTCTGCGGAATATCATATTTGATCTGAACCGGCGAACCTTCGTGATGGCACCGTCCGCAGAGTTCCGGTATTTTTATCGGAGCGACGGGCGAATTGGGATTATAGCGCGAGATAATGTCGTGCGGAGCGCCGTGGCACGTAATGCATGTCGGCGCCAAAGGGTCGCCCGCTCTAAATACCTGGCCGTGCAAACCTTCATCATAAAATTTTTGAGCTGTAGTGTGGCAGGATCCGCATTGCGCTTTGGAAACAAACTCTTCATGCGGCATTTCCTGGCCGACTAATTCCGCATGACAGCCTATGCACTTGACGTCCTTGTGAGCTGAATACCCGAATTTTTTCTTGCTCACATACAAAGATACTTCTTTGTTATTGCGTTTGACGGTCAGCGTGATGTCGTCGTGACAGTCGAAACAGTCACCGTTTTCCTGAGCGCTTACCACCAAGGACTGTGACAAAAAAAACACAACAGGCAGCAAATAAAAGCAGGCCTTCAATTTGCAATGTTCTCGCGTCATTTCTCATCCCCATACACTAAAGGAAACCATTAATACTATTCGTGTTCTTTTGTGCGTTTCGAGAAAAAAATTATTTACGCACGAAACGGTTTATATCCGCTTTGGCCGCTGTCATCAGGGTGTCTTAGATCCCTTTTGTTTTTCTGATTCTTCGAATTCCCGCTTCTTGATTTCATGCAATTCCAAAGGATGTTCTTCATGCATTTCTTCCTCAGAAACCTTTCCCGTTAGCCAGGCTAAACTCATCGGATAAACATCCGGATTAAATATGACGAAATAAAAATGCCATACGATTATTGCCAAAGTGGCGAGAATGGCCTCGTAAAAATGGATCGTCCTTGAAATATCCCATCCCAATTTAGACAACATGCCCATAGACGTATTTTCAAACCATAGAATCACGCCGGTTAGCCCCATGAGAAATGTTCCCCAGACGAGCGCCCAGTACTCACTCTTTTCAATATAGCTGAATCGGCCGAATTGTGGTTTATCGTTATGTAGTCCTAAATTATATCGCAGTACGCCCATAGCGTCGGTAAAATCCTTCATCTTTGGTAATAAATCCCTGATCAATTGACGTCCGCGCGGATTAAAGAAAATATAGTAAATATGATAGATACTCGCCAATACCATCGTGACTCCGGCGATCCGGTGTATCCAACTGCGAAATTCAAAAACGTTGTCACTGAGATTACGGATGGATGCTACCCACCACGCGTCCGGATAGCGAAGCATGAAGCCCGTGATCACCAGCAATACAAAGCTAATCACCAGCGTACCGTGCTGAAGCCTTTCGCTCAGCGTCATACGCAAATATAGACGGTGTCCGATCTCTTCCGGTTTCAGAACCCCTTGTTGGATCAGCAGCTTGCGTCGAACTTTTTTGATAAAATCAATCACATTATGAAAGAACATCCCGCCAATTATCACAATGATAAGCCAGAGATACATATTTGCGATCCAATACAGTATCGGATCATCTTCTTCTGAATCCGTAATAGAGTGTACCGAACCAATGGCAAAACGTGTATTGGCGCCGGGATGGCACTTGCCGCAGGTTTTGATTAAATTTTCCTTATTAACCGTTGATGTCGAATCGCTCGAGTGTTTGATGCTGTGCGCGCCGTGGCAACTGGCACAGTTGACAACTTCCACCGACCCGCCGCGAACGGCAAGCCCGTGATAGCTGTCCGAAAAGGAGCGAAAGCGATCCGTTGACAATCCGTACTTTTGAGACATTTTAACCGAGGCATGGCAAGTGCCGCAGACCTTTTGCGATACGTTCTTGGCCGATACGGGCGAGTCCGGATCGGTATGTTTGAGTATGTTGTGTTCGCCGTGGCAATCCGTGCATACCGGAGCGTCTTTGTTGCCTTTCATAACGGCCTTCGCGTGCACGCTGGATGAGAATTCCTTTTCGATCCCTGCATGGCATTGAGAACATACCTGCTGAATGTGCATTCGATTGACACGGGAACTCTCAGAAATACTTTTATTCATCTCATGGCTGCCGTGACAATTCACGCAGCTCGCGGCCTTAGCATTGCCTTCGCGCAGTGCCGAGCCGTGAATACTCTTGTCATAGGATTCAATAAATTTAGTGCCGCGAACGGTCTTGTCGGCGACGTCCGGATTTTCCAAATGGCATGATATACAAATTTTTTCCTGAGTCAACTTCAGTTGAACTGAATCCAGTGCGGCAGTCACTCTGGTTATATTGCTCTGATGACAATTCAGACAAAGCGGCGCTTCTTTGATTCCCCTTTCGGCGGCCTTATGATGCTCGGAATGAAGAAACTTCTTGGTAACGTCTTCATGGCATTTTCCGCATGCATGGATGATATTGCCCTTGCTGAACTTGGTTCCTTCGATTTTTGGCGATTGCACTTCATGCGTCCCGTGACATCCTTTGCAATCTACGTCTGGAGTCCCTCCTCGACCGGATGCTTTGACCATGTTGATATGAAACGCATGTTTTGTTAATGCTTTATTATGGCAGGATAAACAATTAACAGCAGTCATGGGCTCTTTATGCGGAACGTTGTCCGGGTCAAAACCTGTGTGGCAGCCAACGCAAGACACCTTCGCATGCGTCGAGTGGCTTAAAACCTTTTCATTCACATACAAAGAAACTTCCTTATTGTGCTTGGTCATGGTCAACGAATTGTCGTTGTGGCATTCCAAACAGGCTTGGCTGGTCTGACCGATAAGCTGAAAACTCGCAGACAGTAAAAAAACTAACAGGAGAATAGCACGTGTCATTTGTATTTCCTTAAGACATAGGTATCGGTTAATAAATGCGGTCGATCCACCAAATATTGTTTTTTTCAAATTAGGCTATAAACGGCCTCACATGGGCGCATCTTGCAGGGCTATTTCGCATTTAATGTAGCAAGCCACTTCGCAAGTTTTTCTATGTCGGCGCCGGACGTTTTCAGGTTCTTGATATGTTTCTTACCGTTAATAGCCACTTCTCTCTTCATGTACTTAACCAACCACTCCCCGGTATGCCTGGAACCAACGGCAGAAAGATCGGAAACTACCTTCTGGCCGGTAACGTCAATGTTCATCGCCGAGATCGAATGGCATCGTTGGCATTTTTCAGCTAAAAAAATTTCTTTTGCATCATCGGA
>JAEUSJ010000011.1:0-5092 GCA_016788215.1 bacterium | reverse complement strand
ATATTTAACAACGACCAATGTCATACGGTTTCATGACTTTTGTCATGAAATAGAAGACACCGGCAAAAGGTGAAATGGAATGAACTGAATTATTTTTCTCACTTCTCATAAAAAAAACGTCCCCGTAAGCCGTATAATACCGGACTCACTGGAACGTTTTGTAAAAGTAAAAGAAAAAAGATCAACTTAGAATTACCTGCTTATCCGGTTTACTCACATACATCAAGTGAGCAGTGGATAAGCACATAGAATTACTTGGGCATTGGATGTGCGATCTTCTTCTGCATTTCTTCAAAGTTAAATCCGGCAAACGTCGGTGACTCCTCGTTGTGGCATTTCTTGCAGGTTTCTTCTACGGGCTTCATCAAACCAACCGTTGCTCCGTCGATTTTCTTGGTTGAAATATCCGTCATAACTTGTTTTGTCCAATAATCCCCGCCGGCTCCGTGACAGGACTCGCAGCCTACGCCATCTTCTTTTTTGTATTTTTCGCCGAGAAACTTAGCGTCCACTCCAAATCCGTCAATATGACATTTCAGACATTTGGCGTCTTCCTGAGGATTTGTTACGCCAACTTTTGCGCCAAGTTCTTTTGCTTTATCGGTTGCCAAAGTTGCAAATGCGCCCGCATGTTTAGATTCTTTCCAGCTCTTATATTGCGCGCCTTTTTTCTCGGACATATGGCATGGTTTACATTTATCAGCTCCGACAAATGCTCTCTGCTCATCTCCCGTCGCGCCTTCCGCACCGGTTAAGGACACGATATGGTTTTTTACGTTGAATGAGATCAAAAACAATGCAACGACTGCTAATACTAGTGATGTTTTCAATGTTGCCTCCTTATATTTATTGAACAGGTTAATTTTCTTTCAGCGAATCCACGACGACCCATTGAAATATCATATCCTGATTGGGCTGACTGACAGACTGATGTCCACCGGCTAGCTTGGTGATCAGAAGACTATTCGCGTCGCCGGGAATTGCATTGGGCGTAGCATCGGTGCCGTTTCCTAAAACTCCAGCATAGGAGCTTAAATTATAACTGCCCAGCATAAGTCCGCTCGAATGGCATCCGATACAACTTCCGTCAAGAATAGGTTTTATATCGGTATCGTAAGTAAGGACCGCGGGCGGACGCTCTTTGTATACGGTAGTAATACCCTGCCGCTCACTGCAACTGTTTATGAATAGCGTAAACAGCAAAAAAGTAACGGAACAAAGTGTGATAATCTGTTTCATGATGATGTCCTATCGTTTCGATAAAAATCTCATTATTTCATTTTAAATGTATGACAATCCATGCACTTTGGATCTTCGTTTTCAACCTGATGGCACGACGTACAGTTTTCCATGTCTTTTTTGGCTAACTTCGCATGCATACCGCCGCTGGATGTTACGAATCCCGGCACAGCATGCCATGCCGGTTTCGCAATTTTAGTGCTTCCATTGTGACACTGACTGCAAAACGACTCGGTCTCGTGACAGCTTTGGCATTCCATCGTTTTTGCCTTGGCTTCAAATCGATGCGTGAAGACATAATCTAACGCGTGCGCTTTCTCCAGATTCATCATGCTGTTGCCGCTCGTGCCCGAAGGAGACATGGACGATTTGAATTCACCTTTGTTTTTAAATTTCTGCAGATTGCCGCCTTCATGGCAGTCCGCGCAGGTTTCCTCCGCATGGCACATTTCACAATTCGCTGTCCCGTTGGATGCGACCACTTGCTTGTGGGTGCGGACAAAATCCATATTATGATCAGCCGGTTTGATAAAACGGATGTCGGTATGACAGGTGCGGCAGTCGTTACTTGCCTTGGCGCCGTCATGGCAACTCATACACGATTCCATGGTCGGTAAAAGACTCGTTTTCACATAATCTTTTTGCGCGGCGTCCTTATGGCACGTCTCGCACTTCATACCTTGGTCGCCAACATGCTGCTTGTGTGAAAAAACCAGTTCCCGTTTCGGATTTTTAAACGCAGAATACGGTTCCGATTTTTCCAAATGGCAGGTTTTGCAATCGGTAGTCTTTTGATCATGGCAGGTATAACATTGATCCATTTTTCCTAAATTGTTATCCGACGATCTTTCGCTTTTTTCAATACCGGCATGGCATTGCGCGCATTCCGCGCCCGTATCCTGGATATGGAACTTATGGCTGAATTTAATAAGCTGGCTGCGGTCCTCTTCCTTATAAATGTCGTGGTATTTATGACCGAACATTTTCTGAACCAATTGGGATTTTGTGAATAAACCCGAGACCGCCTCACGTCCGACGCCGGATAACGTGATCATCGAAAGAATCAAACCAACAAATGGTATGATGAGTAATAACGAAGTTTTGTTTTTCATGTTCTTTCACCCGTTAGAGTTTATGAAAAATCCAATAATTGGCTCTTAGAAAAAGCCGGACATCCGATTTATTACCGGCATAGACCGGCGAACTTTTAATATTTTGCGAGAGGAATTGTCCTTCAACGTCGACGTTGAATGAACGGAAAAATTCGTAATTAATGCGACCCGTCACCGTGATGGAGGTATTGGTGCTGGATAGAATCTGCCGTTCAAGATTATACCGATCCCAATCGCCGGGGTTGGCGGGATAATCCCAGCTATTTTTGTCTATATCATCGGCCAGATCAAATCGGGCGTATGAAATAGAACAATCCGTTTTTAATTTGTCATTCACCGGATAATATGCCGCCGCGCTGATCATATCGATCGTTCCGCCATAACCCATGCGGCGCTGATAGCTTACGTTGGTTCGCCAGAAACCTACGCCAAATCCGTAACGCCAGGCGTCCTTCAGATCGTAGAATACGTTGGCGTATTCGGCGTTCACCGACCAGAGATCGTTGAAACGGTAATTGCTTCTCAGCCAGATCTCCTGATTAGTGCTTAGATCGTCAAACGAACTGAAAATGGTATTGTACATAATATTCGGCCGGCGATAGATATATTCCACTCCGATGAAAAGATCTTTGTTATGCGTATACTGTACGTCGGTGGAAACGCGGCGCACGTTCTTCTGAAGCATATCGTATTCGAAGTGATAGAACCAGTTGATTTTGCCCATAAACATGCGGTTGAGGTCAAATCCGATGAGCCTTTCCTGCATATCGGCGCGCTGGAACAAACTGTCGCCGCCAAGATAATTCAGCGAATGATCGTAAGCGCCGTCGCGGCTTTTATCTACGAACGTGACAGATGCTTTGGTTTGCAGATATTTAGCCGTGGAAACTTTTGCTCCCATAGCATGCCGGTCAAAAGGCTTCAAAACAGTGAGCGATCCGTCATCCGGCGGCAAAGCGCCGAAATAACCCGAGACGGAATAATTATCCGCATTGGAATAATCCGCGCGGATGCCGTCGATCGTGGGGCTGCGCAGTCCGGTTAAAACCTGCTGTCTTCCAGCTCTTACATCCAGCCGGTGCGTCTTTTGATCCGTATTTTTCCACTGCGCATACATATTGTAAACGCGGTATTGCGGGTTTTCTGTCACCTTTCCTGATCCCATGTCGTATGCGCCGCGAAAGTAGGTATGGAAAGACAGATTCGGCATTCCTACACCGTTGGCGTGAATGATCGCGGTCTGGTAGCCTCGGAAACTTTTCGACGCCGTCGAGTCGGCAAACTGATTTTCCCATGAATACACCGACGTAGAGAAACGCGCATTAAGTGTCTGCGCTTGCATCAAGCCGGGCAGGAACAAGAAAGTCAACACGAAAAACATTTTCGATTTCATTGTGACCTCTTCATTACAAGTAGATTAGAGTTAGAATAGATAAATCCGTAAATTGAACACATTTGGAATATTGTAAAAAAATTGTAATTATCAAATATTATTTTTTAATACCTCAGCCGTCTGCCCAAAATTCCGCTCATGTCATTCTTTAAGAATCTTTTTGAATCATAGATTACACGTTGCAAATAAAAAAGATTCTTAAAGAATGACAACGGCATTTTTTGACTCTATTTAAATCTTGATTCCCATTAAGAGACTGTCCGAAGATAACGATCCCGGTATGGGCAGGGCAGGCTTTTGCCTGCGGATATTGAGTTTAAACGCAACCTAAAGGTAGCGACTACCTTTATTTTCGGCCAGACTCATAGTTATTTTTTTTAAAATTTAGAATCGATCTAAAGCGTAATTTTCGTTCATTTTTTCAGATCAAGACGAATCGAAAAAAAGGCTCCGCTATTTGCGGAGCCTTTTTTTACGTAAGATTAACTAATCCGGCTTATGGGAATAGAGCAATCGTGTTCGTCAATAAAGCGGAAGTGTAAGCCGTATTATGAATACCTAAACTGGATTCTCTCAAGGCAAACTGGAAATTGATCATAGCGCCGATGTCCCGCGATGTCAGTGATGGGAATTTCGGTTTTGCATTGTTGATCACAATCTGAGCAGAGGTCATTCCTGAAGTGCTCGGATTTCTCCAATAACCATTGTCATTGGTGTTTGCCAGATAAATATCAAGATATCCATCCCAGTTACCTGTCGTCAAGCCTGCCCACAGGTTCAGTTCGGAATCAGTCTCCGAGTGCAGAATGGGGGTTCCTCCGCCAAGCGCATTCAGCTTCGCAGCCAAAGCGTCAAGCTGAGCTTTTTGATTGGCTCGCGGGGTAGTCCACTTGGTAGTTGATGATGAAGAAATAGGGGCTGCTGAATGGCAACCGGATACGTTGCAACCGTTGAAATTTCCCTGAACCATAAACGTATGTCCGCCTGCACGTCCTGAGCGGGTCGCCATGTGGCAATCCTGGCAGGAAGCAACCGATGTGTGCGCTGAATTAGCATACGCAGCGGTACCGGTGAACTCCACGCCGCCCTGACCGGCAACCACAGCGCCTACGACGCCATAGTGAACGTGTGTCCTGTAGCTCGGAATGATCTTATTCGGGAAGGCATTGCCAACGGCAGAATCATACAGAACGGTGCTCGGGGCTAACACCAAGGAATCATACTGCACACGATTACCGTTTGTAAAGGATGAACTGTATGATAATGGACGCGGTTGATGGCACTTCACGCAAAGATTGGATTTCCCGCCATCCTGCGTAAGATTGATTGTCTTAGTAGCTCCCCACAT
>JAEUSJ010000119.1 GCA_016788215.1 bacterium | reverse complement strand
CTGCGCATTAGCGTCGAACTGATTGATACGGACTCTAACTCACAAATGTGGGCGGAGACCTACAAGGGGAAACTCGAAGATGTATTTGATATTCAGGAAAAAGTGTCTAAACAAATCGTGGACACCCTTAAGCTCAAGCTTTCACCTGTTGAAAAGGTGGAGTTGACAAAACGATCTACGATCAACGCGGAAGCCTTTGATTGTAATCTTCGTGCAAGAGACTTTTTGAATCGTCGAACCAAGGCCAGCGTTAATATGGCAGTACAATTTTTTCAAAAAGCGATCGAACTCGATCCACGGTATGCTTCGGGCTCGGACAAAGTATTTACATGATCAACCGGGATGGCAGCGGACAACGATCGCTCACCTCGGAAGACATGACGTCCATGTATCCGCGATGGTCGCCGGACGGGAAATGGATTTCCTATCAGGCGCGTAAACCGTCTGAGCCTAATGATTCTTCAAATGTTTTTCTGATCGAAGCCGCCAATCCCGGTATGCCGAAAAACATTGGCCGCGGCTCAAGTGCCCATTGGATCAGCGACTCGTCATTGATTTTCTGGAAATTTCCGAATTCCTGGCTTCTGCATGTGGACGGATCGCCCCCGCAGAAATACTTCGAGGATTCTACTTTTGCATTTCCAGTAGATAAATTTATTTTGTTTTTTGACAACCACGCCGGTAAGCAGGGGTTCTTCAAGGTTAAGAAAGGTGACGCGAGCGATAAAGCAGTCAAGATTTCGGAGAATATTAATTCAGCAGTCCATGATGTGGCCGGCAAAAAAGTATACATGATCAACTCGTCCAATGAATTAGTACGGCTGGACGTGGTAACCTTAAAAGTGGAAAAAATCAAGGGTGTCCCACTTGGATCTTACTCGAGTAGTATTCGACCGGATGAAAAGGAAATGGTTTATTCGGATCGGCAGACACGATCTAAACTGGTGATCATCGAAAATTTGTTCAAGTAAGGAATTTTCTCTGAAGAAAATGAAATTACCGTTGTGATAAGAAATCGGCCGCAGCGTATAACCTCAGGAGAGGATCCATGATCGGAACGGTGGGTAGCGGAACCTTTAGGGTTCCAATGGAAGGCTAAACCCTTCTTTTAATGAAATGCATTAACGAGAGAATAACAAAACGGAATTAATCATCATGATCGGACAAACGATTTCACATTACAAAATAATTGACAAGGTCGGCGAAGGCGGAATGGGCATCGTGTATAAAGCCCAGGATCTGAATCTCGATAGATTCGTGGCGCTGAAGTTTTTGCCGGAACGATTGTCTAATTCCGAACAAGATCGTGCGCGTTTCCTGCAGGAAGCCAAAGCCGCGTCTGCGCTCAATCATCCGAATATCTGTACTATTCACGGTATCGAGGAACACGATAAACAAATGTTCATCGTGATGGAACTGGTGGAAGGACAGACCCTCAACGAAAAGAAAAGTTCCATCAGTTTCAAACAAGCGATTGACATCGGTATTCAATTAGCCGAAGGATTAGCCGTAGCGCATGAAAAAGGTATTGTTCACCGAGATATCAAGCCGGATAATATCATGATCCGTAAAGACGGTATCGCACAGATCATGGATTTTGGATTAGCGAAACTCAGAGGCGTGTCCCGTTTAACCAAAGAAGGCAGTACGGTCGGAACGGCAGGCTACATGTCACCGGAACAGGTTCAAGGTCAAGATGCCGATCATCGTTCGGATATATTTTCACTGGGAGTATTACTCTATGAATTATTCACCGGTCAACTCCCCTTCCGCGGCGTGCATGAGACGGCTCTAATGTATGAGATTGTCAACGTTGATCCGCCGCCGATGTCTTCCATCAAACCGGATATTGATCCGTCGTTGGATGCGATCATTCTGGAATGCATGGAGAAAGACCCTAACGAGCGAACGCAATCAGTCAAGCAGATCGCTATCGATCTAAAACGATTCAAACGTGAATCTTCACGAACACACATGAGCATGGTTCGTCCGGCATTGAAATCTGTAGAAAAAGCGTCAGGAAAAACTTATTTCAACTCAGAACGAATATTGTGGCTTGGCGCACTGATCTTGTGTTTGATTGGATTGATATTCTTCTTCAAATCTAAAAATACTACGGCGCCGCTTCTTGTTTCTAATCTTAACATCAACGCAATTACCCAACCGGGTCAAAGGATCTTACGTTCCGAATTTGCCAATGTAACCATCTCTCCGGACGGACAATATGTGGCTTTCACATTGACGGAATCAGGAGCAAGCCAGATCTATCTTCGGCCGGTCAACACTTTCGAATCGATTCCTGTCAAAGGTACCTTGAATGCCAGCGCTCCGTTCTTTTCCCCTGACGGGCAATGGATCGGATTTCATGCCGACGGTAAGATTAAGAAGGTTCCAACCGCCAGCGGCGCCGTTGAAACGGTTTGCGATGCGCCGGGATTTCGGGGCGCTTCGTGGAGCCCGGACAACCGGATCTATTATTCCCCGGCCTTTGCGTCAGGTATCATGTCGGTGTCGGCCTCGGGCGGCGACGAGCGCATATTTTCAACAGTGGACTCTTCAAAAAAAGAACGTACGCACCGGTGGCCTCAGGTTTTGCCGAACGGAAAATGGGTTTTGTATACCGTGGGTGACATAACGAATCCCAATTCCTATTCGGACGCATCCTTGGTCATGCAGTCTGTCGAAACCGGTGAACGCCGCATTCTGGACGTTCGCGGAGGAATGGCTCGGTATGTCGAACCGGGCTACCTGGTCGTTGCGCGCAACGGCGCACTATGGGCTGCCCCTTTTAATTGGAAAGAATTTCGGACGAGCCAGCCTTTAACCATGTTTGTGAAAGACGTGAACGGCGATCTGGCGAGCGGTGTTTTTGATTTCTCCATTTCAAACGACGGTAATTTGGTGTACTTGCCCGGAGCGATGAACAAGGATCTGGAACTCGTCTGGGTCACGCGCGACGGCAAGATCACCCCGCTGGCCCTTCCGCCTCAGCCCTACAATACCCCGCGAATTTCTCCCGATGGAACCAAACTGGCCGTTTCGATCGGCCTCGTCGCAGGAAGCGATAACGACGTTTGGATCTACGACCTGCGCAGCGGAAGTTTCAACCGGCTCACCTTCGATAAAAAAGCATTCGACCCGATCTGGAGCAACGACAGCAAGAAGATATTTTATTCCAATTCGGCACTGGACGAAGGACGAATCATGGAACATCCGGCCGACGGGAGTTCACCCGGAACGACCCGATCAACCGCTAAGACGCCTCTATTTCCTATTGCCTTTTCTGCCGACGGTAAACACCTCATCGTCAATACGATCGGCGGCCCGACCGATGGAGATATTTTCACGTTGGACCTTAGCCAAGACAAAGAATCAAAACCTCTGTTGAATTCAAAAGCCTATGAATACGGCGGACACATCTCTCCGAACGGTCGTTATATCGTTTACGGTTCCAATGAGTCCGGAGGCATGGAAATTTATGTTCGCACATTTCCTGACCTGAATGGAAAGTGGCAAATATCAACAAACGGCGGCGCAAGACCCTTCTGGTCGCCGGACGGCAAAGAAGTCCTGTACATGAATACGACCGGAAAAATGATGTCCGTTCCTGTAAAAAGCGATCCGGTTTTTTCAATGGAAAAGCCGAGAGAACTGTTCGACGTAACTCAGATGTACTTCCCGAACAACCCGCTCAACAACTACGATATTTCTCCGGATGGAAAACGTTTTATCATGGTCCGAAATTATGCAGTTAGCGCTAATGTAACTTATTTTAATGTTATCATAAATTGGATAGAAGAACTTCGGCGTACCCTTACCCGGTAAATATTAGAGCCGTGTATTCGTCATAACAGACATGCCCTTCAAAGAGGTTTGACAAATGGAAAATTCTAAATCACTACAAACCCTGGAAGAAGAGAACCGGCGGCTTCTCCGCGCGGTGGAGGAATTGTCCATTCTCAATGATCTGGCGCGCCTGATCGGCGGCTCGATGAATTCGCAGGAGATTATGCAAACGATCATCCACCGATCCCTCCGCGCCGTGCATGCGGAGCAAGGCGTCATCACGCTGGTGGACGAGCAGGCAAATAAGCCGATGCGAACGCTCGTGCGCAGTATGCAAAGTTCAGGCGATCATCCGCAATTTCACCTCATGGAGAGTATCCTCGGCTGGATGCTGCTTCATAAAAAACCTCTAATGATCAACGACCCGTTGAACGACGATCGTTTTCGCGGGCTTCGGTGGGATGCCGCCATCAAGAGCGTTCTATGCGTACCGCTGACGATCAAGGCCGTCATGATCGGTATTCTCACGGCGTATAACAAAAAGGACGGGACGCCCTTTACCGACGACGACCAACGGGTAATGGCCATCATCGCGGGGCAGTCGGCGCAAGTGGTGGAAAATGCGCGGCTTCATGAGCAGGAGAAAAACCTCTTAGTGAAACAGGAAGAGCAAAATCTTGAGCTATTGGAAATGAATAAACAATTAGAAAAAGTCACGGAAGAACTGAAAAGGAAGGTCGATGTATTTTACAAATTTGTTCCCAATAATTTCCTGAAAGTTCTGCACCTCGAAGACAATTATGACAGTATCCGGCTTGGGCATTGCGTCGAGCGAACCATGACGATCATGTTTTCAGATATTCGATCATTCACTTCGCTTTCGGAACACATGACGCCGGAACAGAATTTTCGTTTCATCAATTCTTATTTCAGTTTCATGGGCCCGGTGATTCGGAAGAATGAAGGATTCATTGACAAGTATATTGGTGATGCGATCATGGCATTGTTCGAAGATGCGGATACGGCGCTCAGCACGGCTATTCTAATGATACAAAATCTTTTTGACTACAATCACGGCCGTCAGCAAGCCGGTTATGCGCCGGTTTCCATCGGTGTGGGGCTCAATTCAGGATCGATGATGTTGGGAACGATCGGTGAAGATGACCGCATGGACACGACCGTAATCGGTGATGTAGTTAATCTGGCTTCACGCGTGGAAAGTTTAACCAAAACTTATAATGCACTGCTGTTGATCACCGAAAATACATTTCAAAATCTAAAACACCCGGAGAAATATTCAATCCGCCAGATCGATACGGTCAAGATAAGGGGAAAAGACGACCCCGTCACTATTTTCGAAATTTTAGACGTATTGCCACCGGAGCTTAGGAAACAGAAAATGGCGATTGCGAAATCCTTCTCCCAAGCTCTCGATGCGTTTAAGCAGAATGAGTTTGAAAAAGCTTTGAAGTTGTTTGAGCAATGTGCCGGGCAATGTCCGGATGATAAACCGGCCCAAATTCATATGGACCGATGCCGTGAGGCGATGATAAAATCGAAGTTGTAAACTTATAAAAAAAATAACTCTAAAGCTGCAATTAACCACAGGACAGTTTCACTATGATCGGACAAACGATTTCTCATTACAAAATAATTGACAAGGTCGGTGAAGGCGGTATGGGCGTCGTGTATAAAGCCCAGGATCTGAATCTCGATAGATTCGTTGCGCTGAAATTTCTTCCCGAACGCTTATCTAATTCCGAACAAGACCGCGCGCGGTTTTTACAGGAAGCCAAAGCCGCCTCGGCTTTGAATCATCCCAATATTTGCACAATCTACGGAATCGAAGAACATGATAAACAAATGTTCATCGTCATGGAACTAGTCGAAGGTCAAACACTGACTGAAAAAAAGAGCGCCATCAGTTACAAACAGGCGATCGACATCGGCATTCAGCTGGCCGAAGGGCTTTCCGCAGCCCATGAAAAAGGTATCGTTCATCGCGATATCAAGCCGGACAATATCATGATCCGTAAAGACGGGATTGCGCAGATCATGGATTTTGGTTTAGCCAAATTGCGTGGCGTCTCACGATTAACCAAAGAAGGCAGTACCGTAGGGACCGCTGGATACATGGCCCCCGAACAGGTACAAGGACAAGATGTGGATCATCGGTCGGACATATTCTCGCTAGGCGTTCTTCTTTATGAATTAATAACCAAACAACTTCCCTTCCGCGGGGTTCACGAAACCGCATTGATGTACGAAATCGTCAATGTTGATGCTCCGCCGATGTCATCGGTGAAGCAGGATATAGATCCGTCACTGGATGCGATCATTCTCGAATGTATGGAGAAGGATCCGAACGAACGAACGCAAGCCGCAAAACAAGTCGCTATCGATCTGAAACGATTCAAGCGCGAGTCGAGTCGCAGCCGCGTGAGCATGGTCCGCCCTGCGATGACGCAATCAAAAGTTAGCCCCGCGATCACTTCAACCCATCCAACGGAGAAAGGCCGCCCTGCGCCGTGGCTTTTAATCGGCGTTGTGGCCGTGCTCATGCTGCTCATCGGATATGGCATTTCATTTTTTACTAAATCTCCGGACGCGGCACTCCCTGTGATCCGTGCTTCCATTGATATACCAACAGGACTGCAGTACAACGACAATGTGGGAGGCAACTCTTTCATTTCACCCGACGGTTCAAAGGTAGTATTTGCGGCATCCGATTCGCTTTCGCATAAGGGCCTTTGGGTCCTATCCTTAAAAAGCAATGAAGCGAAGGCGTTGGCAGGAACGGAAACGGCCCAATATCCGTTCTGGTCGCCCGATGGACGATGGATCGGTTTTTTCGCCGATGGTAAAGTGAAAACGATTGATGCCGGCGGAGGCCCGGTTATTGAGATTGCTGACGCACCCTTTGGACGCGGCGGAGCGTGGAGCAATAAAGGCGTAATTCTCTACTCTCCGTCCGTCAGTGATCCGAATTTGTATGCCGTTTCTGCGTCGGGCGGAACGCCGCGGATGGTAACCGCCTTTGATTCCTCGCAAGGTTCTGCTCCGCGATTTCCTTGTTTTCTTCCGGACGGCAATCACTTCTTTTTTTCTTTTCTCAAGCTTTCTTCATCCTTCTCCCACTCGGGCATTTATCTTGGCGCTCTGGATGATACGGCGTCTACAAAAATTTTGGATGATGCGGCCAACGGAACTTACAGCTCCGGTTATATTTTTTACCTTCGCCAGGGTATCCTGATGGCCCAGCCTTTTGATGCAGGATCGTTTAAACTTTCAGGTAAACCGGTATCGCTTCAAGGCAACGTCAATTCATGGATCGCCAGAGCTAAAGGAGATTTTTCGGTAACCGGGAATGGAATCCTGATGTATGCGATCAGTTCAGGTTCACATGAAAATGAGTTGTTATGGATCAAGGACGATGGCACTGAATCCGTAATCAGTCAATTTGAAAACTGGTTGAGAGTTGCACTTTCCCCCGATGAAAACGTGGTCGCCTACGATAAGATCGACGATGCGCGAACCAATTCCAGTGTGTGGATGTATGATCTTCGTAGCAAAGTGCACACGCGTCTCACCTTCACTCCGGGCGTGGGCGCCGTCAGCCCGTGCTGGTCCGGGGACGGGAAAAAAATTTACTACCATTCAGAGGTTGGCGGAAGCAAGGCCAGCCTTTATGTCAAACAATCTGACGGATCAGGAGAAGAGACCTTGGTAGCCCAGGGTGATCGAAGCTCCAACATTTATAACTATACGCCGGAAGACGTATCTCCGGACGGGCGATATCTTCTTATCCGGGTTGGAAATGAATCGGGAAGCGAACTGCAATCTATAGATCTGACAAAAGTTCAAATACCTGCATCGCTCGAAAAACTTGGTATTCAGGGAAGCAATGGAAAGTTCTCCAGAGATGGCAAGTGGATTGTCTATCAGTCCGTTGAATCCGGCACAACCAAGATTTATGTTTCTTCGTTCAAAGGGATATCCGGCAAATGGCAGGTTCCGTCGGACGCGGGAATTGGCGCGATGTGGAGCAACGACAAAGTAATTTACTATTCAACCGCTCGGGATCGATATGAAAGCTGTGCAGTATCGTTTGCAGCCGGAAGTCCGGCCTTTGGTCAGCCGAAACCGCTTTTTCCGGCCCGATCGAAAAATGTAATCATCCACGCCGTGTCCAAAGACGGAAAAAAGTATCTTGCGCTCCGGCCTGTAAATGCGGGTACCGGCGCTGATCTTCGTTTGATTGTAAATTGGAAAGAGCTGGTCAAATCGGAACCATGAAGCGATGAAAATACTGATGATCGAACAAACAGTTTTTAACCTAACACTGACCTCTGTCTTTTGAATGGAAAGGGGCGGGATGAGTTGGAGGAAATATAAATGATTCAATCAAACGATTTCTCACAAAATTCTCAAAAGGGTAAACACGGCGGTGCGGAGATTTGATTTATATTCTGTTAACGAGAATTCTTTAGATTACTTAATTATGATTAGATTCATTCTTATACTGTTGGGTGTTTCGATCGGGCTCGTCATCGCAGAGATAACTTACCATTTCATGCGATCCAGTCAACCTATGTTTCAGGTCTGGCCAAGAAATACGACATGGCATTTAACACCGGATTCCAATATTCTTACCGGAATTTACGGTCTTTCAGAATTTCGATCAAATTCTGTTGGTATCCGCGGAGACGAGATGTCCGTTACCGATGATCTTCGAATGCTGGCGGTTGGTGGCAGTACGACAGAATGTTTCTATCTTGACCAGGAAGAAGCTTGGCCACAGCGCGTTCAGCAAATACTCAATGAAAACGGGACGTATGGCCATGTTTGGGTAGGCAATATCGGCAGAAGTGCGACCGATGTTCCTGTCCATTATGTACAACTTAAATATCTTTTACCACAAATTGATAAAATTGACCTTATCGTTTTTTTGGTTGGGGTCAATGATATGACTGCCTTCCTTCGGCATAAACCCCCTTATAAGTCGATATCACCATATGATCCTGCCATAGAGAACCGGTTATTATACAAAGCTTTTTCGTCCGTTGAATTCTTAAGGCCATGGTGCCAAAAAACAGGCTTCTGGCAAATTGCAAAGGGATTAAAGCACAATATTTATTTCCCGTTGCTTGGAATCAACGAAATCGAAGACCCATCCGGGTTTATCATTCGGAACCGAAGGGAAAAAAGAATGCGAGCAAGAGAGTTTCTTGATTCACTTCCAAGTGCACAGACGTCTCTTGATGACTACCGATATGGAATTCAACAATGTATACAACTCGTAAGGGCATACGGAGCCGAAATGATTTTTATGACCCAGCCGACGATTTGGAGTGACTCCATGAACAAGACCTTAAACAAGTTTCTATGGTTTGGCTGGACCTACGATTGCAAAAATCAAGAATACTGCAGCTATTATTCAACCAAAGCGATTGCACAAGCTATGGCTAGCTATAATGCCATTCTGCTGGCAACTTGCAAAGACATGGGGGTGCCATGTCTCGACTTGGCCAATTTACTTCCAAAAGATACAACAATTTTTTTTGACGACATGCATTTCAATGAAAATGGAAGTCAACAAGTTGCAATTCATCTGGCCGACTTCATTAAAGACTCGTTGATGATTAAGAGTGCGGTAAAGAAATCAAACTGTCATACCGTCAAACTCATAAACTGTGAACAATACGTAGTAAATAATTGATATTAGCACGATTAGAAAAGATGACTAAACAAATATGATCAACCATCTCTCATTATAAGATTGTCGATAAGCTCCCGCCTGAAGCTGGACAGGTCGGCGAAACATTATAACACAAAGGACATTTTAAGCATGATTGGAAGCACGATATCTCATTACAAAATAATTGATAAGATCGGCGAAGGCGGAATGGGCGTGGTATATAAAGCCCAGGATACAAATCTCGATAGATTCGTGGCGCTGAAGTTTTTGCCGGAGCGTCTGTCCAATTCCGAACAAGACCGCGCCCGCTTTCTGCAGGAAGCCAAAGCAGCCTCTGCGCTCAATCATCCCAATATCTGCACGATTCACGGTATCGAAGAACACGATAAACAGATGTTCATCGTGATGGAACTGGTGGAAGGACAAACTTTGAACGAAAAGAAAAGCTCTATCAGTTTCAAACAAGCGATTGATATCGGTATTCAATTAGCCGAAGGATTAGCCGTAGCTCATGAAAAAGGTATTGTTCACCGAGATATCAAGCCGGATAA
>JAEUSJ010000118.1:6637-10072 GCA_016788215.1 bacterium | reverse complement strand
ATTTTCCGAAGCGGTTTGTCATCATCGTGTTTTCTCCAAAAGCAGTTTTCCCCTCCATCAAGGCCTGGCTACGGATCGCATCCGTCATAAATCCGCGCGACATGACGATGATCGGGATCCACATAGGTATTATCTCGAGATCTGCAAATACGATCCAGAAAACGTTTTCGACAATTCGGTCTCCGGTAATATCCAGCACGCCGCCGAATTGAGTTACCTCGTTTCTTCTACGCGCCACGATGCCATCCAACCAGTCCAAAAGAATGATCATGATCGACAAACCTACGGCTGCAATTAAAAAAATCATATGTCCGGTATAGATCAGATAAACGGTAATGTACAGTATAACAATACGTATGATCGTAATAGTATTGGCGAGATTTAGAAGCTTCATAACAGTACCCTCCAATGGGTGAAGTTATTTATTCTGGATCGGGCGAGACCATTGTCTCCGCTGATTCGTTTTTTTGTGAACCGGGTTCAATATCGGCATCGAGATATTTTTTGGATATATGATAGCCGGCAACAAATAGCGTGAAATAAGCTATCAATTGCCCCCAAGCTAATCCGTATTGTCCGAATAATAGGATTAGAATCAGGGTCGCCGTAAAACCGACAATACTCCCGATAGCATCGCGGTACAACACTTCTGTCGCTTTGCCGAAAATGGTAACAACCGACATTTGCAGGTTGGAATAACCGTAAAACACGTAGGATAAGTACAACACCGCAAGTATGGGCCAGCTGTCGGCGTATTTATCGCCTCCGGCCAGTTGCATGATCCATGGGCTGAGCAGGCTTAATGCAATCGGCAAAGGTACGGTAAAAAACAAGAAAGTGCGAACGTGTTTTTTCCGCATCATAAGGTCTTTGGTTCTAGCCAATTTGATTGTCAACGGATTGGAAAAGGCATCTGAATAAAATTTCAGGTATTTAGACAGGCGCTTTGCTAAATTAAAATCGGCCAGTTGCGCCAACGGCAAGAGGATGACCACAAGCAGTTGCTCTCCCTGAAGCAGGCCAAATCGAAAAAAACGCCTTAGATAATAAGGCCAATACTCTTTGAGAATGTATTTGACCTGCTTGATCGTTAAGTCTTTGAGAGCAAAGTGTTGGAGAACTTCGCGAATTAAATAAGAACGAATGAAAAACAGGGATGCCTGAGCTGCGAGAACGCCTGTGAAATACTGATCCATACCAAAATTTATGTACAAAACGGTTGCAAAGATCATTTCTAAAAGGTTGGCTCCGGATGTCAATATAGAATCGAGGCCGAATCGGCGTTGCACCTGGAAGACAGAAGCAAGTGAGGTATTTCCGTTCTCGAACATCATACTGATCGGAGCCAGCAGAATAATAAACTCTACGTTGAGTTGTGGAAATTCCGCTGATAATAATCCTTCCATCAACTGAAGAAATATAACCATGACGATGCAGGTAATTCCGGCAGCAAAGAAACGTAACACGACGCTTGGCATGATCACATTGCGCACTACTTCGGCAAATCTTGACTCATCCTTTATTAGCGCGGGCGCTTCCCGAACCATTTTTGCCGAAAGGCCCAGGTCGATCATAACCTGCGTGAAACTTGCGGCCGTACTGTAAAGAGCAATCAGCGCAAAAAGGTTTTTTGGAAGTTCGTATGCAAAATAGACGGTAAACAGCAGGCCGATGCTGGACACACTTGCTCTGCCCAATAGTATGCGTAAGGATTGCTTTACAAGATTGTTCATCATTCAAGATGCGTTACGTGTGTCAAAATTCATCGTTTTGCCAGCTCGGATAAAAGCGACGCATTGTGTTTCGCCATTACATCATTGCTGAAGCTTTCTTTGACGTGTTGAACCGCAAAACGGCTCATGTCGTTTCGTAAGGATTCGTCGGTTAGTAACAGCGATATTTTTTCTGCAAGCGCTTCAGGATTTTCAGGTTCAATGACAAAACCGCTTTTGTTTTCAACGATTGCTTCCGGAATTCCGCCGACGCGTGTGCCGATCACAGGTTTGCCCCGGACGCCGGCTTCAATATACACCAGCCCGAAGCCTTCAACAAAATTGGACGTCCATCTGCCCGCCATGACAAACACATCGCACACTCCGTAGTACATTTCAAGCTGCTCATCGTTTACATATCCAGCAAAAATAACCCGCTCTTCCAGGTGTAGGTCTTTCACGAGCTGTTCCAGAAACGGTCTTTCGATTCCTTCCCCGACAATGATATACACCGCATCGGGATGTTTGACTTTTAGAATACTTAACGCACGAATCACGACGTCATGGCCTTTCGCGGATACAAGCCGGGCAACTGTAAGGACCACTTGCTTGTTTTGTAAATGAGGAAGTTTTTCAAGAGCCGCGGATTTTGAAACGAATGTACTTTCGTCAAAATCAATGCTGTTATAAATAAGGCGGAGCTTGTTGAGGATAATGTCATGCGGCAGTTTGGCGGCAAATATTTTTTTAGATTCTTCGCTGATGGTAACGATCGCATCGGCTCTTATCATGAATCGTAGCCCAAGCCGGTCGCCAAATTTATTAGACAGCTTCCGGGATGGATAACGGCGATGGATGCCTCCTCCGTGAACCGTACCGATAAATCTTGCTTTAAAGTTTGTTAGAAGCCCTAATACCCGGCATCCGGCAAAGCTTGTTGTCCAGATCACATCAGGTTTATTTTTGTGGTTCTCGACGAAAATGTGCAAAGCAGCAAACAGAAGCCTGAACATGCCGAATTGGGGACCCGACCAGACCAGCCGTTTGACTTTGAATGGAAATAAACGGTCATCCATTGTTCGGTGCGAATAGGTCGGAGCCATAACCGTAATATCATAACCAAGCCGGTGAAGCCCGATAGCCATATTGTAGGCATACGACGCGCTTCCGCCGCTCGCCGGAAAAAATTTCATGGCTACTATTAGAACTTTCATCCTTGTTCCGTTTTATGTATGGGAAAGAGAGAAAACCAGACCAGCCTGTACAGATGCCATATCCAGGTCAATACAGCCCAGCAGGCGGCGACGATGTATGCCGTTTGGATAAAGCCGAAGATCATGGCAATGAGCATGAGAAAAATATCATTCTTGCGCACAGTAAAAAGATGAACCTTCCCGTCCAGCGGTGTGTAATCCAGTGGCGAGCGTCCGAATTTTGCGTTGAAAATTGCTCCGGTTAATTTATCAATCACCGGCATAGCAGCATACGCTAACGCGAACGGCATTATCTCGCTTGAAAGGTTGCCATTGGACAAATACCAGCCTATGGCAAAATACCAGCCCATTCGGGTCGGGGCACTGGTTAAATGATCGAACTTGTCTGCCGCTTTACTAAGCCGTATCGTCATACGCGCTAACTTTCCATCAAGAGAATCAAAAATGATAAAACCTGCTGCCAAAAGAAGCCCGGTCCAGAGCCAGCCGTACGCTAAAAATGGAATCGC
>JAEUSJ010000118.1:0-6542 GCA_016788215.1 bacterium | reverse complement strand
GAACTGAGCGCCGCAAAAAACGAATATAATTTTGCATGGATTGAATTTCGAGCCGCTCAAGTTGACCGGAGTCCGTCAATTTCGTTAATGAATCATGGACAGAGCCTGTTGAAGCAGCAATAGCTCGGATTTGCGTTGTGTCAAGGCGGACGGCTAAAGGCACATTACGATGACCGTCTTTTACAACTGTCGCCTTGTCAACGGCGATGAGAGCGGACAGGATTCGTTCATCATAAATGCCGTCGCCTTCCAACAAAACAATCGATTTTTCGTTTTTGTCATGAGAACGAATTATTTCACTCAGGTGACTATTGATGGAAATGAACCTGTGTTTGATTTTATATCGTTTTAAGAACCTTTTACTCAGAAGATTCTTAGCGCTTCGTTCGCCCGATATGACAATAGAAACATCTGCATCGGCTTTCATTTCATTAAACTGTCTCAGAATGCGCTCAAACAACTGTACACTATAAATTTTCGCGAATGAAAATTGTGAACGCGCATCTATAATAACCTTCATATCGACTCCAAATAAAACAGGCAATGTAGCTGTACAACGGTATGAAAATTCCAAAAAAGGGTCAAGAGCATATGTGAATATGTCTTGGGATGTGGAGAGTGATTATTTTTGAAATAATTTCTTCTCAACTAACTCGCAAATAATATGTCCGACCAGGATGTGACATTCCTGAATCCTTGGAGTGTCATTTGAAGGTACATTAACCAAATACGTACACATATCCTTCATTTTTCCGCCTTTTTCTCCCGTGAACCCAACTGTTACCATCTCTGCTTTTTTTGCCGCTTCTATCGCATTGATAATGTTCTGTGAATTGCCGGATGTAGAAATGGCGATCAATACATCGCCTTTCCTGCCCATCGCGGAGACAAGCCGCGCAAAGACCTCATCATAACCATAATCATTGGCAACTGCTGTCAGATACGACGAATTCGTATGCAGCGCTTCAGCAAATAAGGGTTTCCGGTCAAGGTAGAAACGGCCGGACAACTCCGCCGCTAAATGCTGCGCATCCGCCGCGCTGCCGCCATTTCCGCAGAACAAGACCTTGCCGTTTTTTTTGAAGCAGTCAACTATGAGGTTCACAATTTCTTCTATGTTCGATATCAATAAACTGTCTTCGAATAGCGATTGCTTGCTTTCAATAGACTTAAGTATGATGTCGGAAACTTGTCCCAAGTTTTTTCTCCACGTTTTATTTTTTAAAAACAAATATAAACAATGCACCCTAAATTGTAAAGTCAATAAAATTGAAAAGTAAAGCGTTGCATCGTTCTGCGCGTTATTTTATATTGTCACTATTCAGAATTTAAGTTCAACGTTCTTCTCAAGAACCTAATCCATCCTAAAATGCAGAACAGAGAATATTGGAAGCCGACCAAATTTTTGTGTAACGGAAATAATAAATTTGTGCCAAATCCCGAATTTGTCATTTTGGGATCTCGAATCATATGCCGTATCTACATTGAAAGTTATATTCGTAGCATTCAGCAACATGCCTCGGGAATATTATTAGACTGCGGTTGCGGTCATGTGCCTTATTATGAAATATACAAGGATAAAGTTGTTGATACTATTTGTATAGATTGGCCAAATTCACTGCATCGGAATGAGTTGCTCGATCATTATGTCAATCTTAATGAGAGACTCCCGTTTGATGATAAATCATTTGATACGATATTATTAACGGATGTATTGGAGCATATTCAAAATCCCGGTTTGCTGATGAGTGAACTTTCCAGGCTATTAAAGCCAGGGGCAAAATTGCTTGTCATGGTCCCCTTTTTCTATAGGTTACATGAAGTACCACATGATTATTATCGCTACACGGAGTTCGCACTCAAGGGCTTTTGTGAGAGCAACAATCTCTCCGTGGTTGAATTAGAACCCTATGGTGGATTTTATGATATTATCTTTGATCTATTGAACAAAAAATTTGTCAAAAATCGGTTTCAATTAAAACTTCTCGAGTTTTTCTATTCCTTGATCTCATCAACTAAATTTTACAAATCAAGTAAAACCAATCAATCCAGGAAATATCCTTTGGGATATTGCTTGGTTGCGAAGAAGAATTTATAATTAATGGTTCTCTAAGGTAGCTCCAATAAGAAATCCGAGTTGTCTGTAATTGAAAGCAAGTTAATTCCCGATCTTACATCGTACTTTATTTCAAAGAATCGTAAATAGCTTCCAGTTGTTCATTACACTTTCGATTATCATATTCTGTTTCCATTTTTATTCTTCCGTTATTTCCTAATGTGGTTCTCAAATTTTCATCTTTAAGTAAAGTCGATAATCGAGCACTCAAACCATCGATGTCTTTTTCTTTTACCAAAAAACCGGTTTTTTCATCCTCAACAATATCTGGAATTCCTCCATGAATAGAACCAACGACCGGTATTGCACATGCCGCCGCTTCTTTGGCAGATGTTAGCCCTCCGTCGCGGTCCTGATTAGCAGCCACCACACTCGGTGCCAGCAATACACTGGATGCTTTGAGAGTACTGACAACTCGATCGTGTGTAAGTGTTCCTTCGAAAATTACTTTATCGGAAATGCCCTGTTCGTTTGCAATACTTTCAAGCTTTGAACGAAAAGGACCATCGCCGATGATATGCAATCGGGCATCAATACCTTGGTGAATCGTTTTCGCAAAGGCGCTTATACCGAATTCAAAACCTTTTTTTTCAACGAACCTCCCAATCATAACAACTTGATGCATTTTTGAAGTATCACGTTTCATCGGAGCAAGTTTGGTCAAATCAATACCGAGTCTGTGCAAAATCACTTTTTTTTCAGGGCACCCGGCAGATACAATTATGTCCTTAAGTTCTTGTGATACAGCCAAAAACAGAGATGCTGTATTAAAAAGTTGCTTATAATTTTCTTGAAAAAACTTCCACCTTGGACGTTTAATTTCTTCACTAATCAGCAGTGTCACATCTTTTCCATGCAAGGTAACGATAAGAGGGATATTAAATTTCTTGGCGAATCGCATCATATAGACTCCACCAGTCGCGAAATGTGCGTGGATGATATCAATCTTTTGATTCAAGAATTCCCGATTAAAAGTCCAACTATAGAACCACTTATTAAATATGACCGATTCTATTTTACTTAGTTGGGAATGATCACGTATAGAAATCACGTGGTGACCCGGGAAAAGATTTTCATTAAGGTGTTTTTTTGTGAGTACGGTAACTCTATATTTTATATGATGCCTTAATTCGTCATGGATAAATGTTTCAGAATTTGGCAAGAACTTTGTCTTGAAAACCGCAACATGTCCCGATGGGTTCATAGCTCACCTGTCAAAGAAGTTTGGGAATAATTTTCTATTTTGATTTATGTACGATTAGACTTTCCAGTATATGATCAATTTCCTTGGTTCGCAAAGCGATACAAAACTCCTTCTCGCATCTTTCTCTGCCTTTTTGACCCATTATGGAACCGGTTTGTCTTTCTTGAACCATCTGCTTCATGCAATGCGACAGACCCTCGGTGTTGCCGGATTCATAAAGAAGGCCGGTCATATTTTCTTCAATCACTTCGGGTAGTCCTCCGATACGGCTCGCTAATACGGGTATTCCGAGCGCCATGCCTTCCAGAGCCGTTCTTCCAAAAGGTTCATCCCAAACAGACGGAACGACCAAAACATCTAAGTCTGAAACGTATGATTTGATATCCGTTTTAAAACCCGTGAATATGACTTTGTCCGATATATTCAATTCACTTGCAAGATTTTTTAGTTGCATTAAATATTTTTCCTGCAATTCGTTGAAGGCTCCACCGATCACGGCTAGTATTATCTCTTCATTTTTACACAGATCCATCGTCATCTTACCCGCCCTCAAAAATGAGAGATAGCCTTTCTTGGGTAATATGCGCCCCGTGACACCAAATATAACAGCTTTTTTTGATATCTGGTATTCTTCTCGGAGTTTTTTTTGTATGCAGTTCTGTTTGAATTCATCAATGTCGATACCATTGTACACTACAGCTGACTTTTCTGCAGGGACTCGGAATAGTTTCTGTTGAGCATTTGAAATAAAAATTACTTTCTTAATGGCAGAAAATCTTGTTAACAATGACCAAAACCGGCTTTTTGACACATTGCGTACGTGCCACACTACGGGAGTGCATGTCAAAAGCCCAGCTATCAAACTCAAAATTCGAGTTGTATCGTTGTTGGAATAAATTGCATCTATCTTATGATTAATAATTATCCTGTTGAGTTTTACGAAGCCAAGATACACCAGTTCGCCATAGTTGCGTACCAAGGATAGTATTCGTTCTAATGCGCTAGCTTCAGAATAATTCTTACCGCAAAACCGGATGGACTTATTCGATGAATGCAGACAGGGTTCCGAAATCATTTTGCAGATGTTTTCTTCGTTGATACGGTTTGTCAGAACACCATTTTCGTTAGGAAGCAGGACGATAGGTTCAAAGCGTTCGCGATCAATAAATTTCAATATGTAGAAAAGGCTGCGTCCGCCGCCGCCGCTCTGTATGGACTGATCCATAAAAAGAATAGGAATCTTTTTTTTCATTAGAGATGATTTGATTCGATTTTGTCAAAAAAAAATTCTTGGCAACATCATGTTACCAAGAATTTAATTTATTTACAAATACAAACTATACGGTTTTGGAAATTAACTCGCTTTTTTCATTCCTGCAGCGCGGTACGGTTGCAAACTGACCGCATAAAGGCTTGCGGGATTGGTATGCATCATGATGGATTGTTTCATCATACCGGACATTTCAATTTCCAGATTTTTCAAGTCTTCGAAGAAATCCAACTCGCCGTATTTGAATTCGGTCACATCAGTAAATCCGACGTTGTGGCCCATATCGATCATGTGCTGGATCGCGCGTACAAAGTAGGCATTGCGTTTGACGTCTTCGATCATCGCTATGTCCATGGCATATTTGAATGCGGCAACGCCTTTGCCTCTGAATAATCTCAAACCGATCGATTCACCGTTGGCCGCGAGATTATCAATACCTTTACTGATCTCTACGACGTTGGAACCGGCAATACGAACTTTCATATCTTCGTCGTCGTAGCCTGGGTTTTTGTGGATCGCCACGGCGGCCGTAATGTCTTTTTGCTGTATCATCTTAACGATCGCTCGGCGGTCGAATACATTGTCACCGTTGATCACGAGAAAATCCGACGTCATTTCGTCTTTGGCGAGCCATAACGAATACAGGTTATTTGTGATCGCATAATCTTTATTGTTGATAACTTTTAATTTTAGATCCAATCCGTGTAACGCGATATACCTGTCGGCATAATCTTTTAACTTGTCCACCCTAAAACCGCCAACAAGAACCACTTCTTTTACATTGCAACTCGCTAAGGTGACCAATTGATATTCCAAAATCGTGGTACCGGAAATGTTCAACAGCGTTTTAGGTGTATCCTGAGTTAAAGGAAGTAACCGTTTGCCCTGTCCCGCTGCTAAAATGATTGCTTTCATGTATTCTCCAAATCTATTTTCTTAGTTCAAATTTTCATCATCAATTACGAGCATCTTAGTATACAATCATCATGCCAAATTGCCACCTGCTCAAGTTGTATTTTTAACAATTGTTTTTATGTGACTTATAATGTGATTGTTATCACATTATTACATTTGTTAAGTGATTATTAAATATTAAAAGAAATAAAAAAATTGCAGATGAAAGATTTTTCTGGCAGGTGCTTAATATATAGATGCTTAAAGCAGTTTTTTGAAGTAATTTATTAGAATTTCTGCATCGTGGACAGGGTGAAGGGTAAAGTCGGGACTCAACCGATCTTTAACATTAGTGGTTAGTCGAATAGCGGCTTTTCTGATATCTACAGGAAATTGTTCGTTACGCGAAACGTCTTTTAGCTCGTCTAAAGCAGATTGAGGGTGGACAGCGCCATCTTGTTTTTGAACCCAGTACTCTTTAATGACAATTCCAACAGCTCTTCGAGCACACGCCCTAGCCCGGCCGTCATTATTTTCATATAAAGCCTGCTTTGCGTTGGCCAGTTCTTCCGCCATTTGCGATTCCCAAGACCTACTTTTTGAATGGGTCATTTCTTTGACGCGGTGAACATTACAATGCCTTTGGTTTCTTGTTGCACTATCTGGAAACCAACATCGGCAAATAAACGGTTCCAATTCTTTTGTGAATGGAAAACCAAACCCGTAGTTAGGCGGACAAAATGTAGCAGCCAGCCTGTAATTACATTTTTTATGAATAAATTCATCGTAATGTAAGACCCGTCCGATTTTAGTATGCGTGCGGACTCGCGAATGGCTTTCTCAGGATGACGGTATTCATTGAGGCTTCCGCCGCAGGTGACTCTTTCTGCCGACTCCTTCTGGAGAGGACAGAATTCAACGTCTGCAAGAAGCCAAATGATTTTTTCGCTTACAGAATCTTTTTCTGCCGCTGCGACGGCTTGGCGCAGCATTTTCTTAGAAAAATCGAGTGCAACGACGAAGCCGGCGGAATTCATTTCCTTTAATTTTTTTGCGAT
>JAEUSJ010000117.1:7388-10106 GCA_016788215.1 bacterium | reverse complement strand
GAATTGTTTTCCGTCTTCCAGCGTTCTTTTGGCAATGTCGTCTTTACCTAGTTTATGATAGGCCAGCGCGAGATAATAAAATCCGTATGAATTCTTACTTTCGATCGCAAACGATTTCGTTAATACATCGATCGCATCCTGGTATTTTTGGAGATCGCAGAAAACCCGCCCTAATTCACGCATGACACGCGCATTCTTCGGTTCAAGTTCAACGAATCGTTCAAATGATTTAACCGCTTCATCCATTCGTCCAAGGTTCATCAGGCTGTATCCGTAGTAGTCGTAGACGAATGAATCGTTGACTTTGTTCGGATAGGTTTTTTCCACCAGTTCGCTGAGCTGTAAATCGTCCTTCAGATCGTAATATAGAATTTCAAAAATATGATGCATGGCCCAGTTAAAATAACTGACATCCGCTTTCTGGTACTCTTTCATTACCTCGATTGCTTTCTGCGAATTATTCAGTTTTCGGTACATTTCCTTTGTTTCATAAGCGGCGTTGCTGTCTCTCGAATTAAGTTTTAAAATTTTTTCAAAATAGGTAAGCGCTTCAGCCCAATTGCCCTTTTCCTTGTACAGCTTTCCAAGGCTTCTTAAGCTTTCTATATTTTTATCATCGATAGCGAGAGCTTTTTTATATTCAACCAGCGCCAGATCAGTTTTGTTTTCCCTCTGATACACATCCGCAAGCTTATTCAGCAACACAGGTTGATTGGGTTTTACGGTCAACGCCTTCTTGTAACACTCTTCGGCTTTTTCAAAATGAAGTTTGGCAAGATACAGATTACCCATGGCATGGTAAACAGACACAGAATTTGGGTAACTGTTCTGCAGTTCGATATAATACGCTTCCACCTGCGCGACATCGACGGCGTCGTCGATGATGTTGTCAAAATCTTTTTCATACACATCGTTCAGAGCGATCGCATGCATATATTCTTTTGCTGAAGCCGTGTACTGATTTTGTTTATCAAATATATCGGCGAGCAGCGTGTGGTGCCTGGGTTCGTTAGGTGAAAGTTGAATGGCTTCCTGTCCGTATTTTACGGCTTTCTCAAGTATGCCGACCTCGCCATAACACTGCGCGGCACAGTGGTGATTCCACGGGTCTTGCGGGTTTATCTGAAGCGCTTTTTCGGAACAAATTAACGCCAATGCATCCTTATGCCGGTCATGCAGGGCAAATGCGATTTTCCTAAAATCGGCGTCATGCATATACGCTTTTTCAAATAAGGTCTGAATGAGATACGATGCATCTTCGAAACGTTGCGCCTGAACTAATTTCAAGATCTGGTCAGCCGTAACATCTAAGCCGTTGTCGATGACATCGCTGTATAAGGAAATAAATTTTCTTATATCTGCCGCAAAAGTATACCGGCAAAACGGGCAAACGCCCTGATCAAGCGTGGTCGTTTTTGCACAGTTGGGACAAAGTATGTGATGTTTTTCCGGCAATGCGTTGTCCTGTTTTATTTAAGAAACTTATCAAGCGTATGAATGAACTTTTTATTCTGTTCGACGAAGGGCAAATGACCGCTTTTTTCAAAAATATATTTTTTCGACTGCGGAATGGAATCATGAATTTCCATTGCCTGCTTTACGGTTGCAATTCTGTCAGCGCGCCCGCCTAGAATGAGCGTTGGTATCCGCAATGTTTTTAGTTGTTCCCTAAGATCAAGTTCTTTCATGGTGCCGTTGACTTGAAAATCAGGATCCGAACCAATAATTGCATAATACACATCTTCCGAAAAATCATCTTCTGCGCGTCTTAGCGACTGATACGTTGCCTGATATTTCTTTCTTTTTGCAACGCTGAACCAATACAGATTAGCTATGTACGGATCGTATGCTTCACGCCATTCTTTTGTATTGGATGTCATGCGCTGCCGCAGACCCGTAAGTTTTTTCCACTCGTCCGGATAGCTCTGCTGGATGTGGCGATTGCAGTTGTCAATATTGTCCTGCCATCCCTCGGCGCTGTGAAATGTGTTACACAGTATAAGCCGCCCGACTTTGCCTGGATAAGTAAGCGCATAACTTTCTGCAACTATTCCGCCGTACGAGTGGCCAAAGATATTAAATTTAGAGTAGCCCAACTTGCTTCGCAGATTTTCAAGGTCTTCCACGTCCTTGTCTACACTGTAAGAACCGTTGAACGGTTTAGTCGAACGGCCACGGCCGCGTGCGTCAAAATATATTATGGTATATTTTTTGGCTAGTTTATTGAAATACGGTTTAAAATAGGTGTGTGAATCTCCGGGCCCGCCGGCGATAAGAACCAAAGGTTCGCCATGCCCGACACATTCATAATAAATTCTTACGCTGTCTGAAGACTCTATAAAACCCGAACGATCAGAAGCCGGTAATGGCAACGGAATGAACAAAAGGAGAAAGAGCGTTGAACAATGGAGCCTGAAATTCACCACAATTTGAAAATCATTTAACTTGCAGATTGTTTACGTTTTTTTTCATTTCGTTGCCGGGGGACGTCGTTTTGACATTTTCAATCGCAGTTTTGTACGACTTCAGATTTTTCTGCATAGTGGCTTCGGTTTTGTCGGTCAGTGTTTTAGGATATACGCCGAACCAGAAAATCAGCAGTACAAACGGGATCAGTAAGGCGTATTCACGCAGAGACAAATCTTTAAGTGACTTGTTCTTTTCGTTTTTGATTTCGCCGAACGCAATGCGCTGGTACATCCAAAGCAGATAAACGGC
>JAEUSJ010000117.1:3539-7289 GCA_016788215.1 bacterium | reverse complement strand
GGGCAAACCAAGAGACGATAAACATACGACCATGAATATCACTGAAAATACCGGCATGACTTTCCAAAGGCCTCCAAATTCCTCTATCAAACGCGTATGGCGGCGGTCATACAATAAACCGACCATAAGGAAAAGCGCACTGGTGGAAATACCGTGTCCGACCATGATCAGCATGGCGCCCTGCCAGGACTGTATATTCATAGAATAAATGCCCAACATAACAAATCCTAAATGACTTACAGAGGAATAGGCAATTAATTTTTTTGCGTCGGGCTGTACCATAGCCACCAGCGCGCCGTAAATAATTCCGACCAGCGCAAGTACAATGATGACCGGAGTATATTGTTCCGATACTGCAGGGAAAAACGAAATGCAGAATCGCATAAATCCGTAAGGCCCCATTTTAAGGAGAATAGCGGCAAGATCAACGGATCCTGCCGTCGGCGCTTCCACGTGTGCGAGCGGAAGCCAGGTATGAAACGGAAACATCGGAACTTTGACCATAAACGCTAACGCGAATGCCCAGAACAAGTAGACCTGCGTGTCGTAGGGCAATTGCAGCGCCATGAACGATTGAATTGCGAAGGAGTGGTTGGAAATAAGGGCTCCATCTACAACAACCGCGGCCGTTTGAAAATACATATAGATAATGGCAACCAGCATGAATAAACTGCCAGCCATCGTATATATAAAGAACGTTACGGCCGCCCGGATTCGCTGTTCATGCCCCCAAATGCCTATGATCAGATACATCGGCACGAGCATCGCCTCCCAGAATACATAGAATAACAGCATGTCCCGCGCGCAAAAAACGCCGACCATCCCTGCGTCCAGCAGAAGCAGCGAGATCATAAAACCTTTGACATGAAAATGAACGCTTTTCCACGATGCGATCACGGCTAACGGCATGATAAAGGTCGTTAACAAAATCAACAACAGGCTGAGCCCGTCAACGCCGATAGAATAATATGCGCCCCAGTTAGGTATCCAGTTCGCGATGTACGCAAATTGCATGTCCGGATTGGAAATATCGTACGCGAAATACATCGGCACCGAAAGTATGAACACGAGCGAAGCAACGCCGAGCGTAACGGTTTTTATGGTGTTCTCCTGGCTGCGCGGAATAAAAGCAAGTATCGCCACGCCGGCAAGCGGAACAAATATCAAAAGCGATAAAACGATTGCACTGTAAGTTTCCATTAAAAAGCCTCTTATCTTAAGATCTGAACTACTTCATGAGGTAATAAATGACCATTGCAACACCAAGTGAAATAAAGAAAGCATAGGTTTGTACGTAACCGGTTTGAAATAATCTGAGCACTCTCCCCGTCAAATCAATAGTGACTGCAATAAATTTGATCAGCCCGTCTATCAATTTAATGTCCGTCCATTTCCACAAAACGTTATCCGAAAACCATTTTATCGGAGACACGATAAATTTATCGTACGCTTCGTCCACATAATATTTATTTAGCAGCGTGGTATAGATAGGTTTGTAATCGGCAGCCAATTTATCCGCATCGATACTTTTCTTTACGTACATTATATAGGCAAAACCAATCCCTATGACGCCGGCAAGAATTGAAATAGTAATCAGCATACCTTCGCTGAATCCGTGATGCCCTCCCGGCGCGGCATGTTCACCGACAACCGGCGCAAGAAAATGACCAAACCAATTGTGTCCGCCCAATGCTTCCGGAATTCCGATAAAACCCGCGATCACGGCAAAGAACGCCAGGATCATCAGCGGCACGGTCATAGTTAACCCGGAATCATGCAAATGTTCGCGCGCTTCCGGTTTCGTTCTGCTTTCTCCAAAAAATGTTAAAAAAACAAGCCGCGACATGTAAAACGCCGTCATCGTGGCGCCGATAATACCAAACCAGAAAACGCCGTTATAGCCTTTATGATACGCGGCGGTCAATATTTCATCCTTGCTGAAAAAACCTGAGAATGGAGGAATGCCGCTGATCGCAATCCAGCCGGCAATAAATGTAATCGCGGTTATTTTTGCTTTGGAGAACAATCCGCCCATATTACGAATGTCCTGCGGATCGTCGTGGAGATGAACTTTATGGAACGCATGTTCCATCACGTGAATCACGCTTCCGGCGCCAAGGAAAAGGAGAGCTTTAAAAAATGCATGGGTCAGAAGGTGAAATACGCCTGCCGCATACGCGCCGACGCCGACGCCGATGAACATGTACCCCAATTGACTGACGGTGGAATAGGCCAGAACTTTTTTGATATCCGTTTGGGTCAACCCTATTGTTGCGGCAAAAACCGCCGTCGCGCAACCCACGTACGTGACGAGATCGCCGGCGCTCATTCCCATGATATGACTAACCGGCCCGATGTCAAAAGAAAAAATCGGATTGCATCGCGCAACCATAAAAACACCCGCGGTCACCATCGTTGCGGCATGTATCAATGCGGAAACCGGCGTCGGGCCTTCCATTGCATCCGGTAGCCAGACGAATAACGGAACCTGCGCAGATTTACCCATCGCGCCGACGAACAACAACATACCGATCGCGGTCATGGTCGTTCCGATCGCAAATAAATTAGGATGATTTTGAATCGCCACAAACAGCGGTTCAAAATGAACAGTGCCAAACGTACCGAAAACGAGAAAAATACCCAGGCCAAATCCGAAATCGCCGATACGGTTAACGATAAAGGCTTTTTTCCCGGCGTCCGACGCGCTTTTTTTCTTATAATAATATCCGATCAGCAGGTACGAACAAAGCCCCACGGCTTCCCAGCCGAAGAACATCACAACCAAATTATTTCCCATCACAAGCATGAGCATGGAAAAAATAAACAAATTAAGATATGTGAAAAAGCGTGGCCGGTCCGGATCGTGGCCCATATAGCCGAGCGAATATACATGGATCAGAAAGCCGATACCCGTTACGATCAAAAGCATGGTTGCGGACAGAGGATCGATCAAAAATCCCAACGTGATCTTCAGATCGGCAACAACAATCCAATCAAAATAATCTACGTTAAATTTTTCCCCGTTGAGAACCCTGAAGAAAACAATCAGCGACAGTATGAACGAAATTCCAACCATCATATTGGCGAGATAACCTGCAATAGGTTTGGATTCATGGTGTTCGTGCGTTTCCCCTTCTTCAGTACGGTGTTGCCCTTCCAGCATGCGGCCGAAAAACGTATTTATGATCGCGCCGGCCAGCGGAATCAAAGGAATAAGAAGAATTATCATTTCCATCAAAATTTCTCCGAAAAAATCATTTCAATAAGCTTTTGGTACTCAAACTATCCTTGCATAATATGCATCTCGTCGATATTGATCGATTCTTTCTTTCGGTAAATGGCCACGATCAAAGCCAATCCGACGGCGACTTCTGCCGCGGCAACGGTCATAATAAGAAACACCGCGATCTGTCCGTCCATGGAATCCAGAAAACGGGCAAAGACCACCATACTTAAATTTACCGAATTGAGCATGAGTTCGATACACATGAATACGATGATCGCATTCCGGCGAGTCAAAACACCGATTACTCCGAGCGTAAACAAAATGGCGGTTAATATTAAATAATGAGAAATCGGAACCATACAATTACTCCAGCGTTATTCTTGTTTCTTTTTTGAGATAATGATCGCGCCAACCATGCCCAGCAATAATAAAACGGATGCGATCTCGAAAGGATATACGTATTGGGAAAAGAGCAATGACGCGATCGTTTCCGTATTACCGGCGAGCCTCACTTGCTCTATGGG
>JAEUSJ010000117.1:2764-3439 GCA_016788215.1 bacterium | reverse complement strand
CGTAATATAGATAACGCTGATACAGAAAAACGTCAGTACCATAAAAATCGCGCTGTAGACCGGATTATCCATCGTCAGCATCGCAATAGCGAGTAAAACCGCAATACCGGCAAAAATGTAGAATACCGGATTTATCATAAAATATTGCATGAAACTGTCCATAAAAACCTCTGCTTATCCTTTGCTAAAAATAATCTTAATGCCCGCCCGGCTTTTTTGCGTTTTCCACCGAGACTACGCTAAAGTAACTGGAGTTCTTCATCGCCTTGAATTCACCGTCGCGGCGTTTTGCATGATCCGGATGACGTTTGATATATTCGTCATACACTCCGAGTAATCGTTCTTTATCGTAAATAAAATCCTGGCGTGTGTAATCGGCCAAATTATGCATATCGGTCATGTCGATCGCATCTTCCGGACAGGCTTCCACGCACATGCCGCAGAATATGCAGCGCAGTTCGTCGATCTCAAAAACGATCGGATGTTTTTCGCGGTTTTCAAAATTATCTTTCCATGCATCGCCGCTGTCATTAGCCACAATGCGAATGCAGTCGGCCGGACATGCGGTAGAACACATTTCGCAGGCAACGCATTTTTCTCTGCCCTGCTCGTCCCGGGTCAGCATGTGCAAGCCGCGGTAATTCGGCGGCAGCACTTTTTTGTTTTCAGGATAGT
>JAEUSJ010000117.1:0-2570 GCA_016788215.1 bacterium | reverse complement strand
TGCCATCACGATCGCTGTGATCACCACATTGGCCAGAGCCAGTGGAATCAAGACCTTCCAGCCAAAGTTCATCAACTGATCATACCGGAAACGCGGCAGCGTCCACCGTACCCAAACAAAAAAGAACATGAGAAAAACAACCTTCAATGCCAAACCGGCAATTTGAATCACCTGCAGAGTAAGCGGCTCTAAATTCATCCCCTGCACAAAAGGTACATTCCATCCTCCGAGAAATAATAATGTGATCATAACGGACGCGGTGAGCATGTTGCAGTACTCGCCCAGAAAGAACATGGCGAATTTCATCGAACTGTATTCCGTATGATAACCGCCCACGAGTTCCGCCTCCGCTTCAGCAAGATCGAACGGTAACCGATTAGTCTCTGCAAATGCAGTGACAATAAATATAAGCGCGCCGAGCGGCTGCCACACAATACCCCAGGCTGAATTCATCTGAAAATTAACAATATCCTCCAGCCGCAGCGATCCCACCAGCATGATCGTCCCCAAAATAGAAAGCCCCATGGGCAGTTCGTAACTCATCATCTGCGCGGCCGAGCGAAGCCCGCCCAAAAGTGAATATTTATTATTGGATGCCCACGCGCTGAATGTAATACTATAAACCACCAGCGACGAAACGGCCAAGACGTACAAAATGCCGATATTGGTATGTCCGATTTGCACCAGAACTTCTTTACCGCCTAACGTCAGGATTCCGAGGGGAATCACGCCAATAACAAAAAACGCCGGAAATACCATTAATGCCGGAGCAAAAATGTACAGCCATTTGTTGACGTGATGAGGAACCACGTCTTCTTTGGATAAAAACTTCAGCGCATCTGCGATCGGCTGTAACAAGCCCCAAGGCCCCACACGGGTTGGGCCGACGCGATACTGCAGCCACCCGCTGACTTTGCGTTCAACAAGAACCATGACAGGAACGCTGGTCAACCACGTCGCTAACAGAATACCCATGAAGATGTAGGGATAAAATATTTCCATAATTTTAGTCTCTTTAATAAAATTAGTTACGCTACCACTTGTTCATCTTGTAAAACAAACTGCGGGTAAAGTGTGCCGAGGTCAACCGATTTAAACCCGCCTACATTTTGAATCATTTCTTTGGCCACATCGCCGATCGTTTCGTAATACCAATCCATTCCGGAAGCCTGCGCCAGATCAATCACGATCTGCCATACCGCTTTGGAATCGCCCTGAGGATTGATCGCTTTATTAAACTTCTGAACCAATCCGTCTTTATTTGTATAGGTTCCGCTCGTTTCCGTAAAGAGCGCCGCCGGCAATAAAATATCCGCTTGTTTTGTCACTGCGTCTTCGAAGAATCCGATCACGATCAACGTTTCGGGTTTGGATTTTAATTCCACATTATGACTGCCGAGCAGGACGACAACTTTTTTCGACAGCGACTGATCAATCTTGGAATCCGTCAAACCCAACGCATTTTTGGCGCCGCGGAAATTCGGCGCTTTTTCAGATTCGATGGTAAACGGATACTTATTCATCTCGGTCTTGAAAGTCTGCGTGTCGCCAAAGATCGGCTTGCTTATATCTGTTGCGGCATTCAGCCCTTTAGCTAATTTACCGAGTAAATAATTTTCTTCATTCGATGCGTAAGGACTGCCGATAAAGACAACCTGTCCGGCGGCGGCTGATTTGATCTTTTCGGATATCGATGCGATTGCATTGAACCATGTTGTTTCGGTTAATTTTCCGCTTTCGCGCACATGCGGGACAAGAATTCGGCTTTTCTTCTTATCGCCTTCAAGATGGTACCGACCGTCATCGCAGATCCACCACTGATTGACGTCCATATTTTCACGAGGGCGAATGCGGTACACGGTATCAACCAATTCTTCCAGATTCAATTTTTGATGTTTCATGGTATCGAGAACGGTATTACACCCTTTGCTGCAGCCCGGACAGACGCTTTCCGTCTGAACGAAATTCCATACCCGCCCTTCGAATTTTTCATGCTTGTCGATCAGACAACCGACGGGGCAAAGATCTACGACATTGCCCATCATTTTATTATCCAGAGGCTTGCCCGGCGCTACGGAAATTTCCGCATGCCAACCGCGATGCGTTACTTTGAGTTCCTCCGTTCCGGATATTTCTTCGGTAAACCGAACGCAGCGTGAACACATAATACAGCGGGACGTATATAAATAAATTGAAGGGCCGAGATCTTTTTTCTCCGGAATGCGTTTCGGATCAATGAGGCGCGATTCATGATTGCCGTGTTCGTATGAATAATCCTGAAGTTTGCACTCACCGGCTTTATCGCAGATAGGACAATCAATCGGATGATTTAACAATAAAAATTCCAGCACGGCTCGGCGTGCGGTTTTTACTTTTTCGTTGTCGGTATAAATGACCGCATCATATTTATCTTCTATTTTTTTGCCAGCCGGTAACTCGCCAACGGCGGTAGAACACGCCGGCATCAGTTTGGGCATGCCGACCATGTCAACGAGACACATGCGGCAACTGGCGACGATTTTCATACCCGGATGATAACAATAGAACGGGATATCAATCCCAACCCGTTT
>JAEUSJ010000116.1 GCA_016788215.1 bacterium | reverse complement strand
AGCTCATAATATTTTTTATTGAATAGCGATAATGTTTTTCTATTTCTGTAACCTTCATTGAAATCCAGTTGTTGATGACAAGTTCTTTTCCACCAACGGTACCAATCTCCGATATATCCATTCCGTGAGACTGAGCCAATGCCGTAAATTGTTTAGAGCGGGCCGTTGATACCGAAACAACGATTCGCGATTGGGTTTCTCCGAACAGCAGAAAATCGGGACGCAGTGTATCCTTCAGCCGAATCGTTGCTCCGATAATTTGATTCTTCTTTTCTTGCAAACAACATTCCGCCAGTGTTACCGCCAGCCCGCCGTCCGAAACATCATGGGCTGATCGGATCAGTCGTTTAACAATAGCATCATAGGTAAATGCCTGCACAGATTTTTCGTATTCCAGGTCGATCCGCGGTGCATCGCCATTTACGGCGCCATGTATAACTTTAAGATATTCGCTTCCACCGATCTCAGCCAGGTTCTTTCCAATCAGAAAAATAATATCGCCTTCTTGTTTGAACCACGACGTCGTAACATGCTGAATATCTTCGATAATGCCAAGCATACCGATAGTGGGAGTAGGATATACGGCCGCTGTCGGACTCTCATTATAGAAACTAACATTGCCTCCGGTGACCGGGGTTTCGAATACTTTGCATGCGTCGCTCATTCCGCCCACCGCTTCTTTAAATTGCCAATAATTTTCCGGCTTGTAGGGGTTCCCAAAATTGAGGCAATTGGTAATAGCAGCGGGTTTAGCGCCTGAACAGACCACATTCCGCGCGCACTCTGCAACGGCGATCTGTCCGCCGCGGCGGGGATTCAGGTAGACGTAACGTCCGTTGCAGTCGGTTTTCATTGCAAGCGCTTTGTTCGTACCTTTGATACGGATAACGGCGGAATCGCTTCCGGGCAGCGTCACCGTATTAGTGCGAACCATCGAATCGTACTGCTCATACACCCACTCTTTACTTGCAATATTGGGCGAACTTAAAAGTTTTTTCAAGACGTCGTTATAGTCTTTTGGTTCAGGAACGCTTTCCGGTTTGAAAGCATGTACCTCGTCCAAGTAGGCTGGACGCACGGCGTCTCTTTGATACACGGGCGCTCCGCCGCCGAGTACTAACGAATCCGAGGGAATTTCGGCGAATATTTTTCCATGATATTTTACGCGCAGCATACGGTCATTTGTCACCCGGCCAATGGTCACTGCATGAAGATCCCATTTCTCAAAAATTTCCTGAATGTGTTTTTCAAATCCTTTTTTTACTATCAAAAGCATTCGTTCCTGGCTTTCAGATAACATGATCTCATACGGCGTCATGTGATCTTCCCGCATTGGGACCATCGACAATTCAATTTCTATTCCGCAATCGCCTTTAGCGCTCGTTTCAGCGCTGGAGCAAGTTAGTCCGGCCGCGCCCATATCCTGAATGCCGATCAGATGCCCGGATTGAATGGCCTCTAGCGTTGCTTCGAGTAAAAGTTTTTCCGTAAATGGATCGCCGATCTGAACATTGGGTCTTTTGGATTCCGATGCTTCGGAAATCTCTTCCGAGGCAAACGTGGCTCCGTGAATCCCGTCACGGCCGGTGGATGACCCCACGATCATGACAGGGTTACCCTCGCCCTTAGCAATAGCGCTCGCTGTTTGGTCATGTTCAACAATGCCGACCGCCATCGCATTGACCAACGGATTATCAGTGTAACAATCCTCAAAGTAGACTTCGCCGGCAACGGTCGGAACGCCAAAACAATTACCGTAATCGCCGATGCCTTTAACAACATTGGCAAACAAATATTTTACACGGGGATTTTCCAAGCTTCCGAACCGAAGGGAATTCAGCGCAGCAATTGGTCGCGCGCCCATGGTAAAAATATCGCGTAAAATTCCGCCGACGCCGGTTGCCGCGCCCTGGTACGGTTCAATGGCGGAAGGATGGTTATGGCTTTCAATTTTGAATGCAACAGCCAATCCGTCGCCAATGTCGATCAGTCCTGCGTTTTCTTCGCCGGCGCCTTTTAAAACACGCGGGCCCTGCTTTGGAAGTGTTTTGAGTACGGCGATGGAGTTCTTGTAGCTGCAGTGTTCGCTCCACATTACACTGAAAATGCCGAGTTCGGTGAACGTCGGCGTTCGTCCGAGGATTTCCAGTATTTTTTTATACTCCTCGTCATTGATACCATGTTCCTTGGCCAAATCCAAGTTGATGACGGGCTCATGAATATCGTTTAATTCTATTAACCGTGATGCGTGCATATTCCTTTTTGAATAATAATATTTTCAAGCAATGTTATATTAAAACCATTTCCTTTTTCTAAATAAATAAATCATAAACAAAGTGATTCCCAACATGACCGACAATACACCAAAATACCCGTACGTCCATTTTCGCTCCGGCATATTGTCAAAATTCATTCCATATATTCCGGCGATAAAAGTCAGCGGCATGAAAATCGTTGTAATAATGGTCAGTCGCTGCATTACGAAATTAATTTTATTGGAGTTCTCATTCATTTGATGAGACAGGATGGAATAGTATGCTTCCAGTATATTACTCATCGAATCCCGATGGGAATCGATCGTTTCGGTCACGCGGATGAGGTGGTCATAGATATCACGGAAATAAAACAATGACGATTTAGAAATGGCAGGATGCGATGTGTGGATGAGTTTAGATATCACATCGCGCTGCGGACCCATGATTCGCCGAAATGCAGCCAGTTGACGTTTGGCCACGATAATATCACTCAATACAGTGCGATTAGCATTTGCCGAGAGTACGTGCTCCTCAATGTCATCGATACGGCCGTCCAAACTGTCGATCACCGGAAAGTAATTATCAATAATCTTGTCCAAAATCGCCTGTAATATAAAATCTGAATTACGAAACAGAGATATATCCTGTTTAGGCGCTGCCTTTTTACTGCGGTATTTTCCGGATTGATGGTTAACCGATTCCGCATGGCAATCCGACTTTATTTTTTCCACGGCGCGGCTCTGGTAATGATGCCATGAGATAAGAAAGTTCCTCCCCAGAAAGAAATCAATTTCGGGACTCTCCGGCAAGACGGTATCATGATTTAATGCGGGTTCGTGAGTGACGAGAAACAGGTAATCATCGAATTCGTCCAGCTTCGGCGAATTAGAATACGTCATGCAGTCTTCAATGCAGAGCGGATGAAAATTGAATACATCCTGAAGTTCCATGACCTCCTTGTGGGAGGGCGATTCAAGATCAATCCAAAAAACACCGGTCTTGCGACTCATGATTTTCCCGATGTCTTTGATCTGTAAATTTTTTAGGAAGCCTTTTTCAGGCAGCTGTGCGAAAATGGTAATCACGATGCGTAGTGTAAAATATTATGCAGAATAACCGGCGAATGTAACATAAGGATGTAATTTATACAACTAAATATTTTTGAAAGGAACCATAAAAGACATTATTCTGACACTTGAAGCATCACTTTGTAAATGCGTTTTCGATCCGCTTCAATTATCGTAAATTTTAGTCGTTCGTATTGAACCGTTTCATTCTTTTTTGGCATTCGGCGCAGGATCCACAAAATAAATCCGCCGACGGTGCTGTATTCGTCGGACGGGATATTCAGGTTGAACTGTTCGTTGATCTGGCGAATTTCAACTTTAGAGTCGATCACAAAAGAACCGTCCTCTTGTTTTTTGATCATGGGTGAACTGTCGTCGTATTCATCTTTGATCTCGCCGACTATCTCTTCAACCAGATCTTCCATGGTAACCAGGCCTTCCGTACCGCCGTATTCATCCACTACAATCGCCATTTGCATCCGGTTGGTTTTAAACTCTTTCAATAATTCGGAAACTTTTTTGGTCTCCGGAACGAAATAGGGGAGTGAAATAAATTCAATAGCGGACATGTCCTGAATATTTTTTCGCCAGGCGTTCATAATGTTCTTAATATGTAAAACGCCCACAACGGTATCGACAGTCTTTTCATACACCGGGAGTCGCGATAGTTTTTCCGATGCCATGATTTCCAGAATTTCCTCCATTGAGGTTTCAACTTCCACGCATACCATATCGACGCGCGGCACCATGATTTCCTTGACGATGGTGTCGCCAAATTCAATCACGCTGTGTATCATGTCTTTTTCTTCTTCGGCTATAGCGCCGTCGATTTCACCGGCTTCGATGATCGCTTTGATCTCGTCTTCGGTAACGCCCAGGCTGCGTACCTGTTCTGCGCCGCCGAATACGGTGATAATAATGCGGGAAATCCATACAAAAAAGGCGCTAAATGGACGCAATAACGTCAAGGCCATATTGACCGGCGCTGCGAGAACGAGAAAAACTTTTTCAGCGCGATGGTGGGCGATAGCTTTGGGTATTACCTCTCCAAAGAGCAGCAGGATAAACGTGATAACGCCGGTCGCGGCGGCAAGGGCGTACGGTTCATGATACCCGTGAAATCTGGCGATATCGATCGTTATGCTTGAGGCTAACACCGATGCGCCGACATTTAAGATATTATTGCCGACATAGATCGTAGTTAAAAACTTATGTTGATTTGACGACCAAATACCAAGGAGTTTTGCACGGGTTCCCCCGCGGGACAGTATTTCTTTTATAGAAACGGCACTAAGCGAATGCATGGCTGTTTCCATGCTGGAAAATATTCCGGATAAAAATATAAGAACAAAAAATACAGTAATTTCAAAAGATGAAATGGCATTCATGGATTATGGCGCTGTGAGGTCGGATGGTGTCATGATCAATGTGCAAAAGTATTCAAACGGCTATGAAAAGTCAAGTGTGAATCAATTTAATTTGCTTGATATGATCGTCCGATTATGTTACATTTTTTGTCAAGTTGTTATTTTATAACGTTCATTACGTTGCAGGTAATGTATGGCCACACGCAGCACGCCGATACTCGATAATGACCAGAAAATAGCCCTGGATAAAATTATGGCGTTGGTTCAGTCATCAGCTTTCCCGGGAAAGCTGATGCCGGAGCATGTAACGCAGTTCCAGTCTAAAATTACGTCATTTTCTGAATCGGAGCTTCTCGTCGTCATTCAGAAGATCGAAGAAGAAATTCTCAAAAAGACGAAGAGCGGAAAGACCATACTGGTCAGCAAACTCGAGGATATCGCCGCGCTTACAAAAATGGAAGTGATGTTGGGACAGAAAATCGTTCCGGAGCCGGTAATCAATATGCTGTTGTCCCTCCTTGTTAATAAGTCCTCGAATTTCGGAACGCCGATATTTGAAGGCAAATTGAATGAACTGTATCATAGTTCCGTCGAAAACGCAATCATCACGATCATTCTTGAGAAAGCGGCTTCCGATGGCGGCGGGTCGGATAAATCCGGCCGGTCTAAGGAACTCAAAGACCTTTTTGAAAAAAAGATTCGCGACACGGAGACGTTATGCAAATTGATCCAGATCATTGATAAAATGGAACTGAATAACGACGAACAAATGAAAAGTGTTTTTATCGTTAATCTGCTCGCGGAAGCCATGAAGCGCGATGAAACGATGCGAAAGAGCGAGTCGATAACGATGAAGGATATGATCAATATATATCTTTTGTCAAAATTGCAGATGCGGCTTGCCGAATACGGATATCCCAACGAGACCCTCGAAGGTATTATTATCAATCGACTGGGGCAATCCAATAACATTCGCCGCCAGTTCAGAATTCTCGATCATATTATTGAAGACACGCTGTCCGGGGACCTGAATATCGAACTGGGCTCCAAGACTGAAAAGCTGGAATGGCTGCAGTTGATCAACGAATTGGAAGTGGATGTCGCGCTGGAACAATACGAAGAAAAATTGGTTCAGGATAATTTTGCGCCGCTTGATGTGGAGATTAAGGACGCTATAAGGAAAACTCTCGCAGCAGATAATATTGCAGATCAAACCATTGCCGCGATCTCTTTTGCGCGCCGTCTTGATAATCCGGATGAATCGTTGCATGAATCCGGTAAGTTGACCGAGATTGCGCAGGAAACGCAATACCTTACGTCGATGATTTTTAAAGTAAAGGGTTTTCAGATCAAAGAGGTATACGAATTCGTGGAACTCATAGGTGAATTGGATACACAAAAAAACGAAAAACAGCGTGTTGTTGAATATTTCAAACAAGAACTTCCCTGTATTGACAAAGCGGTAATGAAAGAGGAGGATCCTGATATTAAGAAAGCGGCGCTTGCATCTCGGTACCTGTCGGCACGCCTGATGAGCCGGTTTGATATTAATATAGATCTGCTGCAAATGACCAGCGACCACATCAGCCTCGACTCGACCAAATTGACCAAGGATATGAACATCGATGAATATGAATTGAGTCGCAAAATCGGCGAATTAAACGAGATACGTAAACGACTTGGTTTTTTTAACAAGGCCGAACGCGCTTTTATGACAATGAATCAGGTGGAAGCGGTAATTGATTCTGAAAACATTGCGCTCGATCAGCAGGGTGTATTCAAAATATTGGATCTGATCAACGAAATTGAGCTGAGTATTGCCATCGGCGATTATGTCAAAGCCGGTACAATTACGCGGGGCCAGGGCGATGGAGACAATTTCAATGCCCAGTATGTTGAGTCCAAAGTCAAGGCGTTGTTTAAGATGGATTCGATCAAAATGATAGAAAAAGATGCGGTTGAAAAAAATATCATACCGGAATCGGTCTTGACCAAAGCGGAAGAAGAGGATAATTTTGAAGAAACGCTGTTGGATATAAAAAATTATTCAACCTATCTCGTAACGCGTCGTCTGGATCGTCCGGAATATCCGCGTCATTTGCAGCGTTCGCTCAACCTGATCCTCGCGCTGATTCAGGATGCGATCGGTTGGCGGCATTTTGAAAACACGCAGATCCGTGCAAAACGGGAAGTCGTTCCGCTGATCGAAGAATACCACCGTTTTTTTGGAAAATTGATAAGCGCATTGGCGGATGATAAAGATCCAACGCACGAGGAAGTCATTACGAAGCTTCGCGACGACGATTATTTTGCTATCACGGATAATAAAGACAGTCTGGAAGGCGGAAAAAAATCGGCGCCTTTGGTACGTTCGGAGTTTTTAAATCTGATGAATGACGAACGTTTCCAGACATACGTTTCCAAAGCCTTGAAATATGCCGACGCGAGTGTATCCAAAGAATGGGCAATCTATAAGAGCGCGCTGGACAGCCTCAAGGCCGAATTGTCCAATAACATCGATAAAACGTGTACGGTGGTCGACAGCCTGGTCCAGCAGCTCAAGGCCGACAAAAAAAATGAAGCCAAGTACAGAACGTATATTGACACGCTTCAAAATCGTTATTACGACCAGTTAAAGCGCTTGGAATTTCAGATTACCACGAACAGGAAACCGTCGACGATTGTAAAAATAGAATACGATCGCCTCGCTAATTCCGATAAATTCAAAATTTTTCTCAAACATACATTTGAGTTGACGAAAGCCGGAAACTGATATACTCGCTTACGACAGTGCCGTTCATAAACTGGAATGATGCAGTTACGGCTTGAAGTGAAAGTTATGGAAAAAAGTAATTTAAAAATAAAGGAACCTATGTACCGTAAAATAGTTTTATCGTTTATCTTTACGATCATGTTCAGCTTGCTTTTTATGTCCTGCAGTAAGAAAAACGTGACGCAATACATGACGTCGCGCGAGCATTTTGAGTATGCGATGAAGTTTTTTAGTAAGAAGAGTTATGTTAAAGCCGCGGATGAATTTTCACTGATTACTTATAAGTTCAGCGGATCCGATATTGCCGATGATGCGCAATATTATTTGGCCGAATGTTACTTTCGCCAGAAGGATTATGTATCTGCCAGTTCCGAATACGACCGTTTAGTATCCAGTTTCTCCCGCAGCGAATTTGTTGAACGTGCCATGTATCATTTGGTAATCTGTTATAATGAATTGTCTCCGGGTTATGCGCTGGACCAGAAATTTACTTATGAAGCCGTGGAAGCCGTTCAAAACTTTGTGGATCTCTATCCTAAGAGTGAAAAAAAATCTGAGGTCGATTCGATTTATACGACGATCAAGCTGAAACTGGCAAAAAAACATTTTGAGAGCGCTAATATTTACCGGAAAATCAGTGAATTTGAAGCCGCTATCGTGTACTACGATCAGGTTATCATTGACTATTATGATTCACCGTTTGCCGGCCAGGCCAGATTCTGGAAAGGATATTGCAATTTTAAGATCGGTGAATTTCAAAAAGCGACATTGATATTAAACAAATTTATCAGCGATTATCCTCATGAAAAAAAGTTGGTCACGGAGGCCGGAAATTTGTTGAATAAGATAAAAGAGAAAGAAGAAAAAGAAAAAAATAAGAAAAAAACGTAGTCCGTTGAGAACATATGATTAATGGGATGGCATGACAAAACTTGGCATTTTCGGTGGAACATTTAATCCGATTCATCACGGGCATCTTTTCATTGCCGAAACGGTTTTGGAGAAAACGGATATAGATCAGGTTATTTTTATTCCCTCTGCAAATCCACCGCATAAGCCTCAGCAAAACATTATTTCATTCGAACACCGATGGAATATGCTGAATCTTGCTATTTCCGGTCATCCGCATTTTTTATCCAATGACATTGAACATAAGTTGGGCGGTATTTCCTACACTGTTCAGACTCTGGATGCGTTAAAAAAAAAATACGCCGATTCGGAAATATACCTCATCATCGGATCCGATTCGCTAGCAGCACTGCAGACGTGGAAAGATCCTGACAGACTGATCGGCATGACGCAATTCATTGTTTTCCCGCGTTCTTATACCGACGCGGCTCGGACAGAAAAACGATTTTTGGACAGGTCGTTTTTTTTGGAAGTGCCGTTGGTTTCAATCTCTTCATCCGATATCCGCTCACGCGTAGCACACGGCGAATTTATTGGCGGCATGCTTCCGGAAAAAGTTGAGCAGTACATTACGGAAAACAAATTATATTTATTGAACTGAGGACTTGGAATGTTTCATCGGCTTAAGCCCTATTTTATAAAGTATAAATATTATTTCATTCTCGGCTTCATTTTTGTCGTTTTAAAAAATTTTTTCCAATCCCACAGCGTGCCCTTCATGAATGAGGCTATTGACGCGCTTCGTCCGCCTATCCCGGGCGCAGAAATAACGGTCTATGCACAATGGGCCGGTTTTTTATCTGATCACTGGGGGGTTCGAATTCTTTTTTTATACATTTTCTTATTTGTGATCATGGAATTGATGCACGCGGTGTTTTTATATGCTATGCGTCAAACGCTTATCGTTGCATCACGGAAAATTGAATACGATCTACGGGGAGATTTTTTTAAACATTTGCAGAAGCTTCACGTTCAGTTTTTCCAAAATACTCAAACCGGCGATTTGATGAACCGGATGATCAGCGATTTGAGCAACGTGCGCGACGTACTTGGGCCCGGCATCATGTACACGGCTAACACGGTCGTATCTTTTATTTTTGTCGTTCCGCTCATGATTCAAATTAGCCCAAAGCTTACGTTGGCCGCATTTATTCCTTTGTTGGTTCTTTCCTTTGCGATTAACCGGTTGTCGAAACTTATTCACGTTCGTTCGCAGAAAGTTCAGGAAAAATTATCCGATATCAGCTCGCTGGCGCAGGAAAATTTCTCCGGTATCCGCGTGATAAAATCGTACGTCAGGGAAATATTTGAGATCAGCCGGTTTCGCTCATTAAGTGAAGAGTACGTAATGTTGAATATGGACATGGTGCGGGTGCGGGGTATCATGATGTCGAGCGTCATACTGACCATCGGACTCAGCGTAGCCACGTTGCTGTGGTTTGGTGGAAGGCTCATTGCGCTGCAGGAGATAACTATCGGGCACTTTGCTGCATTCAATTTTTATCTTGCGATGTTGATCTGGCCGATCATTGCGCTGGGCTGGGTGTTGAGTATTTTTCAACGCGGGTCCGCTTCGATGATTCGGATGAATGCGATTTTGGAAACGCAGCCAAAAATCAAAGACGATTCCAGTGTCAGTCATGTGACCAAACTCAGAGGTAAGATAGAATTCAGGAATATGAACTTTTCATATCAAGATCAGCGAACGGTTTTGAAAAATATCAATCTAAGTATTGAGCCTGGAACGATAGTCGGAGTCGTCGGCCAAACGGGTTCGGGAAAAAGTACATTGGTTAATCTTATACC
>JAEUSJ010000115.1:2273-10180 GCA_016788215.1 bacterium | reverse complement strand
GATCGGATACTTTTTCCCGGTTGTAATAGGCTCGCCTCCATCAATAGTATCTCCGATAATGTTGAGCAATCGGCCCAGCACTTCCGGGCCGACCGGTACGGTAATAGGCTCGCCCTTATCGATCACTTCCATGCCGCGAACTAAACCGTCGGTGGTATCCATCGCAACCGTACGAACGCGGTTTTCGCCCAGGTGCTGTTGCACTTCAAGCACGAGCGAAGATCCGTCCTGGCGTTTGATCGTATTGGCATTCATAATTTTCGGCAGTGTGCCTCCGCTGAACTCCACGTCCACCACAGGTCCGATGATCTGAACTATCTTTCCTTTATTCATTGCTGCTTCCTCATTTATTTAATTTAAACTAAAGTTTACAATTTCACATCTATTCCAAAACTCCATCGGTTAATATCCCCCAAAGCCCCCATCCGTTGCTCTGAATATTCAAATTTTGGCGTAATTTCATAATGAGATTTCATAAAAAGTCTTGAAGGCAATTGTATACCAAAACCATATCTTTCTCCCCATACTTTTCCATTGCCTCTAATAAAATTTTTTGATGAAAATCGTACAGATGCTATTTCGAGCATATTGATTTCCGTTCCGAAAATGAGTTCCTCACGCTCGGACTTGTATGAGTGATCGGATACAAAGACGTTCGTAGTACTAAAATCTTGATAGGAGAAATGGTTTACTATTTCAAATACTTCTGCGGAACCATTCAAAATGTTTTTGTTGGTATAACTGAAACCATGTCCAATCCCCATACGATAATTTCTCTCAACTAAAAACGCTATCGAAGTAAATGAGAAAAACACATTTTGAGAATCGATGACAAGCGAGCCGTTACCATGATACTTCGGATTACTACCTATCAAATTATTTCCGGTGCTGGTTCCAATATACAAGATATTGTTACACCCTAAAACTCGCCCAATTGGAACTTTTGCCATCACACCTAAATCATACAATGTAGCTTCCGCCGAAATTTTGTCGATTTGACTGCTAAAGCGCTTAATAGTTACACCAAAAGAAACCATGTCAAATATTTTGAAAGCATAATTTAGTGCAATAACGTCGTCATGCGGCTCATAAGAACCAATTCCTCCTTCAGGGAACTCTTCAGTCGTTTTTTTAATTGAACCAAAACTTACTCTACGATATGTAAAGGCTAAGGACCCGAATTTCTTATGAGTATATCCTGCCGTCCAATTATGACTTGAGATACCCGCAAAATAGCCAACATGATCGTATTGAAGGGCCATACCTCTCGTAAAACCAACTCCTGCCGGATTCCAATAACCGCTGTTCCATTGATCACCAATTGCAACCGTATTTCCTAAGCTGTGAGAACGTGCATCCGGCGTAATGTTAAGAACTACAAAAGCAAATAAATCACTATTTGTCTCTTGGCCTAAAAGAGAGTGTAAATTTAACAGCGCGTACAGAATGAGTATGGCTGTTTTCTTAATCATTTCCTTTGAAATCTTTTCATGTATTTCGTGGGCTCGCATATATTTACTTCTGCAGCGCTTCCGCTCCGCTGACCACTTCAAGAATTTCTTTGGTAATCGCCGCCTGTCGCGCTCGGTTATACTTCAGCGATAGCGTGCTTATCATCTCACCGGCGTTCTCCGTTGCGGAATCCATCGCGGTCATACGCGCGCCCATTTCCGCCGCGAACGATTCCAGCAATATACGCCACATCTGAACGTTAAGATGTTTCGGGATCAATGTATTGATGATCTCGAATTGGGAAGGTTCGTATATGTAATCCGTTTCAATTTTATATCGATGATCGCTGCTGTCCACTTTTTCCGGCTCGACCGGCAGTAGTTTTTCGAGAACCAAATTCTGCTGCAACGCCGACTTGAATTCGTTGTACACCACGTACACTTCATCGGCGCGTTCGTCATTGTATTCTTTTACGCAAGAGGAGATAATATCTGCGGCATTGCTGATGCTCATGGTGTTAAAAAAATTGTAAAACCGGCCCGCAACTTTGAATTGCCTCTTAACAAAAAATTCGTCCCCTTTTTTCCCAACGGTAACTAATTTGAGACGCCCTTTGTCATGAAACGTCTTAAATTCGTTACTCATCAGGCTGTTAACTTTACGGATAATCGTGCTGTTAAAAGCTCCGCATAAGGAGCGGTCGGCCGTCACGACGACCAGCAAAACGTTCTTGACATCACGTTTGCTGATCAGCGGATTTAGCCTCGCAACGTCGCAATTCGCAAGATGTTTGATCAACGAACCCAAGCTATAGGCATACGGCCTCGCGGAAATGATATTTTCCTGTGCCCGGCGCAGTTTGGCGGCCGCAACCATCTTCATAGCTTTCGTGATCTTTTGAGTGCTTTTTACACTGACAATGCGTCGTTTGATTTCACGTAACGTAGCCATAATTCCCTTTAATTTTTTTCAATTTCTTTCTCGTTCAAACTCTTCATCGCTTCGGCTTCAATCGCTTGTTTCAACAGGCTGTCCAGCGCGACTTTCTTAACCGGATCAACGGCGATAGCCCGGTATGTATGTTTGAAATCGATTGATGAAAAACCGTACATTTTCCCGATCGAGTCCAGCGCCGGTTCGGGATACGATTCCGGCTTTTGATACTGTTTCATAAGACTATCTTCACGCAACGCCGACACATACATTTTTACAAATGAGTCCAGCGGAATTTCCCGCGCATTTTTCTGTTTTGATTGACATCCTAATAACATAATTAAGACTATCAGCCCGAACATAATCTTCTTACTCATACCGTTTACGGCGTTTCCTTTTTAGTGCTGTCTGCGTTTCTGATGGACTCTCCCTCGCGCAACGTACTTGAAGATTTTTCACTTAAATACTGAAGCGACAGATCGTCAAACTTTTTCTTCAGATCGGGATTCGAATTGATCTGCTTGTAAGTAAATTTAAAATCATCCGGCGAATAATTAAACGGTTTTGTAAAAGGTTCGAGCTCTTCATTGGTAGCTTCCGCCGGCGATTGATGTTTTTTCATGAATGCGTCGTCGGAAAAGACCTTGAACCAGATCTTAACATAGGTTTCCATGGGAACTTCTTTCGGCTGCTTGCTGCACCCGGATCCCGCAATCATCGCCGCAGCGATGACGCTAGTTAATATCCATTTCAATTTCATAGCAACGTCCTTTACTTTAGTACACTGCTGTTATTTAGTATCTTCTTTTTTCTCCATTTCTTTGTCGAACTCACCCATCATTTTCGAAATAGATTCCGCATCCATTCCCTGGGCTTTTAATTCTTCTTCCAACATCACTTTAGTAAATGCTTTGCCAAGTTCAGGGTCCTCTTTGGCGATTTTGTTTATGGCCTCTCCGATCCCTTTGGCTTTTTCCATATCCTTATCATACATCTCTGCAGTGAATTTAAAATCGTCTGCGGAGAAACCTTCCGCTTTGCTGTACGGGCTAACGACGTCATTGGCAATATCTTTCGGATTCTGACTGGTACTGGTTTTTTTATCAACCAACATCTTCATCATGATCTTCGCCATGCTGTCCGCAGGAATTTCTTTAGGCCCGCAGGAAATGATGGAGGTCAAAAGCGCAATGCCGACGACCATAGTGATTAGATTTTTCATTAGACTCCTTTGATTTTAAATGCCTTTTTGAAATCGTCGATGATCGTATTCAGTTGACTACGAAAATCGTCAGTTAATTCTTTTTTAGCCATGATTTGGTCCGTCAACGCTTTGTGGCGCAGTTCTATATTCTCAAGCAGTTCTTTTTCGAATCGTTTACATTCTTCTACCGGGATTTCATCTAGAAATCCGTTCGTCGCGGCAAAAATGATCACGATCTGCTTATCAAATGAATAAGGCTGATATTGGCCTTGCTTGAGAATCTCCACCAGTCGCGCTCCGCGGCGTAACTGCTGCTGCGTCGTCTTGTCAAGATCAGAGCCGAATTTTGCAAAAGCTTCCAGTTCACGGTATTGCGCAAGTTCCAGTCGCAACCGGCCGGCAACCTGCTTCATTGCTTTGATCTGCGCGCTGCCGCCGACGCGGGACACGGAAATACCGACGTTGATGGCCGGACGCACGCCGGAGTAAAATAAATTTGATTCCAGAAATATCTGCCCGTCAGTAATCGAAATCACATTCGTCGGTATGTAGGCCGAAACGTCGCCCGCCTGCGTTTCAATAATCGGCAACGCGGTCAGGGAGCCGCCCCCTAACTTATCATTTAATTTCGCGGCGCGTTCCAGTAATCGTGAATGCAGATAGAAAACGTCGCCAGGATAGGCTTCACGCCCTGGAGGACGGCGGAGCAAAAGCGAGACCTGGCGGTAAGCAACCGCATGTTTGGACAAGTCGTCATAGACGCACAGCGCGTGTCGGCCGCTGTCACGGAAAAATTCGCCCATGGCCGCGCCGCTGTACGGTGCGATGAACTGCAGCGGAGCCGCTTCCGATGCCGATGAGGAAACGACGATGGTATATTCCATCGCGCCGGCGTCTTCCAGAATTTTTACAACTTTAGCGATCGTCGATTCTTTCTGGCCGATACCGACGTAGATACAATAAACGTCTTTCCCTTTTTGATTGATGATTGTGTCCACCGCAACGGCGGTCTTTCCGGTCTGACGGTCGCCGATAATGAGTTCACGCTGGCCTCTTCCGATCGGGATCATTGAGTCTATCGCTTTGATGCCGGTCGCTAAAGGTTCTTTCACCGACTGTCTTTCAATCACTCCGAGCGCTTTTCGTTCGATCAGCGACGTGTGTTTAGAATGAATCGGGCCCTTGCCGTCAATCGGCTGTCCGAGCGCATTCACGACTCGGCCGAGCATTTCTTCGCCGACGGGAACTTCCGCAATCTTGCCGGTACGTTTTACAATGTCCCCTTCTTTGATCATTTCGGTTTCGCCGAAAAGCACAGCGCCGACATTATCTTCCTCAAGGTTTAAGATCATGCCCATGATTCCGTGAGGAAATTCTATAAGTTCACTCGACATCGCGTTCGATAATCCGTAAATGCGCGCGATACCGTCGCCAACCTGTAATACCACGCCGGTTTCATATGTGTCAATTTCTCTTTCAAACTGAGAAAGCTGTTGTTTCAAAATACTTGAAACTTCATCCGGTCTCACTGATACAGCCATAATACCTATCCTCTTATATTGATGTATGTTTTATATATAAATTTTTCAGATTGTTTCCTGTTTACTCTGAGAACTGCTCGCGGAGCCGTTCCAATTGCCGCTTCACGGAACCGTCGATCACCGTGTCACCGAGGCGAACCAAGAACCCGCCGATCAATTGAGGATCTTTGCGAAAACTCAGCCGGGGGGATTTACCGGAAAACGCAGCCAGCTTTCCTGTCAAGACCTCGATTTGTTTGGAATCTAGATCGACAACGGATACGACTTCCGCTTTTATAATGCCCTTCTGTTCATCGTGCAGCGCCATGAAATCCACGATAACCTCATCCAATATATCTTCACGTCCTTTAGTGCATAATACGAAAATAAAATCCAGCGTCTCTTTGGATAAGGTTTTCTCAAAAAGCGCTTTGAAAGTATTTTTTTTCTGAATCGTAGTAATGATCGGGTTCTTCAAGAATGTATTGAAGTCAGCGGATTGTCCGATAATGGAATGAATATGAAGTACATCATTATAAATTCTATCCAGCAATTTCTTGTCATTGGCCATTCCCAGCAGTGCATTCGCATAACGATGCGCGGTTTTTTTATTTTTCATGAATCAAAATATCCTTCATTCCACTGTATAAAACGTCCGGTCAGTTTTAAACCGACACAACTAATTCTTACTTGTTGGCATTTCTTTAATAAAATCGTCCACGAGTTTTCTGTGTTTTTCAGCGTCCAAATTAGCGCCGATGATCTTGCCGGCAGCCTGAACGGCCATGGCAGCCACTTCGTTCTTCAAAAATACTAAGGCGGAATTTTTTTCGTTATCGATTTCTTTTTTGGCAGTTTGAAGAAGTTTAACCGCTTCAATCTTTGCCTGCTCCGCTATTTCATTCTTAAGTTTTTCAGCGTTTTCTTTTGCCTTGCGCGCGATGTCCTGCGCCTCACGTTCGGCCTGCGCCAGCATTTCATTGTTCTTGGCGATGAGTCCCTCGGCGTCGCGACGTGCTTTTTCCGCCTGCTCCAGGGAGTTCTTGATCTTGGTTTCCCGGTCCTGCAGCGTCGTAATGATCGGCTTCCATGCAAACTTACCCAGTAGGACAAGAAGTAATCCGAAAGTGATGAGTGTCCATATGATAAGGCCCGGATCAATGTCCAACAACCCGCCTTTATGCCCGCCTTCTTCCAAAAGCATAAAAGTGATTAACAATGTTTTCATAATTCTTCCGTTTAAAATATTTTTTAATAAATCCGGATATGGATATACCTAAAGCGATGGGAGGGAATCCGTCCTCCCACCGCCTATATCATAATAATGCAGATTATTTCAACGCCATGAGGATACAAATAACTTCTGCAAAAAGCGCTACACCTTCGATCAGAGCGGCCGCGATGATCATGGTCGTTCTAAGATCGCCCGTTGCTTCCGGCTGACGTGCAGCGCCTTCCAGAGCTGAAGCGGCTAACTTACCAATACCAAGCCCCGCGCCCAACACTGCTAAACCGGCGCCCAGACCCGCACCCAAATATCCTAATCCAATAGCTTCCATGTGAAATTCCTCCGTTAAATAATGTAGTGAATGAGTTTAATTGCTATGTATTTCATTTCAAAAAATTGCTTAATGATGTTCAGCTTCCACAGCATGTTCTTCGTGACCGCTGTGTAATGCCATACCGATGAAGATCGCGGATAATAACGTGAAAACATACGCCTGCAAGAAAGCAACGAAGATCTCCAGCATGTAAATAAACAACGCCATCGGAATGGAAACGAAAATGCCCACAAATACGGATTTCAGAACAAAGATCAATCCTATCAGCGACAGGATCACCACGTGGCCTGCAGTCATGTTCGCAAAAAGACGGATACAAAGAGCAAAGGGTTTGGTAAAAAGTCCGATGAATTCGACAGGAACCATTATAATAATCAGTACGGCCTTCATCGCAATATTCATGTCCATTTGGTCTATGCCTCCCATCAAATGCCTGAAATATCCGACAATGCCCTGCGCTTTTACGGCAGAATACTGGGTGACCAAAAAAGTACATACGGCCAGCGTCGCGGTCACGGCAATATTGCCGGTTGCAGTTGATCCGAAGGGAATCAATCCCAGCAGGTTGGCGAACAATATGAAAAAGAAAACCGTTAAGAAATAATTAACATAGGCATCGGTTTTTTCACCGAAATTCGGACGAACAACTTCTTCGCGGATATAAACAATGATAGATTCAAAAAAATTATAAAGCCCTTTTGGGATTAATTTTGGCCTTGCCAATACTGTAAATACCAACAGCAGCAATAATGCTACAACCCACATCATCACAACGTGTTTGGTCGGAGACAGGTCGATCGTCATACCCCCGATGTGGATAGGGTCAAAATGCGGGAGTTTAACTACGCCAAAAAACGGTAATTCGAGTTCGTGCGAATTAGTGATGTGGTGAAGAATGGTTCCGCCAATGTCAACTTTTCCTGTTTCTTCGACTGCCTTAGCTGCAGCCTTGGTGCCCTCTTGCCGGGCGTGGGGATCTTGCAGTAAATTCAATAGCATGCGTTCTATTTTCCTGTTTTAAGTCCGCATATGCGGGTCAATAAATAAGCGGCCGTTCTTGCGCCAGAGCCGGTTCCTGCATGGACATCAGCTCTTCATCACCTTCTTCAACTGGAGACCTCGATTAATAAAGTAAAGCTCCACCATTTGAAACAGGAGATAATAAATACCAAATGTGACAATGAACAATTTTATATCAATATCGACAACTTTGACCAAAATGACGATCAATATACC
>JAEUSJ010000115.1:0-2173 GCA_016788215.1 bacterium | reverse complement strand
TAATAAATACCAAATGTGACAATGAACAATTTTATATCAATATCGACAACTTTGACCAAAATGACGATCAATATACCCACGAGCAGCATGCGAATTCCCATACCCCCCATGACAATACCAAGAAAAAGCTTCATGGATTTATTAAATGCCCATCGCGTCATGTAAAAGCCGGATAAGACGTGCACTAAAGCTAATCCGCAGGCACTCATAACCACCGTGATTTCATTTGTCTCAATTAGAAATGCATTCATAATAAAGAAAACCACGCACGTAATAGTCAGCACGGTCAGTAAAAAATATTTTTGGCTCACAATTTATCTTTTTCTGTTTTCGTATGACTAGGTTTAGGCAAATTAGAAACAATCCTGTACAAATTATAGAACCCTCCAAAGAGACCCAAGAAAACGCCCGTTAAAACAAATAAAACCTTGGTTTCATATTTTTCATCCAGCCAATGACCAAACCACGACAAAAAACCTAAGGTCAAAGCAAACTGCCACCCCCACGTCATGAACGGGCCCAATTGACGGGACGAGTCAGCAAAGTTTTTCAGAGTTTTTTTATCATTCGAATTCAAAACTAACCTTTTACGATCTTCATTTCACCCGCTGCCGGGTTTTCCGAAATGATCAGCGGTTTTTCTTTTGCAGCTTTCATCGAGCATTTACCATCGAATGTTGCGCCTTCATCAACCACAAGCCGTCGCGCACGAAGATCGCCCATAACGCCGGATTTAGCTTCCATCACCAGTTTATCCTGCGCGGAAATATTACCGCTGACTTTGCCGCCGATTACGATATTTTTAGCATCAATATCACCTTCTACATTTCCTGAAGATCCGACTGTCACGAGGTCGTGGCACACGACTTTTCCTTTGATTTCTCCTTCAATTCGAATACTCGATGAGGCCGTGATCGCGCCGACGATTACCGTTCCGCGTCCGATCAGGTTGAGATTGGTCCCGGACTGAATTTCATTTTCTTTTGCCATAATTTTTCTCTGCTTAGTGACGAACGGTTGAGACCTTAAGAATATCCTGAAATTGCGGAATATACTCTGCCGGATCCTGCGGTATTCCGTCTTTCCATATTTCAAAATGTAGATGAGTTCCCGTCGCGAGTTGCCCCGTTTTTCCTACGGTCGCAATAATATCGCCGCCCTTAACAAATCCGCCCTCGCGACACAACAGATACTGAGCATGTTTATAGACCGAAAAAAAACCAAATCCGTGATACAAAATGACCGTGTTGCCATAGTCGCTCAGCCAATCCGCCATGACCACCCATCCGTCGGATGCGGCCTTAACGGGTGCGCCTTCCTCAGCAACGATGTCGTATCCTAAATGGGAGCTATTTCCAAATAAATCATTCATCTTATTTCCTTTAGAAAATCCCTGCGAAATGAAGCGGCTGTTAACCGGCATAAGCGAAGGAATGATCTTCGTATACATTAAATAATCAGAAGGTATCGCCCTTTCCTGATCCATTCCCTTTATCTGGCTTTTGGACAAATTGTCGTCCGCATAGGAATACAGATCTAAATTTTTCTCGTTGGCAACCGTTGTACTGCCAGGACCGTTGCTCACAGAATCCTGTACGTTGCCCAAAAGGCCGAACACCATTCGAATCTTCTCATTTTCCTGCTTGACTAGTCGGTATTGTCTTTCAATCAGCCTGATGCGTTTATTATCAGCTGCTAGCTGATCATATTTCTTCTGAAGGTCGTCGTAATAAAAAATTTTATAAGAATACGCATAATAGTAAATTAAAGAGCCTGTAAAAAAGAGCAGCGCTATCGCTAAAAAACCGGCTAAAAGCTTCAGCCGACTCATTCGAATGCGAAAGCTTTTAGGATCAGAGCTGGCATCGAACATCACTAGAAGTGTGATGTATTTATTAGAGGTTTTTTTTGCGCTCTGCAATATTTTCTCTTTTATATTAACGAAGCTTTGGCTCCGTCATAAGCCAAAATTCACAATAAAATCAATCATTAAGAGAACATTGCCGTTTTTTAAAAAGGCAACGAAATATATTGAAATGATTGTGAATTGTCAATCTATTTTTGATAAAAGTCACCGTATCGAAATTGAATATTAACAACAAATAAAAAACCCATTCTGCATGGGCAGAATGGGCAATTCTTCAGGAAAATTAAGTTTTTCACATTAGGGTCT
>JAEUSJ010000114.1:3345-10239 GCA_016788215.1 bacterium | reverse complement strand
GCTGGATGGAACTGGCGAGCGATGCGGAATTTCAGAAAATCAAAATTAAAGTGGAAGACGGCGAGATTATTTTTCCGGTAACGGCAAAAGGTAAGACAGCGAGAGTGGAAGGCGTTGTCGAGTCGATAGAACTTTCCAAAGAAAACGCGTTGAAATATTATGAGCACCAGGCAGAAGAAAAAGGCGGCACTTTCGATCCGGCAAGTGTGACCGGCCCGGTTACGATTTATCAGATCCGGGGAACCGGCGCAGTCATTTGGTAAAAATCGATGGCGAGTCGGGTTAGTTATAAAAAAAGCTTTCTGGTTAACCCTGAAAGCTTTTATAGATTACAGTTTGTAAGAGATATTTTATTTCGAAGGATTCCATTTAGCTGATCGCTTGACGGCTTCACATATGTTAAAATCGTCGGGGTCAAAACTAGCCGCTTTGTAAACCCATTCATAGCTGCCGTTAATAATGCGGAGTTGGTTGCCATCCAGGTGAAATTCCACTGAATATTCGCCGCCATCGAGAACAAGCGTGTCGCCGTCGATTTCATAGGTATCAAAATAATAATACCAGCAAGTTTCCTCATCCTCATAAAAATTTACTTGGTCGTCGGTGAATTCGACATATTCTATATACCCCACAGTGTCTTCATCGAATGTTACCAATATCCATTGGCTGCCAGGTAATGAGTCTTTTTTCGAATCTTCCGGACAGGAAATTAATAATAATGCACAGGAAATGATAAATAACGAACTGCGAAATAATGATCGCAATTTCATAGTCTTCTCCTTGTGTTAAATTAAAACGTCAGGACGTTGGTTTTTGTAAGATAGGTTGACCATGATGTAAAGTCAATGTCTTTAAAGTTATTAGGGATTTCAGTTATAGGAACTATATCTGGGTGCATTGGCTTGCTGGCGCAGAGAAATAAACCCTTTCTTGGGGATGCACGTTAATGTGCAGTAATACAGTTGTTATTACTGATTAAGAAACATTAGGATGAACAAATGGAAAACAGAAAATCTAACTTAGCATTATATAAATTAAACCGCTCCTTACATCGTGATGTAGGTTATTTGACGGTCGGATTTACTTTGATCTTTGCCATTTCGGGAATTGCGGTCAATCACATTCAGGATTGGAATCCGAATTACAGTGTTTCAAGAGTTGAATACAAGATTCCGGCGGTTGATGTTCGGGGTCAGGATGAAATGGTAGCGCATGTTCTGAAACATGTTAGTCTCACAGCGCCGGTAAAGAGTAGTTTCCGTTCCAGCCCGTATGAACTGAAAATCTTCTTTGACGGCAGTACGTTGACGTATAATATCCAAACCGGAGTCATCATCGAGGAACAAATTCAAGAACGCGATGTGCTTTTTGATATGAACTATCTGCACCTGAATCATGCAAAAAAAATATGGACGTGGGTATCCGATGTATTTGCCGTGTTCCTTATTTTTCTGTCAATCTCAGGTTTATTTATATTAAAAGGAAAACAGGGTATCAAAGGACGGGGAGCAATTCTGACCCTGATTGGTTTTGCGATCCCCATCGCGTTTCTCCTGCTTTACCGTTATTTTTAACCTGTCACTTCTGAAGCATGGACATTGCTGAAAAACAAGCTTTTCCAGTTCCAAAAAAACAGTTGTAAATGCATAAATTTTTCTGGAAATTTACTTCAATGTCGGATCACTTGCCTGAACTGCTGGATTGTTATTATGTCCGATTTACAATTTATAACCAGTCTATGTGTTAAGTTAAATGTTCTCTTAAAGGTGTATGCCTAACATACACCTTTTTTATTTTGAGGAGCGGAATATGAAAAAGATAATTGCGTGGTGGTGGATGATTTGTGTTCCAGTTCTGGCATTCGCTCAGGACACACACATCGTGAAAAATGTTTCCTATCAGCCCGGCCAAAAGTTGTTTGTAGGCCTGACCGAAACCGAACTCGGAGCGCCGATCCGATTTCAGGTAACGGACGATCAGGGTAAACCGGTTACCGGAGCGCTTGTAACATTTGAACTCATCGAAAAACCGGGCAAAGCGAAAGGAGATAAACTTGCTTTAAAAGCAGTCGAAACCGATTCGCAGGGCATCGCAGAAAATTCCTTCACGCTTGGCGATGCGGCCGGCGATTACATAATTATTGCCCGCACAGCAAAAATGGCCGGAGATACGCCGCATGTGGTGGTACGGGCGCAACGTACTATGTGGTGGCTTTTTCTGGCGATTGGTTTATTCGGTGGCCTCGGTATTTTTCTATACGGCATGGGACTTGGGTCCGGCGGATTGCAGAAAATTGCCGGTGACCGTCTGCGCGGCATCCTCAGCGCATTGACCAGCAACCGTTTTCTCGGACTGCTTGTTGGAATAGTGGTTACGGCCATTGTACAAAGCAGTTCGGCGACCTCCGTCATGGTCGTTGGCCTGGTGAGTACTGCGCTCATGACATTGCAGCAGGCGATCGGCGTCCTGATGGGCGCGCACATTGGAACGACGATCACGGTCCAGTTGATCGCATTCAACGTTTCGGACTACGCGCTATTACTGGTCGGCGGAGGTTTTCTGATCACCATCATGACCAAACGAAAATTTTATATTTATCTCGGTGAAATAATTCTCGGTTTTGGCTTCATATTTTTCGGTATGGCGGTGATGTCCCAGGCGATAGGGCCGCTTAAATCCATGCCGGCATTTATTGCTTGGCTGATAGAATTCGGAAAAAGCCCGTTGCTGGGTATTCTCGCGTCCACGTTATTTACGGCCGTCATTCAAAGCAGCGGCGCCACAATCGGTTTATGCGTGGTGCTGGCGAGCGAAGGGTTGCTCAGCCTGCAGTCGGCCATGCCGCTGGTGTTTGGCGCAAATATCGGAACGTGCGTGACGCCGATATTGTCGGCTATTGGCGCGTCAACTAACGGCAGACGGACGGCAGTCGCGCATACGATGTTCAGTATTATAGGCGTTGTGATATTTACGCCATTCCTTATTCCGTTTGAGAACATGACTGTCAACATAACCCAGTGGATGGGCTCGGATTCCATTCCGCGTCAAATCGCGAACGGCCACATGATCTTCAATTTAATGACGGCCGCACTTTTGATTTCATTTGTTCCGCTAACGGCAAAACTGATCACGAAACTGATTCCTGAAAAAGCGGAGGGCGAGGAATTCAAGCCTAAGTATTTGAACAATGCTTATCTGGAGACTCCTGATATTGCGCTGCAGCAAGCGCAGTTGGAAGAAGGGCGTTTGGTTGATATCGTGAAACAAATGTACGGTGAGGCGCTGAATTTATACAAACCGGATAACGAAGAACGACTTGCTAAAGTTCGTGAACTCCTGAAAAACGCAAATCTGCTGGAGAATGCGATCCGGCGCTATCTGACAAGGCTTTCTCAGAAGAGTATCAGTTTATCGCAGTCCAAGCAGCTCATGCGCGTACTCTTGACCATCGACGATCTGCGGCATATCAGCGAACGAATCGGACTTGCTCTTGCAGAACAGTCGGAACGATTTGTTGATAATAAATGGAAGTTCTCCCCGGAAGGCGAGAGCGATCTGAACCAGTTCTATACGCTGATAAAAGGGCGTTTAGATAAAACCCTGGATGCATTAATGAAAGAAGATAAATTAGTGGCGCAAGAAATTATTGACACTAAGCACTCGATTTCAGAACAGGAAGTTAAACTTCGCGCAGCGCATATGATGCGTATGGCTAAAGGCGGAGAAGATACGTTGAATTCAAGCAATTCGCATCTGGATCTTCTGGCGATTCTCAAACGCATCGATTCATTCAATGTGAAGATGTCGCACGAGATCGTGGAGCAGTTTCAGTTTTAACTGTTACGACCGATTTTCTCACTCAGATTTCGCAAATTCACGCGGAAACTTTTATCTGCGCAAATCAGCGGTATCTGTGGAAAATTTTTAAAGCCCTGACAACCAGTGCATCACGTTTAGCGCAAACTGGCGGTTGTCGTTTCCCGGAACATTCATTCCGAATTTTCCGGTGTCGTCAGATTGAGCCGTTATGCATGCGGCTTCACCCAGGATAACTACGCGGCCTCTTCCGACATTCATTGCCAGCCCCATGCATTTGTCTTGAATGGGGTAAGGGCCTTGAAATCGTGTATAAGTTTTACCATCAGCTTTCCATATTGAATCCGGTATCGTTTCCATCGCAGATGAACTCAATTCCAAAAGCACATGTGCGTCAGCCGTCCCCTTTAACGATTGACCCGTGAAGACGACCACTTTCTGAATCTGTTCTGAAGAATTTCGGCCTTCGGTTATCGGGTGGGGTTTCAGCAGCTTGTTGGCGCGGCTGAACGCCAATTGATCCTTCCACTGCGGCGAACCCTCGAAGTGAACGGAATCCTCCACCGATCCGTTTCCCATGGTTACGCCAAATCTTGTTGCCAAAGGCTGCGCTGCCGATCCCATCGGATAATGATCGGCGATCAGCAATAAGGAACCGCCATTTTCCACCCAGTCGCGAACGGCATCGCATTCTTCCTCATCAAACGCCGACAAATATTTTTCAACTTTTCCTTTTGCATTCGAGATCACTAAAACGGAATAACCTGCTAAGGATTCTTTCGTAAATGACTTTTTATTTTGTTCAACGATATAACCGTCGTTTCGGATCAGATTGGTAAAAGGTTTATAGCGTCCGTCAGCTGTGTGGAAATTATTATGCGCTTCATCAAACAGTACTTTCGGATGCAAGGCCGTGTAAGCCGGGTTTGCGACCGATGTGTCGTAGGCCAAGTCGGCTTTCTGGTCGCTGTTGCATGCCGTTAATAGAAGGGTTAGGTATAATATTTTTTTCATAATATTTTTCGCATTGTACTTGTTAAAAAAGGGGGTCAATAATTGTGAATCAATCTATTCTTTTGATCACGTCTTCTGTGTCATCAAACCATAAGATTTTCATTTTATTAAGATCTTTAGGAAAAAAAACTCTATAGTCCTTTCTGCCTTCAACCGAAAAAGTGCTTTTGCTCATGTAGGTCAACTTTCGTTTACTACTGCCATTGAAATAATGAATACTTCCGTTTTCCGATAGTATCTTTGCACCGTCTTGATAGTTACCAAGAATGGATCGCAGGAATCCGGTATCGGCTATATCGGGCTCCGCCATGGATTCGTATTCAAACAAGAGCCATTTGGAAGCGTTTTTTAATTTTTTATCTTTAGCCTTTTTGGATAACGACAGACATACTTCGGCCATTGCTTTATTAAAATTGAACGGACTTGATGCCGTCAGAGTGATATCAGGTGTTACACCTATGCCGTTAAAATTTTTACCGCTCATGGCCGTTCCGCTTACGGCCGTCGTGATAAACATGTACAGCACATCATTTATAACGAAAAGCTCGCCGGGGTTTCCCAGACCTTTTGTCTGACCGCCGATGACAACCGCTCTTTTATACTCCTGCAAACAAGCTGCAAGGCCTTCCGCAGCCGAAGCCGTATTATTGCTTACCAGAATATATAAGGGCAAATCGGTTAATTTCTTGATGCTTGGGTCTTTTACCGTATAATATTCCTTAACCTCATTATTTTTTCTAAACTTAAGTTCACCGATCTTCGTTGATTCAGGTAAAAAGTAACTTAAGATAAAATCCATCGTTTCAGACGGACCTCCTCCGCAATCCGACAAGTCGAGGACAATAGCCGAAGAATTAGAGATAAAATTCATGGCGCCGGTTAAAGTTTCCTTGCAGTATTTCAATTCTACGAAATTGTCAATTTTGAAATATCCGATATTTCCATGCAGAATTTCCACCTTTCTCATTCTGAAGTTTTCATTTTTTAGCATGGCGACAAACTGCTCATCTGGCGCTTGATCCTTATTGCCTTTGGATTCATTTCGTAATTGCCGGACAATCTTCGGGCTAAAATAAATTTGTACATGTTTGTCATTCAAAACAGTTGAAAGATCGATATTGAGCTGATCTCCGAATGAATTGATCGTTTCCTGCTTATCGTACTGGCCGGTAGCGAGTTTCGTATTCAGCTCTTTTTCAATTGCATCCGCTTTTTCTACAAAAACGTAGTTTTCCTTGAGTAAGGAGACCATCGTATTTATCACAACTTTCTTGTCGGACGCGTTGATTTTTGAATCCGGGTCTTGCGCAGTGCATTGGTTAAACGTGACAACGGAAAATAAAACGAAAATGAATGTTTTTGAAATTTTCATAAGAACTCCTATTCAGATTTTAGATTAAAAAACGTCCGTAATTGAAATTCCGAAATGATCCATAAAGCGGTCAGGATTCCGATGATTGGAAAATCGAACCTTGTAATATGACTAATAGCGGTATCCGGTAAATAACCCTGGGCATAATATATTCCCGTAACGATAAGAATACAGACGGCAACGGTTCCGCTGACGGCGATTAGGGAAATGCGCTGCAACAGCTCATGTCGTGCCTTCTCCTTTTGCATTTCAGCCTGAACTAATATCCACCTGTAGTAAGGAAGCGAAGCTTTTATATTGGTTTTCTCGGACAGATTTTTTATTGCCGGATAAAGGCCGATGGTTAAACGGCACGACTCACATCCTATCGAGTGTTGCCGCAATGCATCGCTCCAGTGGCCATCGGCCATTGCCTGCCGCGTTTCGGATTCATGCTCGCAAAGTATCATTTCATATTCCTCCCGTGATTCCCAATTCCTTCAATATATTGCTCATTCGTTTTTTTGCCCTGAAAAGCAGAACTTTCACGCTTTGGGTTTTTATTTTTAGAATATCGGCAATTTCTTCATGACGGTAATCTTCCGCATAGGCCAGCCACAAAAGCGATTGGTATTGTGGGGGCAATTGGTCAAATGCCCGCTCGAAATCCACCTTATCCGCTGTGTTGACGGTTTTACTTTCCAAAGTATCGT
>JAEUSJ010000114.1:0-3250 GCA_016788215.1 bacterium | reverse complement strand
AGATTTTTTTTGTGATTCCGACAGCGAAGCCAACTCGCGATTCAAAAAGCGTATAAAGCTTTCCTGCACGATATCATCGGACAGCACGTCGTCCCTAGTGAGACGATACACATACGCCCAAAGCGGTTTCGCATGGGTTTCGTAAAAGAGTTTGAATTCCGTTTCCTCCATGCGCGGATTACTCGCGGTCTTTAAATAAATTCCATTTTTTCGCTAAGCGCAGGGTTATGGCCGCGTTGATCAAAAATCCCAATCCGATGGCGATGGCCAGGCTTCCCCAGTAATATAGGTCCTGAGCTTTGGTTACATAATTAGAGTCTGTTTCAAATCGATAGGAATACCCGTTGATCAGCATTACGACACCGATGAGGATCAGCATAACCGCTGCAGTCAAAAATCGTATTATTTTCAATTGAGGCTTTGATTCCGTATGAATAAAAATCTGTTTTCCCTGCTCGCCTTGAACAAAATCAATAAATTCGCTGCTGGCAGAAAATTTTTTCACAAGCTCATGTTGGATCTCTAAACGTTTCAACCGTTCAGACTGGCCAGCTTGGTATCTTTTCCACCAAAGCCACAATGCCCAGCCGGCGAGCAGCATTAAAGCGGGAAACAACAAAATTTCTTCATCCATAGGGCCTCCGTTTGTCTATGCAACTATACATAAGACGTATGAATCGTTTAAAAGGTTAACAATTTCATCACTCCGGCTAAAAGATTTATAAAAGGATATTTTTTGGATTTGGTTGCGAGAGGTTCACGTGTTTTCGAAACGATTATGCAATTCCCTTACCGAGATAGGGACGAAGTAGGGGCGAGATTGTTCGGCGGATCAGCGCGTTTTGCCATTTCCATTTTTCACTATCATCGGCTTGAACTAGAAAAACGTTCTCCCCGCTTTCGTGCACGGCACACGGTTCGCCGTCACGATAGAGCATTCGATTACCCAAAAATGCGGAAACTTTTTTCCCGGGCGTCAGAATGCCCTGTAAATTGAGCGGATCGGCCGCGCTGATGGAAATAAGTTTTCCGGATTTTTCCTCCTTACGTATAGATCGCAACTTGGTTAATGCTTCGGGAAGCGCAAACTGTTCCCCCCAAACGCCTTCGACAAACCGGCCGCCGCGAATCTCGCCGCGCGCTTCGAGTTTGCGGTACACCCTGACCAATTCCCTCCACGGCGGCGCAACAGCCTCTCGATCGGCGAGTTTACGGAACATCACGCCGTAGCGTTTTAGCAATATCCTGGCCGTTATTTCAAGCACCTCCGAATCCGGTATTTGTTTTTCTTCGGTATGAACTTCATGTAATAAAGTCCACCGCCCGGCCTGATCCATGGTAAAAGGGGCCTGCTTGCGTCCACGCGTTTTAGTACCTGCAAGTTTGTATTTGGCGGGAACGAGCAGCGCGCGTAATCCGGCAAAACTATCCGAAACGATCAACCCGGCGGCAACTAATTCGCCAATAGCGTCTTCCGCCTGCGATTTTAACAAACCTGTTTTTTCAACAAGATCGTGAAAAAAAGAGGCGCCGCGTTGCGTGAGAAATTCCATGATTTGTGAAGCTGGGAGAGAAAGATTTATTTCTGTGCCCGATTCGTGTGGGCGTTTCCAAAACGAAACGTTCGTTCTCTGCACCAGCATGATCGGCGTGGACTTCACGGGGCTTTTGCCGGAATTTTTCTGAATTCGAAAACGTCCCCAGGAAGTTCTGCCCGAAAGGCAAGACATATCTAACCAATGATGATCATAGTCGGCAATACGCGCAGGAAGAATATCTGATTCCCATGCCGCCGCAGGCGCTTCGAAGCCTTCCAGCTGATGAAGCACAACCTGCAAGGCGTCCGGGCCTTCTAATTTTTCCGACGGATCCACATGCTGCCATGAAAACAAGAAACGCATAAAATCAGCGGCAGAAACGGGTTCGATCTCCTTACGCAATTTATCCAGAGTGTAGCGGTGAATGCGCGCCAAAAGCCGTCGTTCGCACCACTCGGTTTCTGTTGTCGTCAATGTGAATTGTCCTCTAAAAACAAATCCTTCATTTTCCAGCGCGAGCAAGGCCGTCTCGACGGAAGAAAGTTCCATATCTGATGACCGGGCAATGTCGGTTGCCGTTACGGGTCCGAGGCCCTCGAGCCGGCCGCGAACTATTTCCGCCAACGCCCGTTCTTTCGTCCACACTTGATTCATTAGTCGGTCGGGTAGAACTAATTCCGGAGTCAATTGAAACGATTGAAAAATAGTCTTCCATTGCGGGAGACGTTCGATGGGGATGTAGAGCGGAATTCTATTTCGCTCAGTGTACAATACGGAAACGCGTCCATGCGCAGCCAGTTCATCAAAATATTTTTTCCAATCCGGGTTTTTGTTTATTTCAGTTTCCGTCATGAATCCCAAAAGAACAAGAGCATCATGCAATTCGTCCTTATTTTCCGCATCAGGCCATGCTTCGGATTGAACGGCCCGGATAGCGGCAATATCGAGTTTGCCGAGTTCCGATGCGTCCGACGGATCGACAAAGCGACGATTAGCGACCGCGCGCGATCTTCGTTCCTCCAGCGGCGCATCGTCGAGAAATGCGTAGGGGCGAGCGTTGAGAATTTCTTCGGACAACGGAGAGGGTTCCCGCAGATCTTTTGCAATAAGCTGTATTGAATTATCTTCGATCCTTTTTAATAAAATTTCCAGTTCGTCAACCGCCATCGCTTCGAATAAACAATCGCTGATGGTCTGGCGAACGAGCGGGTGGTCGGGAATTTCCCGGTCTCCGGCGATATTTTCAAGGCAAGCCAATTGATCAGGAAAAATCAGCGCAACCAAATCCTGCGCATTCATGCGCTGAAGCTGCGCAGGAACTCTCTTGCCGTTTCGACGCCGAAGCATGGCGAGCGAATTGGTCGCATTCCACCGCCAGCGCAATTCGAACATCGGGGAATCGAATACCGCTTGAATTAAGATGTCACGAACGGTTTTCGAATTGAGATAGGAAAAAACTTCATCAAGCGGAAAACTATGCGTAGAGCCGAGCGACAAGACAATGGCGTCTTCCGTTGCGGCGGCTTGAAGTTCGAAGTTGAATTTTCTGCAAAATCGTTTTCGTAAACTAAGACCCCAGGCGCGATTCATCCGGCTTCCGAAAGGAGAATGAATGATCAAATGCATATCGCCCGCCTGATCGAAAAATCTTTCGAGCACGAGCGTACTTTGGGTTGGCAAACAATTCAATGCGGCTTTGGATGCGCCGAGAT
>JAEUSJ010000113.1:2141-10279 GCA_016788215.1 bacterium | reverse complement strand
AAAACGCAGAATCGCAGGAGATAGGCGAAATTCTCATTGCGCTGGCTAAGATGTTAAACGAAAAAATACTGTCCGATAAAACACTGGGTGCGCAAATTGGTGCGCTGTTAAAAAGTCCCGACGGTTATCTGCGATCCCGTGTTGTTGAAGCGTTGGGAAATACCGGTTCGCCGTCTGCTTTAGTTTATCTCGAACAATCTTTGTCCGACTCATTTGGATTAGTACAGAACAATGCATTGGAGGCCTTGAGCCAGATCAAAGACAGCCGGGCAGAACATCTGGTCATTCAATCGTTGAAGACAAAAGATATTACCTTGCTTTCCATCGCTGCGGGAATCTTATCCGCGGATGAAGCGGTTAAGAAAAACCGGATAAAATGCGATACGCTGTCACAAATAATTATCCGTTCTTTTCAGCAAATCAAACCGCCGATCGACGTAGAATCGCAGTCGGCAGTATTTGACGCGCTGGGTGAACTCAAAAGTCCCGTCTCTTCAGAATTTCTTAGGTCATATCTCGCCGATACCAATTACGTTGTTGCGACAAATGCAGCCAAAAATACGGAGAAGATTACAGGAGAAAAACCGAATAGAATGGTAATGGCCGGTAAGAAAATCAATCCGATTGATTTTGTATATTTCCTGAAGATAAAAGAACATAAGCCGACGGCAGTAATCGAAACCAATAAAGGCAAGATCGAAATCGAATTTTATATTGACGACGCGCCAATGACCGTGATTAATTTTATTCATCTGTCCGAGAAGAAGTTTTTTGATCAGTTACATTTTCACCGTGTCGTTCCTAATTTTGTTATTCAGGGCGGCGACCCTCTGGGCACAGGTTGGGGAGGGCCGGGTTATTCTATCCGGTCGGAATTTAGTTCGCTTCGCTACGAGCGCGGCACGATGGGCATGGCTAGCGCCGGAAAAGATACCGAGGGATGCCAGTGGTTTATAACCCACTTCGCTCAGCCGCATCTGGACGGGCGTTATACGATTTTTGCAAAAGTACGTAACGGGCTCGACGTTGTAGATGCAATTCAGTTGGGAGATACGATCTCACAGGTGAAGATCATTTGGCATTAGCAAGGGAACGTGTGATGAAAACCTCCCACGAAAAACACGAAAGAAAAAAGAAAGGTTGTTTGTCTATTTCGCGTGTTTCGCGGGAAATACAATTGCTGCTTAAGGAAACATGTTTATAGCGCAGAAACAAACTCTTCACAAATTTTATTGTATAAGAAAAAACCTTTATCCGACAATCGTACTCGCCCGTTCTCCCCGATGATAAATTCTTTGCATTTTTCCAGCGGATTTTTGAAAGTATCGAAAAATATTAAACCGCCGATTTTTTCAATCTCCCCAATATCCAAACCTTCTTTCTTTCGTAAATTCAGAAAGATATATTCCGTACATTGTTGCTGTACGTTCAATGCCTCCATAACGTCTACCGGCAGCGTGTTGCCTGTTTCTAAAATTTCGATGTATTTCTTAATATCCCGTACATTCCACCATCGCCTCTGGTCATGAAAAGAATGCGCCGACGGGCCCAGGCCAAGATAACTCGATCCCTGCCAGTAACTGCTGTTGTGGCGGGAATGGAAGCCGGACTTCCCGTAATTGGAAATTTCATAATGTTCGTATCCTGCCTGCATCAGTAACTGAATCGTTTTCAAAAACATCTCCAATTCAATCTGCTCGTCCTGCAGGTCGACCTTTTTTTGCTGAACCATTTTGCTCAGATGCGTTCTTTCCTCCACGGTAAGATTGTAAACGGAGATATGTTCAGGGCTGAAAGCCAGCGCCTCCGTGATATTTTGTTCCCATGTACTTAGCGTCTGTTCAGGTAAACCGAAGATTAGGTCGATGCTGATATTATCAAACCCTGCTGCTCTTGCGTAAGTAATTGATTCACGCGCCTGTTTCAGGTTATGATTGCGCGTCAGAAATTTTAAGTCTTCTTCCTTAAACGACTGGACACCAATACTGAGCCGGTTAATTCCGATATCGCGCAAACTTTTCAGTTTTTCATACGAGAGATTATTCGGGTTAGCTTCCAGCGTGATTTCGGCATTCTGAACTATGTTAAATGAGGATCGCAACTGATTCATTATTGTAGTGAGGTTTTCAGCAGGCAAATAAGAAGGCGTTCCTCCCCCAAAATAAACAGTGCGTAGTTTTGCGTCCGGATAACGCTGCGCGTAAAGAGTTATCTCCTTCGTCATCGCCTGTGTGAAACCGTCCATGTACTTCCGCGCCGTCGTCACGTAAAAATCACAATAGATACAGACACGCTCGCAGAACGGAATATGAATGTAGAGATTAAATTCCGACATCGGCTGCTTCGGGTTTTTGATCTATAAAATGCGGCATCGGTCCTCTGCCATCAAGGTTTGGAAAATATAACACTTTTAATTATCACCGTTTACCTTTTTTTTCTATCCCATATTCATACTGCTTTAAGAAAACAATCAAAAGAACCGAAAAATGTTTTACTTGACTTTGGACAGCACCTTAAATAAATTTAAGTCACTCTCAGAATCACTTACCTCTTTCATAAAATTTATATTAACGCTATACGATATATCATTTAGAACAATTTTTTTCTTTTAAATAAACAAGGGTTATTCTAACTCTTAGGATCTCTCATCATTTAACTCTAAGGAGGAACGGTATGAAAAGGTATTTAGGTCAAATACTTTTTTACTCTTTCGTGGCATTACTATCATTCTCATTAATGAGCAATGACGCCATGGCTCAAAAGAAGAAAAAGAAAAAGAAGAAAAATTCCACTCCGGAATGGATCAACAAACCGGGCCTGTATGAAGATGTGATCGTTGCAGCCGGTGTCGGCGAAGGCACGAGCGAAAACATAGCGATCAGCCGTTCTGAACTAGACGGACGTAAACAGATTGCGGCTACGCTCGGAACTGAAATTAAGAGTTTAAGCACTAATTTCATGGAAGAAGCCAGCACAACGACTGAAGAAGGCGAAAGCGGAGCCGCTCAGCAGTACTTTTCTGAAATTACAACCGGTATGACAAAACAATATTTGGAAGGCTCTAAAGCCGAAGAATATTGGCCGGGCCGCCCTCTGGAAAAAGGCACGAACGGAAAATATAAGGTTTACGCCAAAATGGTGTTAAAGAAATCCGTTCTGATCGACGAATATAAGAAGCAAATGGCGGATGGGATTGCCAAAAAGAAAATCGCCGGTGTCAAAGCGTCTGCTGAAGATGCTTTAGGCGCGCTCGATAAAGCCATTGAAAAATGGGAAAAGACGAGCAACAATGGCCCTATCAGTTCTGACGAAGGCGAAGAAGCTGTAGAATAAGCTTGTGACCTGTTAAACAGAAAACCGTAGTCCTGGCGTATCGGGACTACGGTTATTTTTTTTTAAAACCATCAAAATACGATAGGAAACCATATGAAACAGAATTTTCAGCTATTCGTTTTTTCGATCGTAATGTTTGCAATGACAGGTTGCGCCGGCGGCAGCGGATCTACCGACAAGAACAAAGCGCCAGAGTGGATTTCCAAAGCAGGTTTGTATGATGATATTATTATCGGCGTGGGAATCGGCGAGGGATTAAGCGAGCAAAAGGCAAAATCGCAGGCCGACCTTAACGGCCGTAAACGTATTGCGGAAACGATCCAGACGCAGATCAAAAGCCTGACAACCAACTTTATGGAAGAAGCCGGCACGATCGATGAAAAAAGTAAAACCGCCGCCGCGCAGGAATATTTTCAGGAAATTACACAGAGCATCACCGATGTATTGGTAAAAGGCGCTGCTGTGGAAGAATACTGGCCGCCGTACGGTGAGAAAACAGATAATCTCATTAAATTTTACGCCAAAGTCGTTTTCAAAAAAGAAGCTTTGGCTGATGAATTCAAGAAAAAAGTTCAATCCGATATTGCTGAAAAACGGATAAAGGCCGTAAAAGCCAGCGCGGAAGATGCATTGAAGGCTCTCGACAAAGCCATTGGGAAATGGGAACAATCTCCTAATTAACGACCCGATTGTCTATAACTATAAAACACTATCAGCATCAAAAAATTTTAACGTGTGTTTTATGGCCGGTTGGCATTTTACGAATCATCTTAACGTTCCGTATTAACTATTGATTTTTTTACTATAAAATCTCACTTTTTAGATGCGTCCCCGCTATTATCTTCTTGTCCAGCGTTACCACTGAAGGAGGAGAGATCATGTATATCGGCTCTGAACATAGCCTGATAAAATTATTTCTGATAATAGCCTTGAGCAGCTGCCCGGCCTATTCGCAGAGCAAGGATGCCGGGAAAAAAGATGCGCCCAAATGGGTAAATGAGTTGCCGATGTCCCCGGGTTCTATCTTTGCCGTTGGAATGGTAAACCGGTATTTTGACAAAAAAGCCGGCGAAGAAGCGGCGGCTCAGTCCGCCAGAGCGGAACTCGCCCAAACGATCAAAGTAAACGTCAAAACAATCACCAGCACATGGTCGGGCTCTACGGCTTCCGGTTTAGTATCTTCGCTCGAAAAAAGCATTGATGAAGACGTTCTTGCCTCCGTGCAAAATGCCACAATTCTGGAAACATGGGTGGACCCTGAGGGTCTGACGTATGCACTTGCCGAATTGCCGCTCGCAGGCGCAGTCAGCGCTATTCAGAAAAAAGTAGTCGACGAAGCTAAGAAAGTTGCAGGTAAGAAAGATCCGAAAAAAATTGAAAAATTAGAAGTTTCCTTAAAAGGCCTAAAAGATCCGAAATCGTACATCCGAAAAGACAAACCGGATTGGATCAAAGCGCTGCCTGAGGAGGACGACGCCATCTATGCCGTAGGCATTGCCGAAGGTTATTATTTTTATGTGAACGGCCGCGAAGCCGCAAAAGATAAATCGCGGGGTGAATTAGGGCAAACTATCAAAAGCGAAGTTCAGGCCATACTCACCGACTGGTATGAGGTTAATTCAGGCGAAGCCTCGGGCGCCGCCGGACAAAGTTTTATCGAAGAAATGACCAATTCCGTTTCTGAAGCAACGCTAAGCGGCTCACAGATTGTCGAAACCTGGTATGATAGAAATTCAAAATGGCATTACGCGCTGACACGCATGTCCCTGTCGCAGGTGATTAGTCATGTTAGTGAGAAGGCCAAAGAAAAAATTAAAGATCCGAAAAAACTCAAAGGCCTGAGCGACAAGTTAGGAAAACTGATCAATCGTGATTATTTGAAAATGCAAAACGGATATCCGGTGTGGATCAACAAAATTCCCAAAGACAAAGGAGCCGTATTTGCCGTAGGCATGGATGAAGGAAAATATTTTTCGCAGACGAAGGGAATTGAAAAAGCTAAAGAATCGGCTCGAACAAAGTTAGCCAAGACTATCGGCGTTCAAATAGAGAACGTAACCAAGAATTGGATTGAATCCGAGGGCAGTTCATTCGGGGGCGAACCTCTCAACGATTATATGTCGGAAATAACCAAAGAGGCCACCGATGTTTCTCTGGAAGGCTCGCAGATCATGGCCACTTTTGTTGCAACGGATAAGGCCGGTAAACAAACCTATTATGCTTTGTCGCGGCTTTACACCGGCGGCATGCTCGCAAAAATAAAACGGAAAGCATCGCAAACCATAAAAGTTCCTGAAGCGTCAGCGCAGGAAGATAAAGCGCAAAAAATTTTAGCCGGCGGCCGCGAAAGCGCCAAGGCGGCTCTTGAAAAACTCAACGCAGCGCTTGATCAGTTAGAATGATGAACTTTATTTCTGCGATAGAAATAGCTTTTGAAGACAAAACCGGTAAAGGCATCAGGAATTTTGTGGATTAAATGAACTAACCCGAGAGGTTATCATTCTGAAAGAATCTTTTTTGAATTATAGATTTTGCTTTACTCAAAAAAAATTCTTTCAAAATGACACGAGGACGTTCAGAAAAAAATAGTCCCGTAATTTTCTAATTTTTTAATTTGTTTTTTTGATTTCTAATTTTTCCTTTCTAATTTCTTGTTGCTGCGATACATACAAAACTAAATTTAACTGCAATAATCTATATAGGTCTCACTCACTAAGGAGGAATTACCAATGAAAAAGTTATCGATGACGTTATCGCTTATTATCATAGCGCTGATGCTGCTGCCTACGGGAGATGCCTCGGCTCAAAAGAAAAAAGCGAAAGAGTCCAAGGGCGGCGGGGACTGGATAAAGAGTTTACCGAATATGCCGATCAAAGACGGATATTATCAGGGATTAGGCGCGGTGCCTGTTACGAAAAATCAATCGGACGACGCCAATAAGGCAGAAGCCGATGCGCGCGCCATGGTCGTGCGAGCGATCCGTTCCGAAATAACGAACAAAGTAACCAATGTGGTCGAAGAAACCACGGTGGGCGGCGCGAGTTCCATGTCGGAAAGTTTCAACGAGGTCACGGAATCTTTTTCCAGCGAGACATTGAAAAACCTCAAAGTTCAGTTTCACCGCGACGAAAAAAAAGGTAAAAAACATTACGCCTACTGCGAGATTTCCATTGCTGAAGTGGAGCGGCAGTTTGCGGAACGTTTGAAAAAAGCAGTTAACATTGCGAAGACGTATTATCAGTCCGGTAAATCAGCTGAATCCACAGGCGATTATTATCTTGCACTGAGCCAGTATCTTGCCGGCGCGAAGGAAGTTGTGTTGGCGGAAATGATCAATAAAGAACCGATCGAAGGCGATATTGAAGGAACAGGGGCCAAAGCGTCAATCAAGGCGAGTTTTGATACCAAATTAAAGAACTTACTCGGAAAAATGCGCGTTGATATCGCCGGCGGCGACGGACAGCGCGGCGTCAAGGGCGAGCCGCTGGCACAGCCGCTGGTTGCCAAACTCGTCTACGACAATAACGGCGTCGTGTCGGCCGTTAAGAACGCGAATTTAGTTTCATCTTCCGTTGCGCCCACCGTCGTCAAAGCCGATGAAGAAGCGCAAGCCGACGGCGAAGGACTTGCAAAATTTACCGTTCATTCCGTGGAATCCGTGAATCCCAGCGGCGTCAACAAAGTGAAAATCGGACTCAACTTAAAAGATTTTGAGACATTCAGACAACAGCTTCCCGGCGCGGTTGAAAAAGCAAAATTAGTGTTTAAGGAATTTACTTTCAACGCCAAAGGTTCCGCCATCACAAAAATCGTCATATTACTTTTTGAAGAAAATATCGGGAAAGAACAGCCTAACTCGATAGTCGAAGGCGATATTGTGAAACAATTGGTCTCCAACAAGTTTAAGGTCATTGACAAAAATGAAGTCTACAAAGCCGTGAGCCGTGAGCAGGCTAAGGCTTCCGCGGAAAGCAGTAACGATGACGCCGTATCGGCCGCATTGAAAAGCGTCGCCGATGTGCTTATTATCGGCAACGTGAAAGCGATGGAATCGGTCGGCGGCTCTACTAATCCTTACGGCGGCGGATCAAGTAACCGTGTATCCGCATGGGCAAGTTGTTCCATTCGCGCTATCGATCTGGAGACGGGCAAGACGATTGCCAACAGCGACAAACAGCAGGTCAAAGGCATCTCGATCGGCGCCGCTGAAAAAGCGGGTATCATTGCTTTAAGCAATTTAAGCAAAGAGGCGTCCAAAGAGATTCTCGACGGATTAAACAAAGCTCTTAAATGAAAGCAATGAGCCACGAATCAGACGAAATGGCACGAAAGAAATTCAAAAAAATCTTTTTGGAGTTGTCATGAAAAACTATGTTTGGATACTTTCTTTTGTAATAATGCTGTTTTCAATACATTGCGGCGAAGCGAAAAAACAGGACGTTAAGAAAAACGATACGGCTGAAAAGACGGATGTGACTGCAGAAACTTCTGATGCCGCTGAAAAATCGGAATCCACGATGGACGACCTTGTGTATGAAGGCGTCGGAGTTTCCACATTGAAAATGGAGGCGACGGCCCGTTCACAGGCGGAACTTAAAGGACGCGTCGACATCATTAAGGCGCTGAGTCAGGACGCCGTTCTGCTGATGAGAGAATTTTCCGTCGTTCAGAAAGATCTGTTTGCCGGAGACCTTGATACGGCGGCATTTGCCAAAGGCATAACAGAATATTTTGGAAAAGAAAGTATTCAGCTCAAAGGCAGTTCCGTTTCCGAATACAAAAGGTCCCAAAAAGAAGATACGAC
>JAEUSJ010000113.1:0-2041 GCA_016788215.1 bacterium | reverse complement strand
TATTTTGGAAAAGAAAGTATTCAGCTCAAAGGCAGTTCCGTTTCCGAATACAAAAGGTCCCAAAAAGAAGATACGACATTTGCGTATATGGAAATGCCGCTCATGGCCGGATACGAAGTGATCGAGACAGCGATTGTCAGCGTCGGCGCAAAATCACATTTCTTAAAAGAAGGCGCGGCGGAATCGTTCAAAAAGAACTTTCATGAGTTCTTTATGGCAGAGAAAAAAAAGCTGCTTACCATACCGAGTTAGGTTGAATTAATGCCAAAATCATAAGCTTATATCATATAAAAATATAAAGGTCACACGCCATGAATAAACTGTTCACCGCCATCGTCTGTCTTTTCGCCGTCACTACGATGGCGTTTTCTCAGAACGGAGACACCGATTTTAGGAACGGCGTCGCCGCTTATGAAAACGGCCAATACGAACAAGCGGTTACTTCTTTTAATTCTGCTCTGTCAGCCTACACGGCGGCCCAGAATAAAGCAAAGATGGGCGACGCTAATAATTATCTCGGATTACTGCATCAGGTTTTGAATCAGCACGCAAAAGCAGCGGGATATTTTAATGAGGCCGTCACGCAATTTTTGCAGACCGGTAATAAATCCGGCGCCGCGAGCGCGTTGGCCAATTGGGGCATTTCTTCATTTCGCGTAAAGGAAGCCGAAGCCCGACAGCAAAATAAAAAACTCACGCTGGACGATATCGGAAAAATCATCGCCTTCCATACCAAAGCCATGCAGTATCACGAACAACTTAAAGATAAAGTCGGCGTAGGCAATGATCTGACCAATATTTCCACCATGTATTTTGAAGGCGAGTTTTACGACGAAGCAACCGATTATCTGAATAGAGCGCTGAAGCTGCATACGGAGATCAATTCCAAAGGCGGCATCGCGTACGATCTCGCCAATATGGCCCGGTTGAATATGAAAATCGGAGATCAGGCCAGCGCGCTAAAATTATATCAGCGCAGCGCGGGCATTCTGGAAGAGATCGGTGACCGTGAAGGATTGTGGCGAACGTATTCGTTTATCGGAACGCTGTATGAAAGCGCGATGAAAGAAAGTCAAATTCTGGGCGACGATCAGAAAGCCGCCGCGGATCGCCAGAACGCCATTAACGCGCTGAAAAAATCGGTAGAGCACATTGAAAGCATGCGCGGCAATTTCACTAACAAGGAATTCTTCGACAGCTTTTTGAAAGACAAGAATCCGGTTTACCGGAAATTAATTTCCTTGTTAAAACAAGCGGGCAATAACGCCGAAGCTTTCCAGTATATTGAACGCAGCAAAGCGAAAATGTCCAACGACGTATTGAACGCAACGAAACTGCAGGTCACAGACAAGAACGAGCAAAAGAAATTAGACAAAATTCAGGACCTTCAAAAACAAAATGAAGAGTTGCAGAAACAGTTAGCCGAAGAAAAAGCGAAACCGGCCGATAAACAGGATTTAAGCAAGATTGATAATCTGAGCAAAACGCTTACGCAAAGTCAGGGCGATTTCAACGCGCTCATGATCGACCTGGAAACTAAATATCCCAATATTTACCAGGTGATCAAAGTTGATCCGATCCAGCTCAGCGACCTGCAAAAACAGCTCGATGACGACGTGGTCCTGCTTCAGTATTTTCCGGCGGATGACGCTTTGTACATCTTCATGATCACGAAAGATAAGATCGAAGCGAAATCGGTTCCCGTTGCGGCCACACAACTTGATTCGCTGGTCAATAAGTTCCGCTATTACATCAACGATGTGACCTCGCTGATGAAGCGCGGCCGGTTTGATACCAAGATGGCTAACTGGAAACCGGGCGGCGATGATCGGTTTTACGAACGGCACTCTAAACCGCTTCGTGATATTATGGTTCAATTGTCCGACTACCTGATCTTGCCTGTCTGGGATAATATCAAAGACGACAAGATCAAGAACGTGACGATCATTCCTGCGGCAAGTTTATATTACATTCCATTCCAGTGTCTCGCAACGGAAACGAAGGACGGCGATATCAGTTTTCTGGTAGAGAAAAAAGCGGT
>JAEUSJ010000112.1:8263-10366 GCA_016788215.1 bacterium | reverse complement strand
CGGTTCCGCCGCCCGGGAAAAAAAGGGATAATCGCGACAATTGCGCGCAGGTCATTTCGATCGAGCATTGCTGAAAATAAGCGTCCACAGCGGCTTCAACTTCTCCGTCGATCATGCCGAAGTGTTTCATAAAATAACCTACCGCGCGGTTACGGTGACTGGTTTCGAATTCCGAGTGATATATTTCTTGATTTATTTTGAGGGCGGTTCCATCTACAATGCTATTCAAAAATTGAATCAAGCCGTCCGATTTTTCCTGCGCCGAATTGCCGGGCATCAGTCCCGTAATCGCAATGGCGCCCGCATTGATCAGCGGATTGCGTGGTTTGCCGGATTCATATTCTAATTGTACCAAAGAATAAAATGGATTGCCGCTGGGCTCGACGCCAACTTTTTCCAAAACTTTTTTTTTACCCCGTTCATTTAATACATAGATCAACGAAAGAATTTTCGAAATACTTTGAATAGAAAACGGGACGCCCACGTCGCCGGCGCTGTATTGTTTCCCATCCAAGGTGGTGGCCGAAACGCCAAGGTGATTGGGGTTTGCGCGGAGTAAAGCAGGAATATAATCAGCTAATGTACCTTGCCCCAAAAAAGGCTGCGCATACCGGATCGCTTGTTCTAGTAATTGTTGCATGGATTTTGTGAATGGAGGAAGGAAAAATAAGCCCACGAAACACGCAAAAAAGACTAAAGTTTTTTTAACGGCTTATTCATGCGTGTTATTTGAATTTTCTTTTGTTTTATTTAGCGCGCTTTGGCAATCAGCCATTCACGGGATTAATTGAAATGATACATAACTTTCTCGATGAGCAGGTGCACACGGCTGTTGCTGTCAACGGCTTCGGGTAAAACTTTTACGATCGTCGCGCGGTACAACACCCCTTTTTGTATTTCTTGATACATGATCTCCGAAAGTTCTCGCTTTAAATAACCGATCATTTTTCCTTCGTTGGTTTTGACCGATACGGCATACATGTCGTGTTGATTGTGCGGCTCAGGTATCAATACGACGCGCGTACCTTCCGGCAGATCGTAAACATTAAAATCATAATGCCGCACACCGACAACCCGCGTGAAAAAATCGTCTTCGTTTAAATAAAATTTCTTTAGTTCATTTTCCAGCGCCAATTTGATCGTCTGATCATGTTCATTTAAAGTATTAAAGCCGTTCTGCAGTTCTTCCTGCGAATCTCGTTCGCCAAAAACTGATTCCTCTTCTTCTTCAGGTTCTTCGTCTTCGTTTTCGTTTTCTTCATAAGGTTCCATTGAATCGCTATACCGGTCTTGCGTGCGCAGTTCTTCCTCCTGCAGAAATTTGTCAACGCTTTCGAGGTCCATTTTGCCGAGAAACCAAATGAGATTAAAATCGATAAAATCGTTCGGATCGCGATCAAAACTCATCAACTGATACTCCGCCAGGATATTTACTTTCAGTTTGTCAGGAATCGCGCGGGTGAGAACCTCACGCAGCGGGATCATCGCGATGACGCCGGTGTCAATCATCATGTCGAGTTTATGAATACCCGGATAAATAGCGCCCTTATAAAACAAATATATGATCTCGAACGATTCGATGATCTCCTCAGACAGGTCGGCAATAATGATATTAGGCGGTAATTCTCTGTATTCAAGAACAACTACCTCAAGAAAGGATTGCGTATCCAGTTTGATCGTCATATTGGCGATCGTCTCAAAGTCCTCAATATGAATGGATTGCCGGCTGTTGATTTTCTGCGTGTTCTTGACGTCCTGCTTGTTAAAGAAAGACATTTCCGTCAGCAGAACCTGCGAATATTCGGTTTGCGCGAATGATGCAAAAATATTACGATGGGGAGTTCCGTCCACACGCGAATTGGTGTAGAAATGAACCATATAATATCGGACAATGGGAAGTCTTAGCTGCGGCAGCGTATGCCTCATTCATTACTCCAAATAGTGACGGTGTTACTAAAAGATACCATCAGGTTTAAAGCAATGCAAGAAATTTATTTTTCTCCGGCGGCTTTCCGTGCTTCATACTCCAAAATGATCTTGTGCGCGATCTCATGCGGCAGTTCCGCATAATGTGAAAATTTCTTTCTGAATCCTCCGCGCCCG
>JAEUSJ010000112.1:0-8165 GCA_016788215.1 bacterium | reverse complement strand
TTCCAGCATAATAGGATGAGCTTCTCTAAAACCTTTCCGGAAAGCCTGGGCGCCTGCAATTTTGAAGGATAGTTCGTCAGAATCTACATCGTGGTACGAACCGTCAAACAGTGTTACTTGAACGTCGATCACCGGATATCCGGCGATAACCCCGTTTACGAGAGCATCGTGAACGCCCTTTTCCACCGCCGGAATGAATCGTCCGGGCACAACGCCGCCGACGATATCGTTCACAAATTCAAATCCTGTCCCTCTAGGTTTCGGATCGATTTTTAGATGGACATGTCCGTACTGGCCGCGGCCGCCGGACTGTTTTTTATGTTTGAATTCGGCGTCTTTAACGTGGCCGCGAATGGTCTCCTTAAAAGGAATACGCGCGTCGATCAAATCAACTTCTACCCCAAACCGATCCTTCAGCCGCTGCGTAATAATGGTTAAATGCATTTCGCCCTGTCCGCTGACGATACTTTGCAGGGTTTCGACGTCATACGTATAACGGAATGCGGGATCTTCTTCGTGAATGGCATGTAAACCCGTACTGATTTTTGTTTCATCGGCTTTGCCACGCGGTACAATGGCAAAAGTAATGATCGGGTCCGGAAAATTGATCTCCTCGTAACGCACCAATTTGTTTTTGTCGCTGAGTGAATTATTGGTGTGAGTATCTTTCATTTTCACGAGGGCTGCAATATCGCCGGCGCTGACCTGTCCTACATCCAGACGTTCCTTTCCGTTCAGCAGAAACACCTGCCCTATTCGTTCCATCACATTGCGGGTGGAATTCATCACGTCGTCGCCGGTTTTGACCGTTCCGGAATACACGCGGAATAATGACATTTCACCGACATGCGGCTCGCTGATCGTTTTGAATACGAATGCGGAAAACGGGGCGTCCGTTTTACATTCGCGGGTTTGAGATGCGCCGTTGGGCCCAAGGCCCTTGGCAACCGGCATATCAACGGGTGAAGGCCCGTAATCAACAATAAAATCGAGAAGCGGTTTAATGCCGACAGAATTGATGCCGTCCGTGCAGAAAACAGGAATGATCTTTCTTGCTAAAATACCTTCGCGAAGTCCGGTCTTGAATTCCTCATCCGTAAGAGTACCCGTTGCAAAATAGTCTTCCATGAATTTTTCTTCGCTCTCGGCGGCATCTTCGATCAGAATTTCATGCATTTTACTCATACGCTCTTTGAATTCCGCGGGTACGTCAAGCGCCTCGTAATTACCGGATTTGTCGAGTTCGAATTTGAGCAATTGAGTCTTAATCGTGTCAAATATTTTGTTAAAGTCCGGCCGTCCTTCGCCAACCGGAAATCCGATTTCAACAAAATGACGCTCGTCGCCAAATCGCTCGACAATCACTTCAAACGTCTTATCGAAATTAGAATTTTCCTTGTCCAGTTCATTTACAACAAACATCACCGGAATATTATATTCTGCGGCATAGTCCCAGGCCACCTCCGTTCCCACATCAAGTAAAGCCGTCGCTCGGACAGGAATGACCACCATGTCTGCGACACGCATAGCACCTTTCACCTCGCCCCTAAAATCGGCGTAACCCGGCGTATCCAGAATATTGATCTTGTGCCCGTTCCATTCGCAGTGCATCAAAGAGGTATTGATGGAAAACTTTCTTTCGATTTCATCTGCGTTATAATCGCTGGCTGTGCTTCCTTCATCAACTGTTCCAAATCGTTTCTTGGCTCCGGTTACAAAGAGAATCGATTCGGCTAACGTCGTTTTTCCGGTGCCGCCGTGCGATGCGAGACAAATATTTCGGATCTTGTCAGGTGTAAACGTTTTCATATTGAATCTCCGTATAAGAAATTATGTAGATTAAATCGACGCTTGTAAATGAGAAGGCAGGATGATTACTGCATGTGGATTTCTCAGAATATCTATGAAAATCTATACAAGCTTTTGCTAAAAATCAATAATCTATTTTCTACTTTTCCTTATAAAAGCAGAAAATACTCCCCATAAACCCGTGCCGAATAACATTGAAGCGACCGACAGTAATATAAACGTCGTATAGGTCGGAACAATTCGTAATTGAGAATAAGCGGGATTCCGTGGATCGTAATGTACGGTAATTTTCTTGCCAACCGGATTGTGAACGACATTAGTTGACGCAACGTTTAGTCGGTTGGCTTTCGTTCCAAATCCAGGTACGCCCATATCGGTAGTTCCGGTAAACATTTCACCTTTGACTGCGTATTCATAAATAATTTCCGGATGAAACGCTCGTTTCCCTTCGACACGGGAAGAAATTATTTTCGCTTCGACCATGGGCCACTGTTTCATCAAAAGAAATTGATTAATGTCGCGGCTTTCCGTGACAATGATCGCGGCTCCGGCACATACAATTGTAACAAAGATCAGTTTGACCCAGGCCTTGCGTGCCCAATCGGTGTTAAGTCTGTACGTACTGAGAAATACGATCACAGCGAGCACGGTAACAGATGAAATTATGATTATGCTTATATGCAAGAAGGAACCCTCTTATTAGTTGTGAATCTACTTTCCTTTAAATTCCGCTTTTCTTTTTTCAATAAATGCTTTTGTTCCTTCTTTCATATCATCTGTTGAGAAAACGAGGCCGAATAGGTTCGCTTCAAAATTCAGTCCTTCCGCTAAAGTCATTTCCATTCCGCTTTGAACGGCTTCCAGCGTCAGTTTGACAGCAACGGGCGCTTTGGTGGCGATCGTGTTCAATATTTTTTCGCAGGTGGAAATCAGTTCTTCTTTTTTTGAAATTTTATTTGCCAACCCGATTCGATACGCTTCTTCAGCGGAGATCATGTCGCCCGTGCAGAGAAGTTCGATCGCGCGCCCTTTGCCAACCAATCGCGGAAGTCGCTGCGTGCCTCCGTTACCTGCGATCAGGCCGAGATTTACTTCCGGCTGGCCGAACTTCGCGTTCTCCGATGCAACGCGCATGTGACAAGCCATGGTAAGTTCACAGCCGCCGCCTAGCGCAAAGCCGTTCACCGCCGCGATCACCGGTTTGCTCATGCGCTCGATATAACACAAGACAACTTCGCTGCGCAAAGCAAATTCCTTCGCCGTGACCGGCGTCTGCACAGCCAATTCCGTAATATCCGCGCCTGCAACAAACGCTTTCTCGCCGCTACCGGTTAGGATGACTCCAACTACGCCCTGATCTTCATTCGCTTTGGTGAATGCATCATGTAATTCGTTGAACGTCTCAGAATTAAGCGCATTTAATTTATCCGGGCGGTTGATCGTGATATAAGCGATCTTGCTTTTGATTTCAAATAGAATGTTTTTGTATGACATGATTAGACCTCAATTTAGTATTCAATTAGTATTTTTTTAGTTTATTATCAGAAATTGTAATATGACGATAGGTGGGCTTCGATGCCGTTACCGGCTTAACGTCAAAAAAACGATCTAAAGGTTTTGTAAATAGGCCGCTCAAAGTTGTTATCCAGACTTTATTGTGAAATACATTTACCGAATTGATCTCGTTACTTTGAAGTCCTTCATTATCCAATTCTACTATTTGTAGATTAGCGGCATCCAACCAGAAAAGCTGACTGTATATATAGAAACATACTTTGTTCTGAATTACAAAAAATCTGAGGTCATACTCCGGAAGGTTTCCAAGCCAAAAAGACCAGTCACTGCCGTTTGTCGAACGATAGAGGTCGCCGTTATAAATCGTAAAAGCAAAAACAGTATCTCCTTTTACGAAAAAGGTTGAGACCGTGCCTTGAATATCGGTGGAGACACTGAAGTTTCCAGCAGTATCAATGATACCTATTTCGTATTGATTACGCGGCGCTGAAATAAGGAATTTTTCTTTGTATGCAATAGCGCTGTTTAGGTACACACTCATTCCGGATTGATACGGAATGCGGCGAACGGAAGGTGTGACATTCAGGCAAGGAACATCAGAGTATCCGTTGTCTATTTCTGGATTCAAATTCACTAATGCAAACGATGTATTGCAATTGTAACAAGTGCTCGCCGAATCGTCGAGCATTATCAGTAGTTGATTGTACTCGTTGATAGCACCAAAGTTTTGTCGGTAATACCCATCCACAACTCGTGCTCCGTCAGTATATTCACTTGTCAACGAACTGAGTTGCAGGGACTTACCAAACGGATACATGCCTCCGCTTCCATAGCAGCTCATGAAAGCCGGCGAATAGACCACAGTTTGATACTTGCTGTCCATTGGAAAAGCTATCAATCGGCCGCCCATAGCGGGCATTTGTGTAATGTTTGGATCTCGACCGAGTGATCCATTGATGACAGGGTTTTCATCTGTCGTATCAACAATGGAAACACGATTGACTCCAACAATGTACAATGAATCGCCACACACGTGGCTATTGAGTAAGATTTTGTCTAATCTGAAAAACGAGGGATGTTGCTGCCATACAAAATTTTCTTCAAGCGTATTTATGTCTTTCTTTGATCCGTCTTCACAACTCATTACAACGAGAGAAAATAAAATAACTAGTGAAAAGCGTTTGCAAAACATGTGTCCCCCTAAATTGAATTTTTAAAACTCGATTGTATGATTCGCTCAACTAACTGTTCAAACTCCATTCCATCCGCTTTGGCCGCTTTAGGCACGAGGCTGGTCTCGGTCATTCCCGGTAGCGTATTGACCTCAAGACAATATAGTTCGTTATTCTCGCTCAATCGAAAATCTACTCTGGCGTAGGCTTCACACCCCAATCCTTGAAAGGCTTTCACGGCAAAACTCTTTGCGTTGTCAGAAATGGCCGTTGTAATATCCGCAGGACAAACATAATTGGTTTTGCCTTTGGTATATTTATGTTCGTAATCATAAAATCCGCCTTCAGGAATGATTTCAATCACCGGCAAAGCCTGAACGCCGAGTACTGCAACGGTCAGTTCGCGACCGGCTATATATTTTTCTACCAATACATGCCCGTAATGTATCGCCTTTTCCCACGCTGCACCCAAGTCCTTTTCACCTTTCACAATGCTCAACCCAACGGTCGAACCTTCCTCGTTAGGTTTAATAACGATCGGAAATTGAAATGTCGAGACGATGGCCTTGTGAACGGCTGCCCACTCCGTACTCTTTTTAAAAAATAAAAACGGCGGTGTCGGTACGTTGCATGATTGAAATATATATTTAGATGTGACTTTATTCATTGCCAAAGCGCTCGCCATCACGCCGGATCCGGTATAATTGATCTTCGCCGCTTCAAATATTGATTGGATGATCCCGTTCTCTCCAATTCCGCCGTGCAAGGCATTGAATACAATATCGATTTTCTTGGATAAAATAAGTTCAACAAGATCAAATAGCGCTTTCCCTTGCTCTGCCGGCAGGCGATCCAGTTCTGTTTGTTCCGGCGGCGTCACGCCAACTTGCGTGAAAGGTTGGAGCTTCTGGTTTTTTCCAAAAGCAGGATCGAGAAGAATGACATCATGGCCGCTTTGTTTCAACGCCTTGGCGATTGCCGTTCCCGAGGCAAGAGAAACATTACGCTCGCTGGATGTCCCGCCTAAAATTACTGCGACGTGCATTTTAGCTTTCGTAGGTAGATAAAAAAATTAGTTCTCACCGTTCGGCAAGAACTAACGTGTATCGCTTTCACAGTATTGCCGATTATAAAATAAGATGGAATAATCCTTTAACCACATCAGCGAGAATAGAAGGAATTACTCCCAGTAAAATCAACCCTGTACTCGTTATAAGAATGGTTGCCCAGGTACTTTTTGAGACATAAACATCTTCCAGATCCTGTTCCGCATCGCTGAAATACATCTTAACCATAACGCCGAGATAGTAATACACCGAAATGACCGTCGTAATAACGGCGATGATCGTCAGCACCACATACCCCGCATCTACGGCGGCTGAAAAAACCTGGAATTTTCCGATGAAGCCGCCGGTCAACGGAAATCCTGCCATGGACAGCATCGAAATCGACATGCTAACCGCTAATAGCGGATAACGAAACCCAAAGCCGGCAAAATCGTCCACTTTAAGATTCTTACCCTCACGGCTTTCGAAAACATGGATGATAGTGAACGCTGTAATATTGGTCAGAGCATAAACCATCACATAATAGATTATAGATGCCGGCGCTGCGGTCGGATCGCTGGTCATTAGTACAGGCCCTGCGATGATCGCCATGATAATATATCCGGCATGCGAAATACTTGAAAACGCGAGCATACGTTTAATATCGGTTTGGATTAACGCCATAAGATTTCCGCCGACCATACTCAAAATACAAATCCAGAATAGCACATTGGACCAATCCAAATGCAACCCGCCAAAAGTGTCTATGAAAACCCGTGCGAAAGCTGCAAAGGCCGCGGCTTTCGGGCCGGTGGCGATGAAAGCCGTGATTGGCGCGGGAGATCCCTGGTATACATCGGGCGACCACATGTGAAAAGGAACCAGCGCAACTTTAAATCCGAATCCGATCAGGAGCAAACCTAAACCGGCCATCATAAGCGGATCGCCGAGTAAGTTGTTGGTCTGTAAATATTGCGCTATTCGCGCAAGATCAAAACTGCCGGTGGCTCCGTAGGTCAGAGAAATTCCATATAGAAAAAACCCGGATGAAAATGCCCCGAGCAGGAAATATTTCATTCCGGCCTCGAGCGATCGAATGCGTGCGCGATTCAGGCTGATCATGACGTAGAGTCCTATAGACATGATCTCCAGACCGAGAAAAATCACCATGAGATTAAGGCTCGAAGCCATGACCAGCATACCCATAGTGGACATCAACGCGATAGAAAAAAATTCGCCGATCTTATGTTCATCCACATCGTCGCGCGTGACGAGGCAGATCAGCGCGGAACTCATTAAAATAATTGCGGAAAATGCGTTGGTAAAATAATTAATAGTGATCATTCCGCTGAATGCCGTGATATTCATGTCCCAGGACATTAGTACGCTGATCAGGGCCAGCATACAGGTAAAAAAGGATATGTATCCTATCCATTTTCTCATACCCTGCGCAAAAACGCCGAGCAGCAGGACGAGACACGCGCCGATGCACAGTATGATCTGAGGCAATATTGCCGTCATGTTTGTATCGGGTATAATTATTTCCACAAGTCCTCCAAGAATTTAAGTTATTACAGATTTAAAATATTTACGCTCCGCGTAAAATAAGCGCTTCATTTTCGTGCCGCTTGATCGTATACGCCCTGCACGTCGGGTTTTCGATCATGACCCGGGATAACGGACGTGAGATCGTCTCTTCCATAGAGCGGTTTAATCCCCGCGCGCCTTCGCGCCGTATGTCTAAGTTTCTGACACATAATCCTACGACTTCATCGTCGATGTGAATGCGTATCTCTTTTTCTTCAAACCGTCTTATTATCATTTCTATTTTCTGGCGCGCGATAAGCTGCAACACGTTTTCATCAAGAGATTTAAAGAATATGGTTTCATCTATGCGGTTAAGAAATTCCGGAGTGAAATGTTTGCGCAGCGATTCCGTAATCGCTTCTTTGATCTCTGCGTTTTCATCGACATTTCCTCCGGTAAACCCGAGCTTGACCTTGCCGTAAATATGTTCCGCGCCGAGATTCGACGTCATAACGATCGTGGTGTGGGAGAAAGAAATAGTCTGTCCTTTACCGTCCGTCATGCGTCCGTCGTCAAAAACCTGCAGGAACGCTTCGTAAATCTTCGGATGCGCTTTCTCAATTTCGTCCAGAAGAATCACTGCAGAAGGATCTTCACGAACGGCTTTGGTCAATCGCCCTTCGTCTTCATAGCCTACAAAACCCGGCGCCGTTCCGATTAATTTAGACAAGGCGTACTGGTCATTATATTCCGACATGTCAATTCGCACCAAACGTTTTTCGCTTCCCTCCAGCGCTTCCGCCAGAGCTTTGGCAAGCTCCGTTTTTCCAACGCCCGTCGGGCCGACAAAAAGAAACACGCCGTCAGGACGATCGGGATTAATATCCAGACCGCTTTTCGTCATGCGCACTACTTCCGCAACCTTAACGATTGCATCCTCCTGTCCGATAACACGCGAGCGCAGGCGGTCTTCTAACGATGCCATCCCGCCCATCGCTTCAATTTGTATATTACTTTCCGGAATGCGCGTGACTTGAGACACGGCTTGAACAATATGCTTTTCACCAACGGCGAGCGTTTCCACACTGTTATGCGG
>JAEUSJ010000111.1:8257-10382 GCA_016788215.1 bacterium | reverse complement strand
CAGATAATGCAGGCGCCTTTGATAACCTAAGACTGGACGTTACTTTTGACCAGATCAAGTTTACTTACCTACATGGCTGGCTCCGGAGCCAGCCGCTGATTTATAACGGCGACGCGGATGTCAGCGATAGAAAATATATTGTTGCGCACCGCCTGGAATGGAAAGCGCTGCCATGGCTCTTTCTGGCAGGTAATGAAAGCGTGATATACGGTGGACGGGACGTTGAAATTCAGTATTTGAACCCGATCATTCCGTATCATATTTCAGAACAATATCTTGGCGACAAAGATAACAACACGATGAGTTTTGATGCGACTGCTTTTATTGTTCCAAACGTCAAAACTTATGCCGCCCTTTACCTCGACGATTTTACAACGGCAAGGAATCCCTTTACGTATTGGAAGCAAACCTGGGCAATCATGGCCGGCGTTTATTGGATTGAGCTGTTTAATGTACAGGATACGGATTTCCGATTTGAATATTCCAGAATCGAACCGTACGTTTATGCTCACAAATACGGTCTGCTTAACTATGCCCATTTTCGTTCCAGTATTGGGTCGTCCCTTCCGCCTAATTCCGATGACTATTTTTTCGAAATCAGATATCGTCCGACGCGAAAAATATTTTTAGGAGTAAATTATGAATTATTGCGTCACGGCAAAGGTAATATAGAGGTTTTTGGTTATGAGGACGGGTACGTGGATGCCGGTACGCCCGGAAAACAAAACAAAACGTTCCTTCAGGGCATTAATGAAACCAAAAATATTATTTCCACCCAATTCCAATGGGAAACGTTGCGCCAACAATATTTGTACTTGACCTATCAGTGGACACACATTCAGGGTTTTGAACATATTCGAAATCGCACTGCTATACAAAACCGCTTTCTTATGGGCTATAAGCTTGATTATTAGACTCTGTTAGAATATATTACACACTCCAAAAAGTAAATCAATTCAGAGGTTATTTATCGAGGGAAGTTCTTTGTGGACATGAAAGTATTTAGGCTTTTAAAGACATTGTCATTTACGTAAAAATTAAAAGTCAAAAATCAAAATGACAAATTAAATATCAAAAAACCCCATGTTTTAACTTCATTCCGTGAAGTTTTTGTGGGAGTTATCTAAATAAAATTTTAAAAATATTAGTTCTTTGTATGAAATTTAAATGGCTATCAATTCATGAAAAAATATTGCGGATTTTATTTTTTAACTTTTTGATTTGTATTTTTACATTCTAATATTTCATTCTTAATTTCTACATCCTAAACAATTTCTCGAATAATTTCTAATAAACCGTTTAAGATAACATAAACCCATAGAGGTTCATGATGCGTACAATACGGTTAATCGGTGTTCCTTTGGATTTGGGAGCAGGAAGACGCGGAACCGATATGGGTCCTTCGGCCATGCGTATCGCCGGTCTAAGGGAACGTCTAAATGAATTAGGTTATACCGTCAAGGATAGCGGGGATATCGTATCGAAAACTCCGGAAATTCTAAGAATAGGCCATGAACGTCTCAAATATCTCAATGAGATCGTCAGGGCCGTAACCACGCTGTCGGATGCGGTTGAAAAAAGTTTTCACGATCACGAATTTCCTCTGATCCTGGGCGGCGATCATTCGATTGCTATCGGTACTTTGGCCGGCGTGTCTTCACATTTCAGAAAACAACATAAGAAAATCGGCGTCATCTGGGTAGATGCGCACGGGGATATGAATACACCGGAAACCTCGCCATCAGGCAATATTCATGGGATGCCGCTCGCTATTTCCATGGGCGTAGGCCATCCTAAATTAACTTCGGTTGGAGGAAGTTTTATTAAGGTTGATCCGTCCAACACGGTATTGGTGGGTATCCGGACGCTGGATCAGGGTGAGATCAACCATATCCGTGAAATGGGCGTGACCGTTTTTACTATGCGGGATATTGACGAACAAGGCATTCATGACATTATTGAAAAGGCCATTCAGATCGCATCCGGAGATACAGCCGGCATTCATCTTAGTTTTGATGCCGATAGCATTGATCCGTCGGTAGCGCCGGGAGTCGGAACTCCGGTTCATGGAGGCCTGACCTACCGCGAGGCGCATTATGTAATGGAATCGCTGCATAATTGTAAA
>JAEUSJ010000111.1:5261-8158 GCA_016788215.1 bacterium | reverse complement strand
GGAGTCGGAACTCCGGTTCATGGAGGCCTGACCTACCGCGAGGCGCATTATGTAATGGAATCGCTGCATAATTGTAAACGCGTAGTATCTGCCGAATTTGTCGAAGCCAATCCTATTCTCGATACGAAAAATCAAACCGCTAAGATCGGGGTAGAACTCATGGCATCGTTCTTCGGAAAAAGAATCATCTAACTTGCAAGGAGAGGACTCTGTTGAATATGCATCGCTTTTATCCGCAGTTGCTCATTATTGGCTTAATTCCATTCTTGATTCTTGGTTCATTAGCGCGTGCTGAAGATGATATTCGTTTTTATGGCGATAAGAATGGATATGATGAACAGTTGTTGATAAACCATCTATCCCTTTCGGAGCAGCGACTACTGCTTGATCTGTCCGGTGAATGGACCATCACCATCGACGGCGCTACCCGTTCGATCAACGTTCCAAGTAATTACGATTACGAAGGGAAAGTGGTATACAGAAAAACATTTACTCCGGGGCCCGAATTCAGAAACAAACACTTTCGTTTGGTCAGCTTTGGCATCAACTTTCGTTCCGAGATACGCATCAACGGCGACTTTATCGCCAATGTCAACAGCGCCTATCTGCATACGGAAATAGATCTTGATGAAACGCTGATCCATGCGGAAGAACCCAACACGATCGAAATTGTCGTAGACAGCCGTTTGGACTCGCGCACGGGTATACCGCGTTATGCCAGAACGCTTCAACCAAAATTATACGGCGGGATATTCAGAGAAATATTTCTCATCGCGACGCCTAAACTAGCTATCAGCAAATATCATGTTGCTTATGAAATCGCTGCGGATCAAAGAAGCTGCGATATGGTTTTGAATTTACAATTGCGCAATTATGATTTTGGATTTCAGATCAAGGACACATCCGGAGCCGCAGGAATTATAAATAAAAACGAGAATGTCCGTTATCTTATAGAAGTATTTAATGAAGAAGACCCTGAACCTGTTTATACGAATCGATACAAACGCTACCGTAATGTCTGGGAAATTCCGAAGATCAGAGAATTGAATCAGGAAAATGTAGTTTCGGTTACGAATTTTACAAATTTTGACACTCGTTTTACCATAGAGAAACCTATTTTTTGGGCGACGGTAAATCCTTACCGTTATCGACTCATTATTTCCATCATGATCGGAAATGAGATGGTGGATCAGGTTTCCACGCAGCTCGGAATTGCCAGGTCCGAGGCGCATGAGCAGTATTTGTTATTTAACGCACAGCCTTTAAGTATCAAAGGCGTGGTTTATTATGAAGATTTTCCAGGAACGGGGAACAGCATTCCTTATGCGGTGATGGAGCAGGATATTCAGAAGATCAAGAAAATGGGAGCCAATACTATCTATTTCAAACATCATCCGCCGCACCCCTATTTTATAGAATTATGCAATCGATACGGTATGTACCTTATGTACGAAGCGCCGCTGCATAGTCTCACGACTAACATCATTCAACAGCCGGCCTATGTGGAAGACCTGAAGAGCTATTTCAAGTCCATGATTCAGCATGACCGGATGAACCCGTGTATTATTGCCTGGGGCGTAGGCAGCGCTTCGGATCACAGTCAGAAGGCGTCGTTGGACTATTTCTCAACTCTGACCCAATGGATTCGAACGCTGGATGATCGTCCTATTTTTTACACTTCGGTACTTGGCAGCCAGGACACGTATCTCGATAATGTCGATATTATCAATTTGGATATTCGCGGAAACAATCCTCTTTGGATCAATTCATTTATCAATAGAAGTTTATCGCGATGGCCCAACCGCGCGGTGATCTGCTTGTATGGAGCTCAGATATTTTCTAATAATCAGAACGGTTACAGCGACCCGATGTCGACGAAGTTCCAGGCCAAACACATCGTGGATATGTACAAGAAACTTGATGAATGGAAAGTCGCGGGCGGGCTCATTCGTTCCTATAATGACTTTTCCGTGAACCGTTCTTATGTTCACGCTAATCCGCACTACGACGCGACTATTTACACTTCCGGCCTTGTTACCTCTGACCGTAAAGATCGATTTGCTTATGACATCGCCAAATCGGTATACAGCGACGACAAGTTTGATGCTATCGCAATAGGGTCGTATCAGACCATTTATCCCAAAACATATCCGTTAATGGGCCTGCTGCTCGTCATTGTATTTATAAGCTTTTACCGCCAAAGCGGAAAATTCAAAAACAGTGTTTTCAGATCGATCACGAAAATTTTAAGTTTTTACAGCGATATTCGTGAAAGCCGTGTTATCACGGTATGGCCGGCGCTTGTGATCGGATTTCTCAGCAGTCTTGCGCTGGCTTCGCATCTGTCGATTCTTTTTTACGAATTACGCCGCCATCAGATATTTGACGAAGTGATGGCCAACGGGATCGTTTCCGACACGTTGAAGGGCTGGATGGACGGGCTGGCATGGAGCCCGGAAGCGTTTGTATTTCAGTTTTGGTTCATTTTTTGTTTTGCGTTTTTGATCATTTCTGTTATAATCAAACTGTTCAGTTTTGTTTTTTTAAAATCGCTGTCATTCCAACAGTCGCTCATCGCGGGCTTGTGGAGCAGCTCCCATTATTTGTTTCTGATACCCTGCGTGATCCTCTTTCAGCGCCTCATGAAAGTCGACGTTTTTCTCTATCTATCCATTTGGATTTCTTTTGCCATGATCCTATGGCACTGCGTTCGTCTGATGCGTATTCTCAAGATCGTATACGATGTTTCATGGTTAAAAATAGTCGTGGTGTATGGAGGCTTATGGCTGATCTTGATTTTTACGGCAAGTTATTCATACTCCAAGAATTACGATTTTTTCAATATTATGGAATACGTCAAAGAAATTCACGACAGCAAAAATTATTCTTATGAATAA
>JAEUSJ010000111.1:0-5162 GCA_016788215.1 bacterium | reverse complement strand
TATGTTCTTCAAAGACCACAAAATTCATGCAGTTGCCGCACCGGCGGTTGGCGGTATCATTGTCGGCCATGAAGTAGCGCGTACATTAAATGCGCGGTGTATTTTTTCTGAGAGGGAGAACGGCGTCATGAGTTTTCGGCGCGGTTTTGAGATCAAACGCGATGAAAACGTGCTCGTTGTGGAAGATGTAGTCACGACGGGCGGCTCGCTGAAAGAGGTCGTGCAGTTGTGCCGCGACGCCAATGCCAACGTGATCGGCGTGGGGTTTTTGGTTGACCGAAGTAACGGAAAAGTGGAATTCAGCGTGCCGAAATATTCTCTCGTGTCTGTGGACGTTGTAAAATACGAACCGCGGGAATGTCCGCTCTGTAAAGATGGCGCACTTCCGGCTGTCAAACCCGGCAGCCGCACACTGTAAATGAACAATGAATGAAAAATGACCAATGAGTAATAAACCGTATGCCGTCTGATTTTTATATCTGCGTTCTCGGAAGCGGAAGCAAAGGAAACTGCGTTTATCTGCGGGCGGGCGGTGTGCATTTTCTGGTTGACGCCGGGCTGCGTTACAATGATGTTGAAAAGCGTCTGCACGACATCGACGTGAGCACAAAAGACATTCAGCATGTATTCATCACGCATGAACATATTGACCATATCAGCGGTTTGAAGAAATTCGCCAAGAATAATACCGCGACGGTTCATCTCAACGCGCAGACCTATCTCCGTGTGAGTTCGGAGCTTCCAGCGCATTATCCTGTAAATGTATTTGACACGGCGTTCGAAATTAACGACATTAGAGTAACGCCTTTTGCGGTCTCACATGATGCCGTTGATCCAATGGCATTCAGTTTCAGTTTTTTAGGAAAAAAAATCAGCGTTGTGACCGATACGGGATACGCCACCACCCTGGTTAAGGAACAGATCAAGAACAGCGATGTTATGGTATTGGAATGTAACCACGATGAAGAAATGCTGAAAAAAGGCATTTATCCGTGGCCATTGAAACAACGCATCGCAGGCAAACTTGGACATCTTTCCAATTTACAAGCTGCGCAAACGTTGGCGGAAGTAACAAGCGAGCGGTTACGGCATGTTTTTCTGGCCCATTTAAGCGCAGAAAACAATTCGCCAAAACTGGCATTGGAAACCGTCGGGTCGCATTTTTCTAATTTACAATTAAATTGTCCCGCGTTGATCATGACACATCAGAGTAGAGTTAGTGAATTAGTTTCTATCTGATCACGTTTCATTTAATACAGGTATTCATGGACGAATCACTTTTACAAACTCAGGAAGAACTTTCTGCATTGCGCGCTCAGGCGGAAGCGCTGGAGCAAACGGATGCGAAGCTGTCGAAATCCGAAAGCGCGGCTCTGAAAGAAATTCTAACCAAGTACTACCGCTTGCCGCTGCCTTATCAACTCGACGTTTACCGGAACTTTCTTGATCAGCCGGTTGAACTGCGGATGACCATTCAGAACGATACCTTCTGGACGCGCGTTGGCCGTTATATTCAGGTGCTTGATTTCAGCGAGCAGGAAAGATTAAAATTTGCCCGCGATTCGGAATGCCAGAATCTCATGGTGTTTTTGCTGTTTGAAAAGAATCTGGAGGTATTGGATGCGGTCTTCAATAATCCCAGGCTTCCGACAAAAGTTCTGATGGATTATATCAATCTGATCAAGGAACGCGACATCGATCGTGAAGACGATAAGATACTAAAAACGGCGCAGCGAGTGATGAAACGCCGCAGCCGGCGTATTGTCAAGGCGAGAGAAATTCACGGGTTGGCTTTCCAGAGCCTGAGCATTGAAAATGCGGCCATTTTGTTTTCGTATCTTATTGACGAAGATCCGCAGATCCGACAAGCTGCCGCCAATGTTATTTCCATGATGTCGATCAAATTTCTGCAGAAAATAATTAAAAGCGATGAATTTGCAGATTTAATGCGGCAGAGGCAACCCACGCTTTTGGGCAACGAGTTTTTTGATATCATGCAGTCCGCCGTCAAGATCATTCTTACTTCCAAAGACACCAGCAAAATGATGGAAGAGGAAGAAGAAATTGAAATTGAAGCGGATTTGACCGCCGACTTAAATGAGAGAAAACTCAAGACCCTCGAAAAGAGTAAAGACGATCCATCTGACTTTTTCAATTTGAGTGTGATCGTGTACATGCATTTGGAAAATGATGAAACGGTCAGCGATATTGCGCAGGACGTTTTGTCATTGGATGATATATTTGATTTATTGAGCGACGATTCTACGCCACGCCACGTGTCGGTAACTATTTTGAAGATGCTGGAAAGGCATCCGAACAAACAAATTCAGGCGCGGGCGCAGGAAATTCGGATCAAAGGGGCCGAAAAGCTGAATAAAAAAATGAAAGAAATCGAAGTCAGCATCAACGCGTATTTCGATGTTATTTTTCAGTCGCTCAATTATTCAAAAATTAACAATGAAAAAGAAGCTGCGCAGAACCTTCGCATTGCGTTAAATTATCTTCAGCAGTTTGCCCAGGAATCCAATGACCTGGAGCAGAGCGCGGTTACGGTAACGCAAGGCGTTCTTCGAAAAGCGATTGAACATTTTGATCACTCTGTTACCGATCTGTACGGAGACACGAAAAAAGAAGTTTTCAGTGAAATTGAAGAAATTCAAGGTATGGTGCAGCATATTTTGGATTTGAAAAATTTCAAATTCGAAGAGGAGAATCAAAAAGCCGAAGACGTCGATGAGGAAATACTGAATAAAGCCGTCATGATATGGCGCGCCACCATCAGCGTATTTCTGGGACGTGTCAAGGACCTCGAGGAAATGCTTCGTATGAAATGGACGAAACTCATCAGTGAAACCAACTCCAAACAGAAAATGGAATCCATTGAAAGCGAATTATATGAAGCCTTTGGCGAAATTGAAGCCGCGCATAAAAACGATGTGGAGTGTAAGTTAAAGATACCGTGCCGTGAATGTAAGCGCCGCGGATGCGCGTCGGAGCGCTTTCTGCACCAAGTCGATTTTCTTCTCGACGAGATCAACGTTAATTTCGGTAAGCAAAAATCTGCCAATCATGCCCGCTAAGCTTCCCCGCTCTTTTTATAGCCGTCCTACCCTTGAGGTGGCGCCGGACCTGCTTGGAAAAATTCTTATTCGCATCAAAGGTAAAACAGTTACGTCCGGACGTATTGTAGAGGTTGAAGCCTATCGTAATGCCGACGATCCGGCGTCGCACGCGCATCCGGGAAAAACGCCACGCAACATCCTCATGTTCGGCGAGGCAGGGCACGCGTACGTCTATTTCATTTACGGTATGTATTTTTGTGTGAATGTAGTGACGGAGAAGACCGGCACTGCCGGGGCTTGCCTGATCCGGGCATTGGAACCTTTGGACGGAATCGGTGTTATGAAAAAGCGGCGCCATATTGAAAAAACAATAGACCTCGCAAACGGGCCTGGAAAATTATGTCAATCGATGTCAGTCGATCTCGCGTTGAATGGGGAAGATTATTTGGGAAATAAGTTGTTCATTGTTGATGACGGTTACGTCGGTTTCAGAATCAAAAGATCCCCGCGCATCGGCATTCGATACGCCGTTGACAAACGCTGGCGTTTCTTTATTCAGGGCAACAGTTATGTGACCAGGAACAAGTTTAACGATTTGTAATTACGAATTTCAGACAGAACATCTGTTTGAAAATGAAAAAACTTTTTCTATATTGCGCCTCGATTAGAAGGGAACTGATTTATAACGGAGAATGAATGAGCGATTTGATCAAAAATACAACACAAGAGATTCCCAAAGCATACGATCCCAAAACGGTGGAAGATAAATGGTATGCCTATTGGATGAAGCACCGTCTGTTTCACGCCGAAGTGAATAAGAATAAAAAGCCGTTCACGATCGTCATTCCGCCGCCGAATGTAACCGGGGCATTGCATATCGGCCATGCGTATAATAATTCCGTGCAAGATATTTACGTTCGCTTCAAACGTATGCAGGGGTTCGAAACGTTATGGTCACCGGGAACGGATCACGCGGGTATTGCGACGCAGACCGTTGTGGAGAAACAACTAAAATCCGAAGGAAAAGACCGTCGTCAAATGGGACGCGACGCGTTTGTCGAAGAGGTGTGGAAACATAAAGAAATTTACCGTGCGCGTATCATCGGGCAATTGCAGAAAATGGGATGTTCCTGTGACTGGGACCGGGAATGGTTTACGATGGATGAAACGCTGTCCGATGCCGTGCTGGAAGTATTTATTCATTTCTACGAAAAAGGATGGATCTATAAAGGAAATTATATTGTCAATTGGTGTCCTTTTTCCCAATCCGCTATTTCCGATGAGGAAGTGGAATATAAGGAAGTGAATGGGAAACTCTGGCATTTTAAATATCCGGTGAAAGACTCCGACGAATTTATGATCGTGGCAACCACGCGCCCGGAAACCATGCTCGGCGATACCGGCGTGGCTGTTCATCCCGACGATGAACGCTACAAACATCTGAATGGAAAAAAAGTTATTCTTCCAATTGTAGGTCGGGAGATACCTATTTTTGCCGATGCCTACGTAGATAAAGAATTTGGAACCGGAGCGGTTAAGGTAACGCCATCGCATGATCCGAACGATTTTCAAATGGGCAAACGTCATCAGTTAGAGTTTGTTAACATCATGCATGCGGATGCGTCATTGAACAAGAATGTTCCGGAAAAGTATCAAGGCCTGGATCGTTTTACTGCGCGTAAAAAAGTCGTCGAGGAAATGCAGCAACTCGGTTTTCTCGAGAAGATCGAAGATCACCTCAACCGGGTCGGCTATTCTCAAAGGGGGAACGTTCCGATTGAACCGCTGGTGTCCGAACAATGGTTTCTCAAAATGGAGGAACTAGCTAAACCGGCGCTCCAGGCGGTTCAAAACGGCAAGATCAAAATTCATCCGGAGAAATGGATAAAGACGTACGAACATTGGATGACAACCATTCGCGACTGGTGTATCTCGCGTCAACTTTGGTGGGGACATAGAATTCCTGCGTACTATTTGCCTTCGGGAGAGATGGTTGTGGCGAAATCGAGAGAAGATGCCGCCGAAAAATTTAGAATTAGGAACTTAAAATTCAAAACCGAAGACATCCGTCAGGATGACGACGTACTGGACACATGGTTC
>JAEUSJ010000110.1 GCA_016788215.1 bacterium | reverse complement strand
ACAGCGCCACATCCGGCGCAAGCACGGTGCCGATCGGCGGCAGGTTACCGGACAACAAGGCCAACACCGCTTCTTTCAACAGTTTCGGCGTCGGCGCACAGCCCGGCAAATAATAATCAACATCAATTACCTGATCTAATTTACGTACCGTATTTCTAAATTCCGGAAGTTTGACCCGGGTACCGTTGTGTCCCAATTCCAGCATTGGCCGAGTGCGTTCGCTGTTCTGAACCGTCGGAGCTTCCTGATAGACGTAATTAAGGATCTGCTCGCGGTTAAATTGATTTGCCAGACTCGGAATTCCGCCCATGTGCGCGCAGGACCCATATGCGATGATGAACTGGCTTTTCTTACGGATCAATCGGGCCATTTCTTCCTGCTCGGAAGTTCGTATAGCGCCGTTAATAAACGTCGCGACGATGGAACGATCCTGCATCGCAACTACGTCTGATTTCTTAAAATCCATCGCAACCGGCCAGAATACGATTTCAACCGCTTCTGCGACCATGAGAATATCTTCGGCGAGATCCACGACGGACTCTTCACAGCCGCCGCACGATGCGCACCAGTAAAATGCGACTTTTGGTTTTTCAGGCATGGATATGCACCTCCTCCCCGATGTTATGTTCGCCAATAAATTCCATTTCTTTGTCCCACTCCTTAAATCGTTCCGGTAAACGAAGCGGGCCAAGCACTTTGATTTTTTCTACCATGTCATTGATCACTGTCCGCACGCGTTCCCCTTCCGAAGCGGATATCCATTCGAGGCGGCAACGTTCTTCCGCAATTCCCATATCGTGCAGCATCCGTTTCAATAGTTGAAAACGCCGGGCGGTTTTGTAATTACCTTCCATGTAATGGCAATCCCCGAAATGACAACCGCCGATCAATACGCCGTCGGCGCCTTTGGCATAAGCGTTCAAAATGAACTGCGGGTCCACCCTGCCGGAACACATTACGCGAATGATGCGTACGTTGGACGCGTGACGCATACGGGATACTCCCGCTAAATCCGCCGCCGTATAGGTGCACCAGTTACAAAAAAATGCAACGATGGTGGGTTCCCAGTTTTTTATTTCCTTTTTATTATCCGACATGGATCGCCTCCTTTTCATAAAATTCGGAATTGTCTATCGCAAGAAGTCCGTTGATCTCAGCAAGAATTTCCGCATCGTCAAACATGTTTTGCTGAATAGAACCGGACGGACACGCGGCGACGCAGGTTCCGCAGCCTTTGCATAACGCTTCGTTGATATAGGCTTTCTTCGATGTGTCGTTAAACAAAATAGCGTGGAACGGACAGAGCGGAATACACGATTTGCATCCGGAGCAATGCTCCTCAGTAATGAATGCCGTATTCGGTTCCAGTTCCACTTCACCGGTATCAATCAGCATCATCGCCTGAGCCGCGGCGGCCCCGGCCTGAGCGACACTGTCGGGAATATCTTTCGGTCCCTGACATGCGCCTGCAATAAAAACACCGTCGGTAAAAGTGTCCACCGGCGCGAGTTTGGGATGGCGTTCTAGAAAAAATCCTTCGGTGGAGCAGGAGATGTTGAACATCTTACGAACCGCTTGCGCGTCCTTCTGAGGTTCCATTCCCACGGCCAATACAACCATATCAACCGGAATTCGTCGCACGATACCGATCATCGTGTCTTCAGCGCGAATGATCAGTTTGCCCTCTTCTTCCGGAATTGCCGCACAATCCGTCACCTCAGCCACGCGCCCGCGAATGAAGTGGACATTTTCTTCAAGTACTTTATCATAAAACTCTTCGTACGCTTTCCCAGCCGCACGGATATCAATGTAGAAATTGTACACTTCCGCGCCGCTATGTTCTTTGAGCAGATGCGCAAGTTTCAGCGAGTACATGCAGCACGTGCGCGAGCACCACCGGTTGGTGTTACGATCGCGCGATCCAACGCAGTGAATGATGCCAACCGTTTTAGGATGCGCACCGTCGCGCAGGATCAGTTCTCCGCCCGTTGGGCCGGATGCGTTGATAAGACGTTCAACTTCCAATGAGGTGTACACGTTCGGATATTTTCCGTATCCGTAAAACGGCACCCGGGCCGCATCAAACGTTTTATAACCGGTCGATAGAATGATGGTGCCAACATTCACTTCTTCGATGGTTTCCGTTTGTTCGAAATTGATCGCATCGCGATCACAGGCTTCGACGCAGGTCTGTTTGCATTTTCCGGTTTTAAATTGAATACACGTTTCCGGATCGATCACGACGACTTTGGGCGTCGCCTGCGGAAAGGTTATGTATATAGGCCTGCGTTTACTCAATCCCATATTAAATTCATCGGCATATTTACCTTCTTTGTAAACGCATTCGTCTATGCAGGCGAGGCAGCCTACACACAAGTCTTCATGAATATACCTCGGCTTGCGTTTCACCTGCACCGTATAGTTGCCCACATAACCGTCCACATTCGTAACTTCGGAATACGTCCAGAGTGTAATATTCGGATGCGATTTTACTGCGGACATCTTCGGCGTTAAAATGCAAGCAGCGCAATCGAGCGTTGGAAATGTTTTATCGAATTGCGCCATGTGGCCGCCGATCGTGGGCTCTTTCTCAACGAGATAGACCTTTTTCCCTGAATTTGCCAGCGTTAGAGCGGCGTGAATTCCGGCAATGCCGCCACCAACTACCAACGCATCCGGATTGATCTTAACGTATTTCTTATCCAGTTCTTTGTGGAAAAATACCCGATGGACAGCAGCGCGCGAAAGATCCATCGCTTTTTGCGTTGCTTCTTTACGGTCCTCATGAACCCATGACACGTTCTCGCGAATATTTACCATTTGAAAGAAATACGGGTTAAGTCCGCCTTTTTCGACAGCCTTGCGAAATGTTTGTTCGTGCAGAAGCGGTGAACATGAAGCGACTACAATTCGATTCAGTGTGTGATCTTTAATATCTTGCTGGATCAATTCCTGTCCGGGATCCGAGCACATATACTTATAGGTACGAGAAACGGCGACGCCGGGCAGTCTGGAAATGTATGCCGCCAAAGCTTCCACGTCGACTTGATTGGCAATATTATGTCCGCAATGGCAAACATAATAACCGATGCGAATATTTCCATTGTTTTGATGATTAGGCATGGACTTTCACACCTCCCTTCTGAGAACTTGAATGCCAGGACGGTTTGACAAATAGCCTTTGAATTCCCAAATCTTTTTCTGGCAATCCAAATGCAACGCCCATCAGTTGTGTAAAATACATGACCGGAATGTGGATGTTCTCGCCATAGTTGGCGTTGATCTTATCCTGAAAACATTCCAGATTGAATTGGCATAACGGACAACACGTGATGATCATTTCTGCGTTCCGTTTGACGGCTTCCACAAGTAAGCGACGGTTAAGTCGTAATCCTGCTTCAGGAATCGTTCCGGTCAAACTGCCGCTGCAGCATCGCGTTTTTAGCGGCCAGTCTACCGTTTCACCGCCCAACGCACTGACCAGATGATCCATGGTCATCGGATTATGTTGATCATCAAAATCGGCAAAAGGACGTACGATCTGGCAGCCGTAGTAACAGGCCACCCGCAGTCCTTTTAAATTATTTTTGACATTGTCGGAGACTATTTTAAGCCCTATATCATTAGCGATAACATCCAAAGGGTGACGCACTTTCGTTTTTCCCTTATAATGCAATTCTGTCGCTAAAAGCGCCTTATCCACTTTTTCTTTTACTTGAGGATAGGTGCTCATGTATTTTTGAGTTTTGGTCAAGACTAAGTAACAAGCGTTGCATGGCGTAAGAAGCTCCGGAGATTCCCCGTTTTTCCCGTTTTGATTTTCCGCAATTACTAAATTTCGTGCGGCAAGCGAAAACGCCTGCACTTCGTCAATCGAAGCGTAAGAAGTTGCTCCGCAGCAATTCCAGTCTCTTAACTCTTCGACATCGACATTGAGATGTCGGAATACGCTGAGCATGGATTCTTCATACGCTTTGCCGGTACTGTGGAGAGAACAGCCCGGGTAATACAAGTACTTTTTCATGTTCGCACCTCCTCTATCGATTCGGCGGCTTTGAGAAGCCGTTGAAGTTTATCTATACGTTCGATCTTATCGCGTTTAAAAGAAAATCGTCCCGTTCGCATAAGCCGTAATCCCATGAAAGCTTGCTTAAACATCATAAAAAGATTGGTTTTCAGATAGAATTTAATAAGCAAAATCGCTTCGCTGTTACGTCCTTGTTTTCGAACAATATTGAAAAATTCACGTGAGAAGATTGGAATAGGATAACGTTTGGGATACACACCCCGCGCAATGGCTTCGCGCTTAAGCGTGTACATCACGTCCGTGATATGAATTTGGCGCGGGCATTTGACCGTACAGGCATAACAGGATGAGCACAGCCATATAGTTAAACTATTCAGCACTTCATCTTTAAATCCTTCCCTCGTCATGGCGATAATTTTTCGAGGCGTGTAGTCCATATAATCGCTAAGTGGACAGGTCGAACTGCATGTGCCGCATTGAATACAACTAAGCAGTTTCTGGCCGTAGGCTTTTGACGCCATTTGTTCGCCAAATCCAAGATCAAGTTCAGATTCGTATTTGATCTTTCGCATTTTATCGCGCGGATCGGGCGACGATTTGTTTTCTACAAATCCCAGAGGAAATAATGAGATCATGATTACCTCCTTGCCAATAAAAAATCAAAACCGTTTGAAAATAAATTGAAAATTAACCTTTAAAACAGAAACATAAATCTTAATTGGACGACTCATGCAATGTGAGAAGTATAGGGGCAGTGCCGGTAGGATTGTACTGAAATGAAACTCGCAAATTCCGTTTTAGTGTGAGATCAGTTGCATTATCCGATCAGAATTCATTCATAGAGCTGATGATTTGATTTATGATAAACCTCCTTTTTGTAACGGATGAAAGAGACTGCCGTATTGATAGTCAACGGAATCGAAGCGGCCATCGATGGGAGGAACGCAGATAGAGTATGAAGGCCCGAAAATGCGGGCAATCCGGAGATCGGCTATATGTAGTATTTGCACCTTCATGGGTGCTCGAAGTTAAATGTCGGTAACCGTTAACTTGCCGCCTTAGCGACTAAAAACCATTACTTTGTGAAAAAAGTTACAATCTTTTTTAATCAATGTCAACCCTTTTCAAAAAACATCGTATCGTTTCTGAACTTTATCTAATCCGGTACTGTATATAAAAAGCGTTTGACTTTTTTGGTCGGCGTTTTCTCAAATTCCTCCGGGTGAATATAGACCTTGGCAATATTGATCCAGGCCGGCATCAGGGAGTTGAGTAGTTTTCTATTCTCTTCCATTTTTTCCTCAATTTGCCGTTCATCCAATTTCATTTTGTCCACCAACTCCATATCCGGATAAACCATTGCCATGAATTTACCGTTCTTTTCAAGCACCAGAGATTCTCCGACCATCGGTAATGAATTCAATTTTGACTCGATCGCTTCCGGATAAATATTTTCTCCCGAAGGCCCGAGCATCATGGTCTTACTTCGCCCTTTAATATAAATATATCCGTCTTTATCGATTAATCCCAAATCGCCCGTTCGCAGCCAGCCGTCTTCGGTCAGTACCGCTTTCGAGTCCTCTTCATTCTTGTAATAACCGTACATTAGATTTTCGCCTTTGACCATGATCTCACCAACCACTTTTTCCTGATCCGGTGAATCGATCTTAATCTCCAGGGTATCCATTACTTTACCTACCGAGAACCGTCTATGTTTTTGCCACGGAATGTAACTGATTAACGGGCCGCATTCCGTCATGCCGTATCCGATGGTAAATGGAAAGCCTATCTCCATCAAAAAACCTTCTACTTCCGTGCTCAGCGCCGCGCCGCCGATTACGACCATGTGAAAATTTCCGCCAAACGCTTCCATTAATTGCTTCTTGATCTTTCCGTCAATACCGTTACTGACCAGAGGAACTTTTCGTAAAAAATCAACGGATTTCTTATTAAGCACCGGTTTAATTCTGTTCTTATAAATCTTTTCCATGATGAGAGGCACGGAAGATACCAGTCGCGGCCGGACCTGCTTGAACGCTTCAAGTAAGATCTGAGGCGTTGGAATCTTGCTGATAAAAACGATATGACAACCTTCAACAAACGGATACAAGAAATCGAACGCGCATCCAAAAGCATGTGCGAGAGGCAAGAACGATACGATGTTCTCCCGCGGATGCAAAGGAAGGTTATTAAGGGCAAATCGTACGTTGGCGGTGAGACTGTTATGCGGGATCATGACACCTTTGGAAAATCCTGTCGTTCCTGAAGTATAGACGATCGAGGCAAGCGCGTCATTGGGAATTCTCTCCAACGAAAATTTTTCAGGCCGCTTTTCAAAAGTGAGCTGGCTCTGAACGTATGACTCCGCTTCCTCGAGCACTTGAGCCAAATTGTCTTGTTTGCTGTGCAGAATCCGGAAATCATTTAATGAAAATATGGCTCTGATCTGGAGCATTTTGTGCTCGTCCAGTCGTTCAAAAATATCATCGGCGACAAAAAGAAAAACCGCGTCTGAATGATTGACAATGTGCTGCAGATCTTCCGAGTGAAAATCCGGGAGCCCGGGGACTGCCACCGCGCCGTACGTCACCGTCGCGAGATACGTCACCGCCCAGTTGATCGAATTCTTCCCTATCAACGCTATCTTATCGCCCGACTTAACATTGCATTGCCTAAATATATAATGCATCCGAACCATTTTTTCCGCCACATCGCCAAAACGAACCGTCTCGCCTTTGTAATTAGTAAACGCAGGCAAATCCCAATTCTTTTTGATGGTCTGCTCAATGTACTCAACCAGATTTTCTTTTAACATCGAAGTGATCCTTTTTAGATTGACAAATTACAATCCTGCTTAATTTTCAGCCTGTTCACGCTGTCGGATAACATGACGCCTGGTCCTCCCAGTGTTCGTAGCTCTCCATGATCGCCTGATCGATTTCGATCTGCGCCTGCACCTCCGACAAATGCTCTTTTAGCCGATTCAGATGATCCTGCTCGTCCTGCACGATTTTGAGCAGGTAATCTTTTACTTTCTGATCTCCCACCTCTTCTGCGCATCTGCAGAAGTAGTCGTGAACATCTTTCTCTTTCTTAATTGCACACTCAAGAACCTCCGTGATGCTGCGGTACACTTTTACACGTCCCATAACGATACTCCACGTTCGTTCGTAAATAGTAGCCTTGATTTTGGATTCAACTGCAACCCGGATAAGCTTGATGAGACCGGTTCAATGAGCGCGGGTTGCGTGTTTTTCAATTAATTTTTTCCGCGTATAAGGAATGAGACCTCCCGCGTCCATGATCGCCTGACGGGCTTTGGGTAAAGGTTCGATTGGAAAATATTTATGATTGGTCTTATTGATAACAAACTCGTTTTCAATTTCCAGTTCGTCGCCCTCAGACGCTTCCAACGTTGGACAGACTATAACACGAAGGCCCAGGTTGATGGCGTTCTGCATGAAAATACGGCCAAAACCCTTTGCGATCACCACCAGTTCGTACCCGCGCAGGCACGACGCGGCCTGTTCACGCGACGAACCGCAGCCGAAATTTTTTCCGGCGATCAAGATGCTGCCTGCAGGTATCTCGTGCCGCTTCAATTTGGAATTAAAATCCGAATGGTCGGCAAATGCAAATTGCGGCGTTTCATTAGGTAAAACGGTTGCCATAAAGCGGCCCGGATAAATGGCGTCCGTCGACACATCATCGCCGAGTTTAATGACTACTTTCATAATTCTTCTCCATTTCTTGGATCGGTAATAAATCCGGTTAAAGCGCTTGCGGCGGCGACGGCCGGGGAACAAAGATAAACTTCCGCGCCCGGATTTCCCATCCGCCCTTTAAAATTACGATTCGTCGTCGACAGCGCAACCTCTCCGTCGCCGAGCGCGCCTTCGTGCACACCCAGACAGCAGCCGCAGCCGGGATTCATCACCACCGCGCCGGCGTCGATAAGAGATGAAATATATCCTTTTTTTAAAGCTTCTTTGTAAATGCGCCATGACGCTGGAAATATCAGCATGCGAACGTCCTTGGCAACCCGATGGCCTTTCAGTGTTTTTGCGGCAATTTCAAGATCGTCGATTCGCCCGTTCGTGCACGAACCCACTACGATCTGGTGAACTTTCTTGCCTTCGGTGGAATAGATCGGGATCACGTTGTCCACCGTGTGCGGGCACGCGATTTGCGGAGTCAGCCGAGTGATGTCAACTTCAACGATCTGATCGTATTCCGCATCCGCATCGGGCTGCATAATTTCAATTTCATCCGTCACGCCGGCGTGGCCCATAAGGTAACGCACGGTTTCTTTGTCCGCAGGGACAATACCCGACGTGGCACCGGCCTCGACGGACATGTTGCATAAAACCAATCGGCCTGACGTATTCATGTGCCGGATCGTTTCGCCGTGAAATTCGATCACTTTGAAGTTAGCGCCCTCGGCGGATATTCGTCCGATAATATGCAAAATGAGGTCTTTCGGCGACACGTGCGGCTGAAACTTTCCGGTTACAACGACTTTGATCGTGGCCGGAACTTCTACGTTGAGCACAGAACCCAACGTCCAGACAGCGGCCATATCCGTCGCGCCAATCCCGAAGGCAAAAGCCCCTAATGCGCCGTGCGTTGTGGTGTGGCTGTCCGTTCCAACCACAAGATAACCGGGCCTCACGTATCCGTTTTCCGGCAGAATCTGATGACAAATACCTCCTTCATCGCCGCGAATATCATGAAATTTTTTAATGCCTTGTTTGGCAACAAATTCACGTACTTTTTTCTGATTGGTCGCAGTCTTGGCACTCTCCGCAGGAACACGGTGATCCAGTATGATAGCTATTTTTGAAGGATCCCACACATTCGCATCAATGCCGGTGCCTTTATAAACTTCGTGAAATTGATTGATCACCAATGCGGCATTCTCATGCGACATGGCAAGATCCACTTTTGCTTCGACGACATCGCCGGCCTTGACGAACGGCTGATCGGAAGCCCGCGCTAATATTTTTTCTACAATGGTCATGCCCATGACACCCTCCTATTCAAACTTAAATGATCCCTTTTTCTCTGTATAAATCTATCTCAGCGCGTGAATATCCCGCTCCTGTTAATATTTCGTCCGTGTGTTCAGAAAGCTTCGGCGGCGGTAATTCAACGGCGCCATTGTCGTTTTCAAATTTAGCCGTTAAATTAAATAGTTTGAGTTCGCCGATTTCCTCCGCGTGTATTGTCTGAATGGTCTTGCGATGTTTAACCTGCGGCGTATCCAGCGCATCAGCCAATGAAAGAATTTCACCCGACGGCACGCCGCGCTTATTCAGTATTTTCACCCAATGCGCCGTGGAATTGAGTTTTAATTTCTCCTCAAGTAATGGCGTCAGTTCTTTTCGGTTCTTTTTTCTGACATCGCGTTTCTGAAATCGCGGATCGGATTTAAGTTCATGCAAACCCAATTCGTCAGCAACGGCTTCCCATTGTTCCTGCTTATTGGCCGCGATATTGATACTGCCGTCTTTGGTAACAAACGTTCCGGACGGAGCGGCGGTCATATTATCATTGCCCAATAACGTCGGAGATTGATGCCCGATCAGAAGATTCGCGGCAACCCATCCCATCAGCGGCATGATCGAATCGAGCAACGCAATGTCGATGAATTGCCCTTCTCCGCTTTTTTCACGGGAATACAACGCCGCCATGATAGCGAAGGCCGCATTGAGTCCGCCGACCGTATCGCACACAGGAAACCCGCAGCGCAGAGGATTTAACCTTTCATCTCCGTTGACCGCCATAACTCCGCTCAGTCCCTGAATGATCTGATCATATGCCGGCTTCATAGCGTCCGGACCGGTTTGTCCAAACCCTGAAATGGCGCAAAACACGATTTTTGAATTAACTTTTTTTAATTCTTTATATCCGATACCCAGTCTGTCCATCACTCCCGGGCGAAAATTCTCGACCACAACGTCGGCCGTTTTAACTAATTTCAGAAATATCTCTTTGGCCTTCTCGTCTTTCAGATTCAGCGTGACGGATTTTTTATTGGCGTTTTGCGCGAGAAAACTGGTTCCCATAAGTTTCTCGTTGAGTTCAGGAACATTGCCCAATTTACGTGCGAGATCGCCGTCTTCCGGATTTTCTATTTTAATGACCTCCGCGCCAAGCAAGGACAAATGCAGCGTTGCGAAGGGTCCCGATAATACATTGGTAAGGTCTAAGACACGTATGTCTTTCAGTAATTTCATTTCTGATTATTTCTTCTTTTTTTTGCCAAACTCTTATTGAAATACACTAAACATAAAACAAGAAACTCTTAAAGTTGATACATCTTAACCTTCGTTATTATTCATTTTTTGTTAAGTGTTTTTCATTGACCCATGCTTTTCTTGCG
>JAEUSJ010000010.1:39720-42090 GCA_016788215.1 bacterium | reverse complement strand
CCATCAATGAATTGATCGATCGTTGCGGGAGTGTTTTTTTGCCTTCGAATGGATTCGCTCAATATTTTGGCGTGATAAGCTTCGTCTGTATAGCGAAAATCATTCTGAATTTTGCGAAAGGATTCCAAGGCCCCGTTGAGATTATTTTTTTGAACATAAATGTTTCCGCGTAACAGAAGGATTCGGCTTTGGTATTTAGTCTTCATAACCGGGTCGTCGTTTAGATAGGCAGCGGCTTGACTCACGTACAAATCGGCAGCATCGAGCTGATTTTCACGGAATAAGAGGCCGGCAAGATTAAGGCTGGCTTCAACATAAAAGACCGTATTGGGAAATTTGCGTAACAGTTTTTTCAGATGGGTGATTGCCTCGGATACACTATCCTGCTTCGATAAAACTTGTGCCAATTGAAACAGGGCGTAATCGCCCATTAGTGGATCTGCCGAGGCTTTCAGTAAATGAACCGACGCGGAATCAAATTTGTGGATGGCTTTATACGAATAACCAAGTTTAAAACTAAACAAGAAATCGTTGGAAATGCTCGGCTCTAATTCTCTGGCAAAGTTAAAATTATAAATAGCATGGAGATAATCGCGTTGTTTATAAAATTGATCTGCGCGGGTCATATAACTACTGTACGGGCGTTCCGATGGATGTTCAAGAAGATAGGTGAATGATTCGATGCCTAATGCAGTCTGCCCACGGAGCGAAGGCCAGCCTGACACGCACAAAAAGCACAAAAGACATAGTATCAGACACGTCTTGCCATACGAAGAAATAGTCATATGCATTTCACTTTAACTGATGAAACTACCAAAAAAATAATAATCAATTGAGCGGGTATTATCAAATAAATAATTTGCAGGCGGCCATTAACTTGATTTTTCTAATAAATGGCAATTTTTCACTCTGCGTACTCGATATCATGACTACTCAAACCATTTTCCTGTTTAGAATTAAGGTTGATAATGAACTCTAAATATGATATTATTGGGCGTTGATAATTCGGAGAAGTGAATGAAATCCATCCTGTCGAATATTGCTGAATTTTGTTACAAGCACGCCCGCCTTGTTATACCTGCGGTCGCAGTACTGACAACCGTTTCGATTTATTATATGCTTCAGATCAAAATTAGCACGAACAATTTTGACCTGCTGCCTCAGAATTCTAAACTGATCAAAGAATTTTGGGAAGTGAACGAAGATTTCGGAGCCCAGGACCGTCATATTACGTTGATTGAAACCCCGGATTCTCTGCCAGTGGATGCCGACATGTTAAAATCCTTTGCCGGAAAATTAGATGAAGCCCTCATGGGAACCGGCCTAGTGGTGAGCTGCAATTATTCAATCACGGACAATCAAAAAACTTTCATAGAAGAGTTCTTTATCAAGAACGGCCTTCTTTATCTTTCTTCCGCCGATCTGGATTCAGTCTTGAAAAGGTTTGATGATGCCGAGATCGAAAGACTCATCCTCAATTGTAAAAATATATTGAATGCGCCTGTACCGCCGGACCCGTTACTTAAAAAAATTCTGCGTGAAGACCCGCTGCTGATTTCAGAAATGTTTTTGCCGTACGTGGAAAAAATGCTTGGTCGGCAGAATGCTTCGCTATTAAAAGATAAAGAAAGCTACTATTTATCCAAGGATAAAAAAACGTTGCTTTTTTTTGTTAAGCCGACGGGCGCATCCAACGACACCAAGTTCTGCGAGGCATTTGTTGACCGCAATGACCTCATTTGTGATTCCCTGCTTGCATCGCTTGGGGAAGAGAGGAATCAGATCAAAATTTCATTTGGCGGCAATTATGTTTCGGCTTTGTCGAATGCACGCGCGGTAAAACAAGGCCTGATAGACAGTTCATTCATTGTCATTATATTGATCTTGGCGCTGTTCTATTTGTTCTATGGCAATCTTCGGGCGTTATTTTTTATAATGGCGCCAATCATGGCAGGCGTATCATGGGTGTTTTGTGTAGGCGATTTGATGTTCGAGAAATTTAATATCATTACCGCCGCCGCGGGAGCGATGCTGCTTGGATTAGGAGTCGATTATTCGATTCACATTTACAATCGCTTCATTGAGCAGGAGAGGCATTCCAGGCACAATACGATTCTGCAAAACTTGATAATCACTTTCGGCGAGACCGGAACCAGTGTGTTCTATGGCGTGGTAAGCACTGCATTTGTTTTTGCGGTCCTTATGATAACTAAGTTTCGGGGTTTATATGAACTCGGTTTTATCGGGGGTGTTGGTATTCTGATTCTTTTTATGGCTGTTCTAATAATAATGCCGGCCGAAATCAAGCTGCGTGATCGGAAACCACACCTTAAAGGGAATTATTTACAGTTGCTGCTGAGTAAGTTGTTG
>JAEUSJ010000010.1:37663-39621 GCA_016788215.1 bacterium | reverse complement strand
CCGGCCGAAATCAAGCTGCGTGATCGGAAACCACACCTTAAAGGGAATTATTTACAGTTGCTGCTGAGTAAGTTGTTAGGCCTTCTGTCAAGATTTGTACTACGCCATCCTAAATACATTACAACCGGGAGTATTGTAATCACAGTTTTCATGGTGGCGGTTCTCCTCGGCGCGATTCCGAGCCGTGACAAAGGCATTGGCGTGACGTTTGATGAAAACATTGAGAACATCCGAAGTAAGAACGACGTGGATGTGAAGATGATCAAACGTCTACAGGAAAAATTCGGCAGTCATTTTAAGCCCATCAGCGTGGTTTGTTCTGCAAGCACAGACGAGGCCCTGATACAAAAACTTCACCTGCTGAATGATAAAATGGACCGGTTGGAAACCGAAGGAGTAGTAAAAGAATATAATTCACTCTTACGGTATCTTCCGTCGGTTGACCATCAAAGGGCTAATCTCGAGAAAATCAGCAGCCTGGACGTCGAAAGTATTTTATTTAAGATTCGGCTGGAAATGACCAAGCAGGGGCTTCGAATGAACTATTTTCGGTTAGAGCGGCTTCGTAAGATGCTCACTGTGAGCGAGCCGATCACCATCCACAGTTTTCAGAATGAAGGCTTTGGCGATATCATGCAGCATTATTACGTTGAAAAGAACGGATTAAAAAAAGTAGTTACGCAGGTAGAATTGACCGGACCAACGCATGATATTGACATAGTCAATAGTTTCATAAAAGACGTAGAAGCCGATCCAAAGTTGGCGGATCAGAATATTATCATAACAGGAATCCGTGTGGTCACTGCTGAATTTCTAACTTTGGTAAAAAAAGATTTTGTAGTGGCATTGATCGCATCACTTGTTACGGTTTTGCTTCTTGTGGTTATCAAGTACTGGAATCTGCGGGCCGTGATAGTGTGTATGGTGCCGCTTACCTTCTCCATCTTGGCGATAATGGGCGTGATGCGACTCCTAGGCATTAAGATCAATTTTGTGAATATGATTTCACTGCCTTTACTGATAGGCTCCGGAGTTGATTACGGCATTTATATCATTTCAAGATATCTCGAAGATCAGCGCCACGATGTATTTGCGGCGATTCATGAAACCGGGCAATCCATGTTCCTTTCAGCGCTCACCACGGTCATGGGGTTTGGTTCATTGATATTTGTTGACAACCAGGGATTGTCCAGCCTGGGTTATATGTGCAGCGTTGGAATAATTATATGTTCCATGTCATCGGTAATTATTCTGCCTGCCATGCTGCGATTGTGGGGGAAACGAATATGGAAACCCGATTCGGGCGTGAACCTCGCCGATCGCTTGACACAAAATGTTAAAAAGCCTATAACGCAAAAAAAATAGATATGAATAATTACATGAAATTGACTAAAAACGTGTTGTTCCATTCAAGTGGTGCGATTGTTATAACTCTTGCAGCTATCCTGAACTTCAACTGCACGCCACAGCCCGTTTATCGCTCGATCAAGAAGGCGGGTGACGGGGCAACTTCTGGATTAAGTAAAACCGGATGGTTTCGCGCGGACAGTTCGGATACCGGAACAAAAAATACAGGCCAGCAAGCCGCCGTCACCGGATCAACCGCGGCGCTGAGTTATACTGGCGGGGCAATAACGAAAGACAAGCAAGATGCAATGATGTCAGAGATAAAATCGTGGATAGGTACTCCATATAGATTTGGTATGGTGGAAAAAGGAAAGGGGACAGATTGTTCCGGGTTCGTAGGATCGGTATTCAAAAAAGTTCTAAATGTAGATCTGCCAAGACAATCCGCAGAAATGTATAGCGCCGGAGAATCCATTGGGCAGGAAGAACTTAAATTTGGTGATCTCGTCTTTTTTCAGAATACCTACAAAGGGGCAAAAGGGGCATCCCATGTGGGTATTTGGGTCGGCGACGGCAAATTTGCTCACGCGAGCACAACCGTTGGCGTTACA
>JAEUSJ010000010.1:0-37564 GCA_016788215.1 bacterium | reverse complement strand
CGCATTGACTCATGAATTCAATCAGGCCAGTCAATATTTATGCGCGCTCTATTTTTTATCGCCAATATTAAAAAGGGCATTGAACGATGATTTACCGCTATATACAGTTAGCGCGATAAGAATTATTCCCAGCGTTATAATAGTTGTAGTAAATCCAATAGTAACGATCAACGGAGCAATATCTAATTCAACCAAAGCCATGGACGAAAAAAAAAGGATCGCAACAAATTTAACAAAACGGGAAACGATTGAATATTGAGGAAAATTTTCTTTAAGCAGTGCATTATAAACGGTTGATGAGGTGCGTGATGCAATAATCCAACCTAATCCAAAAATTAGCAGCGCTGTAATTAGCTTTGGGATAAAAACCACGCCTTGTTGGATTAGGCCGGACAGCGCTGTAAGTTTCATCGCATCGAGGGAGGAGTTGAGAAAAATTAGAAAAATAACAAAAAAAATCACATTCCCAATTAAATTGAAAACGGCGTATCTTACGTCGGCTTTAGACAGCGCTTGTCGCCACTGCAATCTTATAAACAGCTTTTCAAATCTTAATACTACAAGCAATTGAACAACTATCCTCTTTACAAGCCATCCAATTAGCCAACCAATTAATAACAAAATAATTCCAGCTAATAGGCTTGGCAAATAATTGATTATCTGTCTTCCAAAATCGAGAAACAGACTTTCTAAATTGTTATCCATTTTATACTCCTATCTTCTTTGGTGATTTTAATAATAGTTTCCACAAGGGCTCCCTTTCTTCGTACTCTTTTACCCAAAGAACCGGACATGCCGCTTGTTCAGTTATTTCCTGCGAAACCGAACGACCGAATAAAAGTTCCAGAAAGTCTCCCGTCGATCCGCCCATCAGAATGAGATCTACTTTCCTAGATTCATCAACAACGGTCTTGACAATGTCAGCGTCCCTGATGATCACAACATCCGCGACAAGTGAATTTTCCACAATCAGTTCTTTGACTTTTGATTCTCTTTCCACTCTTTCACTTAAGGTTGTTTCGGGATCATATACCAAAAGAATAGTTAGCTTGCAATTAAAGTAGTCTATTAACGCAGGAGCAATTTCGGTTGCCAAAATGGTGTGTATATCAATTGTAAAGGGTATTAGTATAGTCTTGATATTTTGACGTTCAAGAATACCGTGTAAAACGGCAACCTCCCCTGGAAATTTACGAATAACGCTTTCAATGATCGATGAAAAAAATCTTTCAAAAAAATCCGGATGTTTTCGCCTTCCGACCAAAATAAAGTTACACTCTTGTTCCTCGGCCGTATTCACAATACCCTGAGATATCCTGTATGATACATTCAGGATTGACCGTGCAGCAACGTTCTCGTTGGCGGCGACCTCATTGGCAGGATCAAAAAGCGGCTTAATTCTCACATGGTCGCTTATCTCGGCAACTAGCGGACTTTTTTCTCTGACTTCGTCAACATGCAAAAATAGTATTTCAGCCTTCGATTTCTTTGCAATAGCCACGGCAATGTGCGTTAGACCGATCACCGATTCGACATTTGAAAGAGGTAATAATACTCTATACTGCTTTAATTCCAGCCTTTCTAAAGATCTAACTTTTCGTATATGTTCTATCTCCCTGTGTGAGGCATAGTATTTGTATGTTAGTAAGCCAATTGCAATCCAGATAGTGGTAACAAACCATGCGGCTGGGCTATAATCGAACATATACACGGCTAGAAATAATAACATCATAATTCCAACAATGGACAAATATGGAAATAGCGGCGTAAAAAAACCTCGATCCAAATCCGGTCTTTTCTTTCTCAACCGAATTAGCGTGATGTTGACTTGAAGAAATAAAAGAAGGAACATAAGATCCGCTGCGCTGGCCACGTCTTCGATGGGTAAGGATACGGCCATAACTACGACGATGCATAATGAAAAAATAATTGCCATGTGCGGAGTACTGTTCTTGCGGTGGACTTTGCTAAAAAAGGTCGGAAAATTTCTATCTCTTCCCATAGCAAAAGCAACCCGCGAAGATGAGAAAATGGTGGCGTTTAACGCCGACATGGTGGAGATAATACCGCCTACCAATAACATGATGCCTCCGCCGACAAAAAAGGTTTTTGCAACTTCAACCAGTGCTGTTTCCTTATGTGACGCCAGATAGTCCCAAGGCGTTATATCGCCATCCGGTTTTACAGCTCCCAAAGAAGTCACAGCAATCAATAGATATATTGGAACAACGATTAGGAGTGAAAGAAAAACGGCTCTCGGAATATTTTTTTTTGGTTGCTTGATTTCTTCAGAACACTGCGATATAACCTCAAATCCCTGAAAAGCAATGAAGGTCAATCCCATGGCTTTAAATACTCCTCCCCAGCCATTGGGGAGAAAGGGGGAGAAAGCATCTTGCCAATCAGGCCGTTGAAAAATCAAATTCAAACCAAAACCAATAAATATCATCAGAATCATAATTTTGCCTACCGTTACGATGCTTCCGACTTTTCCCGTTTCAGATGCACCGCGGAAATTTACATAGGCAAAAACAAGCGCAGTTACAACTGCGAGAATTTTTTGAGGAGACAAATATCCCCAGTGTGGCATTATAATATTAAATTCATGAAGGACTAATTCAAAATAAGCTCCAAATCCTAAAGCATACAAACTGCACGCAACGGCATGTGCAAACCAGCTCATCCAACCTGAAATAAATCCATTCCATTTTGGGAGACCCTCCTTGACCCATAAATAGCCGCCCCCTGCATCATGATAACACGAGCCGAGCTCAGCATACGAGAATGCTGTTAGGATCGCTACGACCGCATTAAGAGAAAACACAATGATTAAACCGGGTCCAGCTACTCCGGCCGCGATGCCGGTTAGTACAAAAATTCCGGCGCCGATCATTGCGCCAACACCGATTAGAGTCGCATCCATGAGACCCATTTCTCTACTGAGATGAACTTCCGTATCAAATTTTTTCATAAATAAACCTCTCACTGAACATCAGGAATAATTTAATGATCTTTGGATTTTAATTCAAAGCATTATTTAGGATGAAAAAAGTTTGGAGGGTTAAGAGTTGTCAGGTTTGGATCAAAAAAAAGGCGTGCTACGCAAATAGTTGACCATTAGCGGCGTGGCTGGATTTAGATAACTTATGGATTGATCATTAGTTTGAATTCTCTGTAAATGTCGATTCTATTATTCGAGCAAGTTCCCTGATTTGATAGGGTTTTGTCAGCACGTTTGTAAATCCGAAATTCTTGTAGTTTGCCATAATGGGATCATTGGAATAACCGCTGGAGACAATTGCTTTTACGTTTGGATCGAAGTCGATTAATTGCTTGATTGCTTCCTCTCCACCCATGCCTCCAGGAATAGTCAGATCCATGATGACAACATCGAAAGGCGACCCCGCATTTTTATGCTTGATGTACATTTCGATAGCTTCTTTTCCGTCCTTTGCCGTGCGCACCTGATAACCGAGTTCTGTAAGCATAGTTTCACTCATCTCTGCTATGATGTCTTCGTCGTCCATGATTAATATTTTACCGTGAGCCGGCGCCGGGCGGCTTTCCTGAACCTTTTGTACCGGCATAATATTCTTCGATGCGGGTAACACAATGATAAAAGTGGTGCCTTTACCGGAGATCGACTCAGCAGTGATTGCGCCTTCATGATTCTTAATAATCGAATATGATGTTGCAAGTCCTAATCCGCTCCCGGTCTTTTTGGTCGTAAAATACGGATCAAATATTTTCTGTAGATTCTCCGGTGCTATTCCCATACCCTGGTCACGGACGGCGATCTTTATGTAATTTCCCTTTTTCAGAAGGACACCGTATTTGGTATTGTCCGAGTCGAAAATAATATTCAGCGCCTCTATTGTGACGACGCCGCCATTGGGCATGGCCTGTCGGGCATTGATGATCAAATTATTGATGACCTGGCTCATTTGACCGCCATCCATATCGACCTGCCAGAGATTAGGGGAGATAGCGAACTCGCACCGGACATTCGAACCAGCAGAGGAAAAATTAGCTGAATCACGAAGCAGATCTGAAATACTTGATGTTTTTCTTACCGGTGCGCCGCCTTTTGAAAAAGTTAATAATTGCTGCGTAAGGTCACGCGCTCGTTCCGACGCCTTTTCGGCGCGTATCAAAAGTTCAAGTGATTTTTCTTTATTCCCGTGTTCCAGTTTCATTTTGGACATGGAAATATTGCCAAGAATCGCCGATAAAATATTATTGAAGTCGTGCGCAATCCCGCCGGCCAATATTCCGATGGATTCGATTTTCCGCGCCTTCAGAAGTTCTTCTTCCATTTTCAAACGATCCGTAGTGTCGCGGAAAACGACCACCACGCCAAGCAGGTTACCGTCTTTATCCTGAATAGGCGCGGCGTTGTCGGTGATAATGTGACGCTCTTTGTTTCTAGGCATGATTAATACATGATCAGCGGCATCGGCAATTCGTTTGGTCTTTAGAACTTTGTCAACAGGATGGTCAATAGACTCTTCGCTTTTGATGGATCTGAGCGGGAGGATCTGTCGAATCGGTTTATCAAACGCTTCTTCCTGCGTATATTGCGTGATCAACTCCGCGCTTTTGTTCATTAGCATCACTCGTCCCAAAATATCCGTTGTGATCACTCCTTCGCCGATCGACCTTAAAGTGACTAATAGACGGCCTTTTTCTTCTGCCAAAGCTTCATTTGCCTTCTTTCGGTCTGTAATGTCTCTAAAATTAAGAACGATTGCTCCAATGCTAGGCTCGGTCAAAAGATTATTGGCCACGCCCTCCATCCATCGCCAGGAACCGTCCTTATGAAACATTCGGAACTGTATCGTCAGTATGTGTTTTGGCCGTTTCAGCAGTTCATTAAACAATGATTCAGTTTGCTTTCTATCATCGGGGTGGATGAACTGGAATAAATTGACCGTCAATGTTTCTTCTTGAGAATGGCCGACAATGTGCGAAAAAGATGGGCCTACGTATGAAATTATGCCTTCACCGGAAATGAGTATTAAGGCATCCGAACTGTTCTCAACTAAAGCCCGGAATCGTTTATCGTTTTCTCTGAAAGCCTCTTCTGCCTCTTTTCTTTCCGTGATGTCCCTGTAATTAAATACGATGGCCTGTACACTGGGTTCATGCGTCAGGTTATTTACTACGCCCTCCATCCATCGCCAGGACGCGTCTTTGTGTTTGATTCGAAACTGCAGCGATTGTACACTGCCTTCCTTTTTTCTTAAAACGGTCATTTGTTCCAACACAGTCGAGAGATCGTCGGTGTGAATCAGGTCAAATACATTGGTTCCGACAAATTCATTTGCAGAATAACCCAGCACACGGTTTGTCGAACGGCTGGTGTATAGCACGATGCCGTACGGATTGATGAGTGAAATAGCGTCGGAGATATTTTCAAGCAGGGCTCTGAAATGTTTAACGCTTTCCCGCAGCGCTTCTTCGGCTCGTTTACGTTTAGTGATTATTCGCGCTACAAGGATAATTTGTCGAACAAGGCCAAGTTCATCTACAGCCGCATTCCATTGCGATTCGATATGTTTATATTCATCGTCTTGAATAATCAGCCGATATTCGATCCGTTTGTCGGAGTCGCCTTTTAGAACGTCATGAAAAGTCTGGAGGGTCAAACCACGATCGCCGGGATGAACATCAGAAAAAAAATCATACCCGGTTTCGATCTTTTTATTGTTCAGTATCCGGTGATAAGATGATGAAGCAAAGGTGATATGCCCCTGCGAATCAAGAATGAGGAGCATATCTGAAATGGTATGGTCGATCAACTCGAAAGTATCAATGCTGCGTTTATCGTTTTCATTGAGAATTTCGTAAGATTCGGGAAATTTAGACTTCAGTAGTGCGCGTTGCATCGCCGGGCCCAGCAGTTCGAGCTCATTCTTGAAAATATAGTCTGACGCGCCGTTTCTGTAACAGGCTATCGCAGTTTCTTCGTTATTGGGAAGGGTCAGAATAATGACCGGGGTTTTTGGGGAATGTTCTTTAACTATTTTTAGCGCTTTCAGGCCGTTCAGCGATGCAACGTTGTAATTAGATATCACGATATCGGGATTAAACCCTTTAAGTTGTTCTTTCAGTTCATCTTCAGCTGCAACTTGTTTCAGTTTGAACAATATCTGTGCCGACAAAAGAGAACTGACGATCAACTTTGCTTCAGAAATGGAATCTTCAACTAAAAGTACGCGAATATCATTTTCCATCATATGCCCCAAGAGAAATGCAACTTTAATTGTTACCTGCCAGCTACCGACTGATCTCTAATTTAGTAAAATGACACCGATCTTACAAGAACATAGTATCACAGGCGTTAAAATAATGTCATTCTATTTCAGAATGGCCCGCAGTAAGTTTAAAAACTCGCGCCCATCATTCTGAACCAGCCGGAAATTTTTGTAGGCACTTTTGTATGATGGATTAATTTCGTAGGCTTTTTTGAATTGTGTCATCGCTTTAATAAATAAATTACGGCACTGGATCAGATAGACCGTTCCGAGTGAGTTATGCAGGTCGGCATATTTTGGATTCTCTTCAACGCCTTTTTCCAAACGTTTTCTATAATCTAACAACACTTTTTCGTCTTTGCCGGCGCCGCCAAACAGGAACTTAAGATAAAATCCGTGGATCGTTTCATCCAGATTTGGCTTCTGAATGGCATCTTTAATTTCTCTAATTGTTTCGATTGCTTGTGGCAACTGATCCGATTGCAAGAGTTTTATAGTTTTTTCAATACGGTAAGTATAAAACCGGTAACCCGAAAATTCAGGCACAGTGGTTATAAGGTTCTGCAAACTCTCAGTCACTCTGTTAATTCGGATTGCTGCGGGGGGCAGATTTTTGTCTTCAGGGCTGTTTTTTACACTTTCTAATAATAAGGTGGCAATATTTAGTTGCGGCTCAAGATAATTAGGGTTGATTTTCAGAGCCGTCTGCAATTCAGCCATGGCTTCTTCATATTTCTTGAATTTGCCTAATGCAATTCCGAGGTTATTTCTTAAATCGGCGTAGTTCGGCTCCATGCCTACTGCTTTTTTTAAGATGTCAATTGCATCGGATAAGTCGCCTTTTTGAGCCAAAGCCATGCCCAGATTGTTGTACGATTCGACTAATTCAGGATTTTTTTCAACGGCATGCTCAAATTCAACAATCGCTTCGTCCATCAATCCTTTGCGCATGAAAAGAAGTCCCATCTTATTATGCGAAATGGAATGTTTAACTGTCCGTATTTTGTCGCGGATAAAGAAAAGTAATTCAATTTCCCACGCAATGTCCTGATGAAAAGAGCTTACCGTTTCTTTGAAATCTTCTTCGGTAATATTTTTCATTCCATCGTCAAGCTTCTTTCTGTGAACTGTAACCACGCGACCGGCGTCAAATATTTCCGACTGCATTGTCAGCCCGGAGATATTACCTGCAGTCTGGATATGGAATATCTTGCCTCCGGCAAATACATTGCTATTTAAACCAATTTGTTCCATGAAAAAATCTTTCTTGCGACTATGTAAGTTCTACAAAATTATTCGAATAAATTAATCAGCTTCACACATTACAGCGTAAAGAGACAACAAACATGCCTAATAGTAAGTTTAGTCATAAACTATTATTATTATATGGTTTGCCTGTAAAAAACTTAAATTGGAATGCCATCAAATTGATAATTTTATCTTACAAATGCAACTCATTTCTCAGTAAATTGTCGCGTTCATACGACACGGTATCATCCGCTTGTTTTTTGTAATTCTAATGTTCCTGTGGTAATTAATGTTGTAAAAGAAAAAGGTGTTTACTATCTTCATTCCGATAATACAAGTCATTTAAAGCTGGACGTTAAATCTCGATGAGTGAACATGATGCATGGATGCAATTTGCGTTTAAAGAAGCCGAAAATGCATACAAAAAAAATGAGATCCCGGTAGGCGCTGTAGTCGTGTTTGAAAATAGAATTATTGGCAGGGGATACAATCAGATTGAAATGCTCCAAGACCCGACGGCTCACGCTGAAATGATAGCTATTACTTCGGCCGTTGCAACGATCGGTTCTAAGTGGCTGAATGGCGCTACGCTGTATGTGACCCTTGAACCCTGCGTCATGTGCGCAGGATCGATCGTGCTGGCGCGAATGGATAGGGTCGTATTCGGAGCGTACGATGCAAAGACCGGGGCATGCGCGTCGCTGTATAATATCGTCCAAGATGAAAGACTCAACCATCGTGCAGAATTGGTCGGTGGAGTTATGGAAGAAAAATGTTCGTCTATACTCAAGGATTTTTTTGCGCAATTACGTAAACGAACGCCAAACATGAATTAATCACTTCCTATTCATCAGCGCGCGGTAAAATTCTATCGTCTTACTTAATCCTTCACGAATGTCAACTTTCGGTTCCCATCCCAGAACTCTTTTTGCTTTACTGATATCCGGACGGCGCACAGCCGGGTCGTCCTGTGGGAGAGGTTTATGAATAATTTTACTTTTACTATTGGTTAGTTCAATGATAATCTCTGCAAATTGCAGAATAGTCATCTCGTTTGGATTACCTATATTGACCGGCCAATGTTCGTCGGACTTCATCAACCGGTAAATACCGTCGATGAGGTCACTGACGTAGCAAAACGAACGCGTTTGTTTGCCTTCGCCAAAAACGGTAATGGGTTCGTTACGGATAGCTTGATTGATAAAGGACGGTACGACACGCCCGTCATTGGCGCGGTTACGCGGGCCGTAGGTATTAAAAATACGCACAATACGCGTGTCCACTTTATGAAACGTGTGATAGGCCATAGTCATGGCCTCCGCAAAACGTTTTGCTTCATCGTAAACGCCGCGCGGCCCGACCGGATTAACATTGCCCCAGTATTCTTCATGTTGCGGATTGATCAAGGGGTCGCCATACGTCTCGGAAGTGGATGCTAATAAGAAGCCGGCGTTTTTATGTTTAGCCAGCCCAAGCGCCTTGTGCGTTCCGAGTGATCCGACTTTAAGGGTTTGTATCGGCAATTCCAAATAATCGATTGGGCTTGCCGGGCTGGCAAAATGAAAAACAAAATCAACCTGCCCGTCCACATAAAGATAATTTGTTACATCATAGAAAATAAAAGAGAAATTCTCATTTCGGATGTGTTCGATATTAGCAATGCTGCCGGTGATCAGATTATCAATACTAATAACCTCATGTCCTTCTGCAAGCAGGCGGTCACACAGATGTGAACCCAAAAATCCGGCGCCTCCCGTAACGACAATTCTCATGCATATCTCCGGTTTAATTTATCTAGGTTTGAAAATTTTTAAAAAAAATTATATTTCTTTTCTTAAACGGGCGGCCGGAATCATCATTTGCTCGCGATACTTTGTTATGGTTCGCCGTGCGATCGGCGTGCCGCGTTCGGTGAGCATTTTTGCCAGATCCTCGTCACTCAATGGTTTTTTCTTATCTTCCTCGTCAACGACTTGCTTTAATAGGACTTTAATCTGTTTGGTGGAGATGTCTTCGCCGTCGGAATTGACCATGCCGGTCGAAAAGAAATATTTTAATTCAAAAACCCCGTAGTCCGTCTGCGCGTACTTTCCATTCGTTGCTCTACTGATCGTAGAAATATCCATGCCGATTCTTAAAGCAACATCTTCAAGCTTCATGGGTTTGATGAATTCTCTCCCTTTTTCGAAAAAGTCTTTCTGAATGTCGACGATCGTTTCCACGGTTCTGTAGATGGTATCACGGCGGCGGTAAATGGAGTTGATAAGCCATTTAGCAGCCTCTAGTTTATTTTTGATAAATTCTTTTGCTTCCTTTTTTTCTTTGTTCTTTTCCAGCATCATTTTTTTATAAGCGTGATTAATACGTAAATTAGGAACGCCGTAATCGTTTAAAATGATTTCAAATTTGTCGTTCACTTTCTTGATGAGAACGTCCGGTGTGATATAGTTTTGTTCCGGCTTAATATAACCATCGCCCGGCTTGGGATTAAGTTGCAGTATGTATCCGATAACGTTTTTGATCGATTCCATAGGTATTTTGAGTTGCCGGCTGACTTTGTCGTAACGGCGATTGATGAAATCGTTATATGCTTCGTTTATGATTTGAATGGACAGCGAAATCCCATCGTCATAAAATCCCGTTTTTGATCTCTCTAGCTGAATAAGAATACATTCCCTTAGATCGCGCGCGGCTATACCCGGAGGATCCAATGATTGCACCACTTTTAAAACTTTTTCAACTTCAGCATTTGTTGTTTGCAATTCCTCTGCAATGGCCTGAATAGGGTCAATTTTGGCATTTGGTTTACCTTTTTTTTGAAGAATTTCCGATTCGTTTTGAGCCGGGTGAGCGGGGTTGTTTTCCTTAATAAACGATATATGGTCGTCTCTGAAATCGTCCGCTGCTTCGGCAAAACTTTTTATTTCTTCAGCCTTTGCTTTTTCAAGTACAGGCTCATCAAACATGAGGTAGCCGTCTTCGTTGATATTCCAAATAATGTATTCGCCGATCTCGCGTTCTTTTTCGTTCAGCGGAGTAAATCGAAGTTGTTCTAAAAGAAAATCCGCCAGCGTCTTTTGATCGGGCTGTACCCATTCCGACTCGTCCTCTTCACTGCTAAAATCGCGAGGCGTTCGTACTTCAAAATTATTCTCGTCATTCAAAAATTTATCCCAATCAACTTCTTCCTCTTCTTTACGTTCTTTTTCACGTTCGGCCTTGAGTTGTTCTTCTTCCTTCTGTTTTTCGTCTTTCTCCTGTTTCTGCAGCAGTTCCTGTTTTTCTTCCTCTTCGAGTTCCAATTCCTCTTCTTGTTCGATAACTTCTTCGAGTTCCTGAGATTCTTCCAATAAGGGGTTCATTTCAAGTTCTTGTTTGAGTCTTTGTTCAAGCTGTTGTAGAGGCAATTGCAGCAGGCTGGACAGCAATATCTGCTGTGGAGTCATCTTCATCTGCTGGCTCAAAACCTGTTTCATACCCTGGGACATCTGTCAGTTTCTCCTTAATGTCTAAGCTTGAATTTATCGCCAAGATATAATTTACGCGCTTCGGGATCATCTGCTAAATATTCGGCTGAACCGCTTTTCAGCACTTTGCCATCGAAAAGCAGATAAGCGCGATTGGTAATAGCGAGCGTCTCGTGAACATTATGGTCGGTAATTAGAATCCCAATGCCGCGCTCACGCAATTCTTTTACAATGGATTGGATATCTTCAACCGCGATAGGATCTATACCTGCAAACGGTTCGTCCAGCAGCAAAAATCGGGGATTGGTCACTAACGCCCGAGCAATCTCGGTTCTGCGCCGCTCGCCGCCGGATAAAGAATACCCTTTGTTCTTCGCAATGCGCGTAATCGTCATGTCCTCCAGTAATTGTTCAAGTCTCTGCTTGCGTTCCTGACGCGAAATATCCAAAGTCTGTAGTATAGCCATGATGTTTTGCTCAACAGTCAATTTCCGGAATATAGATGCTTCCTGAGACAGATAGCCGATGCCCATCCGAGCCCGGCGGTACATTGCCATTTTGGTAATATTTTTTTCATCGAGAAATATTCGGCCGACGTTAGGCTTGATCATACCTGTGATCATATAAAACGTCGTAGTTTTCCCTGCACCATTGGGGCCGAGCAGTCCTACAATTTCTCCCTGAGTGACCTGAACGTCAACGCCGTTAACTACGCTTCGACCGCCGTATTTCTTAACAAGAGCTTCTGCGCGCAAGGTTTTCTTTGCTTCACGCTGGTGGTCAATGTAATCTGCTGACAATTCAACGGTATGCGAAGACAAGTGACTCGTAGGTTCGTCACGGTTCGCGTTCACATTTTGGTTTTCAAAATCAGTTTTTCCCAACTTTATCCTCATATTTTTCAGGAAAATAAGTTCCTTCCGTTCCTCCTACAACTTTAAATCGGTCCAGTCTGCCGGACTGTGCAAAATAAAGAATGATCTTTGGGCCGGAAATTTCGTTGACGCCGCCACTATTTTCAAGATAATAAATGTTATACGCATTGCCTTGAGCTTCCAGCGTTTGCAGCTTATTATCCTCAATGGACATCGTCATTTCTTTGGCTTTCAATCGGTGAGTTTTTTTTCCACGTGAGTCAGCTTCAGATGAGGCTTCGCCATTGCCTTTAACGTAAATAGTATGTATGACCTTATTCTTAAACTGTACCTGCATTGTGTCGCCAGTCATTAAATTATTTTCATATGTTGCCGCCGGTTTGTCTTCAAGCAACAAAATTTCTTTTTTTGTAAAAAACGTTGCTTTTTGCGACGTGGTATAGAGTTTTTCTCGAACAAAAGATACGCTGTCCTTGATAATGACTTTGTTTTTTTCAATAAACGATTCCACGAAAAGGCCTTTTGCGGATAACTGGTCCTCAGATCGGTATCTGATTGGATTGCCTATAGTATCCAATAGGGGTTTAGAAGTCAAACCCCTGCTTAGGCGAGCCGTGTTCTGGCCTTTGAACTTTGTGCTGTCATATTGTATCATATACGGGTGACCCTTTACGTTGGCGTATTCTCTTCGCACATCGTAGAAACTTTCATCTCCGTAAATGGTAACGGATTCCAGGCTGTCAAATACTACAACATTCCCAAATGCAAACAGTTGTCCTATGTCCTGAAAATAGATCAACGAATCCGCGACCAGCGTCGTGGAACGGTCAATAAATATCACGTTGCCCTGGCACACTGATTTTCTCTGCTTCGCATAATATCGCGCCTTTTCGCAGAAGATCGTACGGTGGAGATCATTTAGAGCCACATCACCGATCAGGATAGCCATCTGAAGATCCCTGAAAAATGCGGCTTGATCGCAAGTTGCCGTTAGGGTGTCCTGAGAAAATTTTACATGGCCTTTAGCTTTAAGAATATCCTTGTTGTCAATACGCTGATTTTCAATCTCATCGGCCGCGTCAAGCCGTAAAGGATTATATTCCTCCTGTGTTTGCCGTGACGAATTTGTTTGCGTCCGCAACATTTCATAGCTCATTGTTAAGAGCATTAGCGCTGACAAGAGCCTATTCACAAAAACGATCATCATATCTCATGAGACATTATACATTGCTCATTATTTGTTTTCCTTCAGTACGTTCTGCATTTCCTTATCCATTTCATCATCCTGCTTCCGAACGTTTTTCTCGTTCTTGGAACGGATCGAACCCGTTCGCAAATCAATATCCCGAGCGGACTGTCCGTATGCATTCTTCATTTTCCAATTGGACAAATCCTTGTTGGATTCAAATCCATACCCATTGAGTGTGTCTTCAGCAGAGGTCAGGGTTACAAAACCGTCTGCAAATACTAACTGTTTCTGGTCATCCCAGTAGATTTTTTGAGTTCGCATCGTAAGCCCGCTGTCGGACACGATCACAACATTTCCAAAAGCAGAAAGATTATTCGTGGCGCCGCGAACTTCTCCGCTGTCGGAGGTCAAAGTCGCATTATGTTTTCCCTTTTCATAAAACTCTACACGTAAGCTTTGTCCGAATGTGGTCAGTTTCTGAGCATTCCACCGCATCATATGTCGTGAAAAAAGTTCCGCTTCAACTACGCCTCTGGTTGTAAAAACAGCTTTAGAATTCCATCCTTCCTGATCAGGGCTGGCCAGATCCTTACCGACCGATTCGGTGCCGGATTCGGTCAAATCGGAACAGGCAACCCCTGAGAAGAGTGCTGCAACAAAAACAAAAATTATCGTAATTTTATTTATATAGAAAACCATTTTTTACGCTAATTTCAAAAAGGAAAGCGAATTTAGATTCTGTAATTCCTCCATATGATACTGCAAATGCCTAAGAAGCAATTGATAAACTTCATTGCAAGCTTTCTCTGACATTGCGATATTGTATATTCCATTGCCGTGTGAACGGGCTATCTGTCTCATAATACCCAAAGATTCTTTGGACAATAAGGCGCCTGAAACATTCCGCAGGTGAGCAGGGCAAGATTCGCAAACAACGCGGCCGTGTTCTACACTGAAATTCAGTTCTTTGTGGTCCATCACATCCCGGCAATTTTTGCATGATTCAAAGTCCATCGTGAATCCTAATCGAGTCGCAACGTGCAGCATGAAATACAATAACCCGTTCACAGGTCTTTTTTCCGCCCGGTCAATTCCCTGCAGGGTTTGTACCAAAAGGTCAAATAAATGTAAATTATCTTCATTGCCGAGGATTAAACGGTTGCACATTTCTATAATAGCCAGCGCTTCGTATGTTCTGTCCAGATCATTATGAATCTGTAGAAAAGGATCGATAACGCTCACATCGGAGACATATTGCAGGTCTCTTTCGGTCCGATCATAGTAAATGACCGAGATGTAATTAAATAGTTCCAATGATCCGCCGTATTTGCTCTTAACGTCGCGCGCTCCTTTTGCAAGCAAATTGACCTTACCCATATTTTTCGTAAAAGTGGTAAGGATTTTGCTAGTTTCCCCAAAGGGAATGGTCTTAAGAATTATAGCTTCTGTTCGTTGGATTGACATTCTGTTGGCTCATTTTTTGCTGTTTAGTGCATGTGAACATAAAATTATTTACGTCGAAAATCAACAGTAATTTCAAGCATCTATAGCCGGTTCATGGTCAAAAATACCTTGATTTTAACTTCTGAATGGGGTAATTTTCTTCAATAAATCGTATGGTACCGTCATGAAGAAAAAAATCGTTATTATTAGTTTTGTTGTTGCCCTTTGTGCACTGGGCTTTGTTTTTCAATCAAAGTTACACAGCGGAATTTCCCTGTTTCAGGATTTGAAAAAAGCAAAAATAGAATTTACCGAGGAGGAGTTTAATTTCGGCAAGATCAAAGAAGGCGAATTGGTGGAACACGTGTTTACCTTTACCAATATCGGCAACGATACGTTAAAAATAGCCCAGGTAAGAGCTTCATGCGGCTGTACTGCCACTTTGCTTAGCGCCAATCGGATTCCGCCTAGAGGCATGGGAGAAATCAAAACAACGTTTAATTCAAAAGGCAGATTCGGAATACAAAAAAAGACTCTTACTGTTTTTTCAAATGATAGTGATTCACCGGCAATAAAACTCGTATTTCGTGCGGAAATTGAAGCTTCGGAAAACAAGAACCCTTAAGGCGCGTTTTACGATATGGCGATGGAATATTTATTAAACCAACAATCAAATACATGAATAAGAAGATCAAAGTTTTAGTAGCTAAACCGGGCCTGGATGGCCACGACCGCGGGGCTAAAATTATTGCCAGTGCGCTTAGGGACGCGGGCATGGAAGTCATTTATACCGGATTACGCCAAACGCCTGAGATGATTGTGAGCGCAGCCGTTCAGGAAGACGTCGATGTAGTTGCAGTCAGTATTTTATCGGGATCCCACATGACATTATTTCCAAAAATACTGGATCAGATGAAAAAAGAAGAACTTGAAAATATACTGCTGATCGGTGGCGGCATTATCCCGGACAAAGACGCTGAGGAACTCGAAAAAATGGGCGTTGGAAAACTTTTCGGTCCGGGAACCGCAACAACGGATGTGGTCAAGTATATTCAAGACTGGATGCACAGTCACCAAACCGAGCCAATAACTTAATTCTTCATGAATAACATTACTTCGATTTTCTGGGATCTGGGCGGGGTCGTACTGACCAATGCTTGGGACCGTGAACAACGTGTTCGGGTGCTGAATGAATTTAATATCCGTACCGGTGAGGAATTAAACGAATTCGGCGATCGGCACCGCGAAGTAGCCGCATTGTTTGAAAGCGGCAAATTTTCGCTGCAAGAATATTTAAATATGACACTGTTTGGAATGCCTCAGATTTTTACTCACGACCAGTTCAAAGAAAAGATGTTCGAACAATCAAAATCCCTACCCGGAATGGAAGTGCTAAAACAAGTTGCCGGATCCGGTAAATATTTTTTGGCGTCGCTGAACAACGAATCCAAAGAACTCAATGAACACCGTATCAGACATTTTGACCTTCCTAATTATTTCGGAGCGTTTTTTTCGTCCTGTTATCTTAACATCATGAAGCCTAATCCTGAGATTTATCGCGCCGCCCTAAATATTTCACACCGCAAAGCGGAGGAGTGTGTATTTATAGATGACCGTTCGCAAAATGTCGAAGCGGCACGGCATTGCGGTATGCACGCAATCCATTACAAAGATCCGGACCAATTGCGGGTCGAACTTGATAAACTCAACATATCCATCTAACGCTTTGAGTTCGCTATGGTGACTTTTGAGCGGCTAACCAAAAGCAAACTGCAGTACTTTTCTTCGATTTTGGACAAAAAAAAGAGGCAGGCATCGGGGTCATTTCACATCGAGGGCATTCATCTCTTTGAAGAATTTTTGAAAAGCGGATTTAAAGCCGACTGGATAGTCCTCCACACTGATTTTATTTCACAACATCCTGATCTAGCCAATAAAATCTGGAACAAATTTGCAGCAATTACCTATCAGGCAAATGCTGCAGAATTCCGAAAAATATCCGATACGGAAAATGCTCAGGGAATTGCTGCGGGTATTCATCAGAAAAAAAATAGTGAAATCAATTTTTCTACTACGGGTAAAGACATTATCGTGGCTTTAGATCAGATTAACGATCCGGGAAATTTAGGAACGATTCTTCGCAGCGCCGATTGGTTTGGGATTAAGAAAATTGTATTAAGTAAATCGTCGGTGGATATTTATAATCCAAAAGTGGTTAGGGCCAGCATGGGATCGATCTTTCGCGTATCCTGTCAGTCACTGGACATGCCGCAATTTCTGAGGCAGGCAAGAGAAAGAAACTATAGCATTTTCGCGGCATCCATCGATCCGGACGCACCCGTCGAATTCGACAAAAATAATACGTCAAGCGTTATTGTCATCGGAAATGAAGCGCACGGCATTTCGGAGTCCATAAAGCAGCTCTGTTCGCACGAGATCAGAATTCCTAAATTCGGCCATGCAGAGTCGCTGAATGCCGCGACAGCTTGCGCGATTTTAATGTATGAATTTTCAAAGCAACGCTACGGGGATGCCAAGTGAAGAGGATAATCAAAAACGGAAAAATTGTTACAATGAATGCCGCGCGCGAAGTGTTGCGCGGCGATATTCTGATTGAGGATGCTACGATCAAGAAGGTTGGGCGTTTAAACCGATCTGATTTCGAAAATGCAAAAACCATCGATGCCTCAGGGCTAATTGTATCACCGGGTTTTGTACAAACGCATGTGCATTTGTGTCAAACCCTTTTTCGTAATCTTGCGGACGATCTTGAATTGCTTGATTGGCTGAAACTTAAGATCTGGCCGTTCGAGGGAGCTCATTCGCCTCAATCGATAGCTCTATCAGCCAGGATTGGGTTGGCCGAACTTATCAAATGCGGAACCACAACGATTATGGATATGGCTTCGGTTCATCACACCAACCAGATTTTTGAAGAAATTGAAAAATCCGGGATTCGGGCAATTTGCGGGAAAGCCATGATGGATGACTGTGCTGGCGCCCCAAGGAGCCTGACGGAATCTATGAGATGGTCGATCGATGAAAGTCTACGTCTTAAAAAAGACTGGCATGGGAAGTCGAATGGACGGTTACAATTTGCCTTTGCGCCTCGATTTGTGTTGTCCTGTAGTGAGAAACTTTTATGTGAAGTGCGTGATATTGCAGCTGACGAGAAATTGATTATTCATACTCATGCTTCCGAAAATCGGAGCGAACTTGACGAAGTAGTCCGACGATATCAGAAAAGTAATATTGAATATTTTCATCATATCCATTTGACCGGGGAACGTCTATGTCTCGCTCACTGCATCTGGCTCAATTCGAATGAAATGGATATTTTGCAGGAAACGCTGACAAAGGTGCTGCATTGTCCATCGTCCAACCTAAAATTGGGATCGGGAATCGCTCCTGTTCCGGAAATGCTCGACCGCGGCATTACAGTATCATTGGGCGCTGACGGCGCTCCATGTAATAATAATCTGGATATATTTCAGGAAATGCGTTTAGCTGCGCTTATTCAAAAACCCAGAGTAGGCCCTAAATCCCTGACGGCAGAAAACGTGTTTGCTATGGCAACCATCCAGGGGGCACGAACGCTTGGAATGGAAAAAGAAATCGGGAGCATTGAGCCTGGGAAAAATGCAGATCTTGTTTTGATGGACTTAGAAAACGTACACTCTATGCCGGAAGAAAACATATACTCCAGCATTATCTATTCTGCCAGATCCACTGATGTTAAAACGGTTATTGTCGACGGTAAAGTTGTAATGAAGAATCGTGAATTACGAACCATAGACGAACAGCAAGTTGTCAAAAATATTCGTCCACAGATCAAGAAATTGTTAAATCGGATATGAACATCAAAAGATGTGACTGCTCGGGCGAGTATTTTGTATATTTAGTCTAAATAACATCATTATACATGCTGCGATATGGAAGACTATATTTTCATCAGTTTATGTGAATCTATTGGCTTTCTGTATTTGTGGCCTCGCGCGGTGGAAAAAACAACCGATTGGAGCAGCAAATTCATGCAACGCGATAATCCGCACCTGCGTATTTGTTATTTTGCACGAAAGTGGGTGACGCCTTTACTTTTTGTGGCACTGACAGTCATGGCGATTGTGACTGTTTTAGATCATGCAAGAGAATTTTTTGAGATTGTTGTTCTTAATTTGCTTGTAGTGATGTCGTCCCTGCTGATTGGATCGCTTGCCAGCCAATATATTGTTGAACGATATAGAGTAGGACGCAAACATTTTTTCAATTAACTAATATATGCACATCCCCGGCATATAGTTTTTCAGTTCTTCCGTTTCTTTCTACAACCAAAGCACCATCTTTCGCGATGTCTGTTGCTATTGCTTCAAAAGTATGATTACCCTGCACAACCGTAACCCGATGACCCAACATACCGGATAGCGATTTCCATCGTGTGATTATTTCCGGACTTAAATTGGCGTTGTTATCGTCAAATCTGGATATTATCTTTGCGAGTATAATCCAACGATCCCATACGGTTTGCGTTTCAATGAAGAGGGAAGTTGCCGTGCTGTCCAGAGGTTCCGGAAAATTTTGCTGATTGATATTAATACCAATACCGATGATCAGGAATACTTCTCTGTTCTTATTCACCGTTTCCATTAAAATTCCGCATATCTTCTTACCATTAATCAGAATGTCGTTCGGCCATTTGAGTTCAAGCGGCAACCGGGTCAGCTCTCTGAGCGTTTCACAAACGGTCACGGACACCATAAAATTGGTCCAGACCATTTCTTCATGACTCCTTCCCGACTTCAGGATGATTGACATCCAAAGCCCCATGCCCCGCGGCGATTCCCAAAGTCTGCCAAGCCGCCCTTTGCCGCGGGTTTGGTGATCTGCAATGATGACGTATGGACCTCGATTATCTTCTTGCACCACAAGTTTTTTTGCATATTCATTGGTTGAATCAACTTCTTCCAGTTGAATAAGCTTATAGTTGCTGTCAGGCATGAAGGGAAACTCTCATTTGTTCTTGATGCTGATGATTTCTGCAAGGATGCTGACTGCGATTTCATCCGGCGAATCGCCGCCAATGTCGATTCCTATAGGCGCATGGATTCGTTCGAATAGGGATGGATCAAAGCCGTCGGCTTGCATATTTTTATACACGGTTTGAACTTTCTTTTTGCTTCCTATCATACCAATGTATTTGGCCGGCGAACCTATCACTCGCCTCAACGCGGCTTCGTCCGTTGGGCAGCCTTTAGATACAAGACATATATAAGTATTTTCTGTAATCATTGGAATAGCGCTGAAATCCGGCGGAGTATGGATCCAATTGATTTTCAAGCCAGGGTCATCTCCGGCCGTATATTCTTTACGGTCATCCACAATGGTAATGGTAAAATCGAGCAGCGATGCTGCTTTGGCGAGGGCCTTTCCGACATGGCCTCCGCCTACGATCAATAAATCCGGTGTATTGGTAATCATCTCGATCATCACCTCCACTTGTCCGCCGCATATCGCGCCGGTAGCGTATTTACCTTCCTGGTTAAAAGAATATTTTTTAATTATAGTCTTGCCGTCGCGCAAAACGCCGAGAGCATCCTGAATAACAATGGATTCAAAAATACCTCCCCCAACTGAATGAAGAAAACTTTGGTCAGGGAAGACCAACATTTTGGCTCCTTCCTTTCGGGGAGTCGAACCGTTCGCGTTTATGATGGTTACGACGGCGATCTTTTCGTAACGATCTAACGATTCGAGTATATCTTTATATACTTGTTTCATCTCTGCTATCCAATGGTGATAGAGGTGTTATCCTCAAGATCCGGCTCCATACGATAAGCCCGATTCCGATAATAAGGCTGATAACGGCTAAATATACCATGTTCCAGCTGTACTGTTCCGCGAGCGACTTAACAAAGGATACGATAAGGTGCAATGCTTCGTAGCTGACGGAATCAGCCGATACTTCACCGTACGTAAAATGTTTTGAAGACATGGAAAAAATTTCATTGCTTTTAGCCAAAAATAGAGCAAATGGCAGCGGAAGCAGAATGCCTGAAAGGACGAAAGGAAAGCCAAGACGATGCAATAAAACAGATAAATTTTCGTAGTTAATGATCACGATGAGCATAAGGAAAAACAGCAGTACGCCGTAGCCAAAAACCGCAAACGATTGTGCAAATCGATATAGTGATTTTAGTTCACGTATAATTCCGATTTGATCATTCTTTCCGCTCGTGCTTTTAAGCAAACCAAGACTGTCGGGTAAAACGTTAACGGCCCTCTCAATTTGTATCCGAAGTGATTTGAATAGCAATTTCTGAACTGCCTCGGGTGGCCTGCATGTTACATTCAATTTACTGATATCAATGTACATTCCTTTACGCATTGTTAAAAAATTTGGACTCATCTTGATCAGTTCCTGATAAGTGCATTGCGGAAGGCTGTTCATTTTTGCCTCGATGAGCATCGTAAGATTTTCAGAAAGTAGATTTTTGCGGTCCGTTAAAAGGATTCCCACAAAATAACGTTCATCCGTTACAGGGTCTTTCATGAAATTAATCAGATCGGCATGGGCGGCAGCCAGGTTGTTCAGAAGCCACTCTTCAGGAAATGTTTGTTGAATCACCTCACGGACGTCGTCTTGTGCCGGCATCAATGGCGTGTTTATCAGGAGCCCAAACTGTTTTTGTTCAACGATTTTTTGAACTGTGAGACGGCAGAGATTTTCATGCAAGTTAGCCGATTGGACATTATCAATCAGCTTTTGCGTATTCATGATCTCGTCTAACAGCCGTTCTATTGGAACGAAAGTTACAGCCAGGAAGGTTACAGCGATACCAAAGAAATATGAAAAAAAGGTTCGCACCGCTTTATTCGCCTTTAAAATTAGGATAGATAATGTTAAACCGCTTTCGGTAATAAAATCGAGTAAGTATGAAAAACAAAATTATGAGTACGATATACCATGGAAAGAAAATACCTACCATTAAAGAAAAAAACAATAGACCAAATTTAATTGTTAAAATTGAAGCGGAAACGTTTTTGAAAATTATGAGTCTGACGTAAAGGGGAAGTGTCATTACTGATGGAATCAAAATCAGCCAATCCATAGTTATTCCGGCTAAGAAGATTGCAATTAATTCAAACCCAAAAGCCCAGTAGATTGTTGTAGGAATGCCATAGACGACGCAAATGGTCTTTTTATGTGTAAGTTTGTCGCCTTCCGCATCCGGAATAGTCGTTAAAAAGTAAAGTGCAGTATTGAAGAAGAGATAAGGCAAGGATTTTTCAATGAAGAGAAAGAAGGAGGAATCGAGCGTATACCAGCCAAACGCAAATGCAAAAATTCCCATCAGTGAATTGGCGATAAAACTGCCAAAGGTTCGATCTTTGAGTGAAAACGGTTTCAGGTTATAGGCTACGGTTATCAGAAATAAAGCCAGTATATGAATGAATAACATTGGCCATGAGATAAATGCGGCGATTGCAAGTGACGACGATATTAATATCCATGTTTCTATTATCATTGTTTTTTGATGAGTGACACCTTCTGACAAGAAGAACAGTTTCTTGTTGACTCGGTCGGTTTCTTTATCTTTGATCTGGTTGACGATAAAACCGGCGCCCATAACCATAGCGGACGAAATACATACCAGGATTAGCGAGGGATTTGCGTCGAAAAAACTCAAGTTACCTAGGGTGTTACTAGCCACGAGAAATCCGGCTAATGTAGTGGTCCATCCGGGAAAGAAAAGGATCGGCCTCAGAACAAAGAAGTAATCCAATAGATTAACGAATCGCATAGCCTCAAAGTAATGCGGAATTTTTCAATAATATAGTTGATTCATGGGGTAGTTTCAAGACATCTGAGTTGAAACCGAAGCAAAAAAAAAGCCTCAAAGCAAGCTTTGAGGCTTTATAACGAAAGATAGTAACGATCGAATCAATAATTTGGAGATATCTCCTTTTTATCGTTTATCGTGAATCTCTTCTGCTGAATCGGTCGCCGCGATCGCCGAAACTCTTTTTTTCTTGCGGCTTGGCTTCATTCACCACCAACTGTCTTTCCATGTAGGAAAAGTTGTTGAACATTTCGATGGCTTTTGCTGCCTCTTCGGTTGTTGCCATTTCGACAAAACCGAAACCTTTTGAACGACCGGACATTTTGTCCACGATGATCTTAGCGGAAGTCACTTCGCCTGCCTGTTTGAACAGATCGGCTAAGGTTTGTTCGTCCGCTTTGTACGAAAGGTTACCAACGTAAAGTTTGCTGGTATTCATGAGATATCTCCTTGAAAAAGTTAAACTATGGGATAAAAAAAATCTCAAAGCGCCCATATAACACTTTGAGACAATGGATAAAAACTTATTTTTTGGAAATTTTTCGAGACAAGCAAGTCCAAAAAAAGTACACAAAGTAAAGGTATTCACCAGACTCTAATGAGCTGTTTCCCACTTGGGACAAAACATCTTAACAAAAAACATACAAATCCACAAAGTAGATATGCGTAATCAATATAAAGTAATAAATAATGCTTGTCAAGAGATATTTTTGGTTATTGACAATACTATGTCAACTGAGTATATTTTTACCGAAGTCAATGCGAGAGTAATTCAGTGGTAGAATGCCAGCTTCCCAAGCTGGACGTCGCGGGTTCGAGTCCCGTCTCTCGCTCCATTTTATTAAAATTCTTCAGAGCCTGCATGCGCCCTAATCTGATTTTTTCAATTACATTCACACTCCTCATTTATTCATTTTTTGTGAATTCATGTTCCGATTTGTCAAGGCTTACCCGGGCGGAACGCCAGGAAATTGCCATCCATTCTTTTCAAAAAGGGCTAAAAACCAAAAATGACGGGAATAATGACAAAGCGATACAATACTTTAAAAAAGCCATTGAAGCTGATTCGACATTTGTTGATGCGTACAGTGAAATTGGAGAGATATTGATTTTGCGGGGAGATTATAGGAATGTTGAATCTATTTTAAGCAGTATCCCGATCACCGTTCGGCGCGATGCGGAAATTTATTATCTTACCGGATCGGCTCAGTTTTATCAGAAAAAAATGAATGATGCAGTGGTAAATCTTGAAAAATCCATTCAAATAGCTCCATATCATTGGAAGGCATCATGGATGCTGGCTCAGTTATATTTCCAGTTAGAGAACTATAAGCATGCATCAGACTACTTGGAGAGGTTATTGGAAGACAGTTTATCCGCAGGCAATGAAAAAATCGTTGCCTTGAGCCAAAAGGTCAATGCCATCCTGCATATCCATAATCCGAGAAATTCGTTTGAAAACGAACTATTAAAAAATCTAAGCCAATCGAATACGGTTACTCGAGGTCAATTTGCTCATTCTATGGTCATCGAATTTAGGGAATTAAGTGACGGGGCAACTACCGCTACACGCTTCCTAGATGTTTCCGACGATAACCCGATGATAGATTTTTACAAACGGTCGGTTATCATGGGAGCATTAGAGACGTTGCCTGACGGGAAATTTTATCCAGAATATGTGATGAAAAGGCGCAACATTGCCTATTATTTGTATCGTTTTTTGAGGGAAAAGACACCAAATCATCGATTCGAAAAGGAAATGGTTCTATCTGATGTTGATAAAAACGATTTTCAATTCGATGCGATCATAACGATTTGCAGGCAGGGAATTATGTCCCTTACGGCAGACGGCCAATTCAGGCCGAATGAGCCCATCAGCGGCCTGGAGCTTATGCAATCTATCACGGCCGTCAAAAATCTGCTCGAAACGCGCTGAATAGTTTTTGTAATGGACATTGTTTTGCCTATATTATTCCTATATAAATTAACATGAAGGGGCTTCTTTGCAAGAGGAAAAAAAACAAAAAGTGGTATATGATCCGCTTATAGAGATCATTAACTACTATGCCGGCAAGAAGTCTGATACCGCTAAGTCAAAGGCTCCGGTTTCATCTTCCGTCGAGGACCGTCTGAAGAATCGTATCATTGACGGGGAGAAGCAGGGATTGGAAGACGATCTGAAACTGGCTTTGGAACGATATAAACCTCTCGACATAATCAATTCGATTCTTCTGGGCGGCATGAAGGTTGTCGGTGAACTTTTCGGCAAAGGCGAAATGCAGTTACCTTTCGTCCTGCAATCGGCGGAGGTCATGAAAGTTGCCGTAGCCTACCTCGAGCCATTGATGGAAAAGGCCGGCAGTACGCAAAAAGGGACGATGGTCTTAGCAACGGTCAAAGGCGATGTTCACGATATTGGAAAAAATCTGGTTGATATTATTCTGACGAACAACGGTTATAAAGTAATCAACTTAGGTATTAAATGTCCTGTCGACGTCATGTTGCATGCGGTAGAAGAGCATAAAGCGGATGCGATAGGGATGAGCGGCCTGCTTGTGAAATCAACGATGATCATGAAGGAAAATCTGGAAGTAATGGCAGAGCGTGACTTGAAGATACCCGTTCTTCTTGGAGGCGCCGCGCTAACACGGCGTTATGTCGAAGAAGACCTGAGAGCCGTTTACGATGCGCCGTTATTCTATTGTGAAGATGCCTTCTCCGGGTTACGTGTTATGGAAAACCTGATGAGCGGCGACAAGGGCGAAATGAAAACGGCAGAAGACGTACTCGCGTTGCCTGCTGCGACCGTTCAGGAAACAATAAAGAGAATCCGTATTGTTCGTCATCAATGGAATAAAGCGTTGGAATACATTTCCGATGAGGAATTTGAAAAATCGAAGACATTTGGTAACTGGTCAGTACGTGATTTCATCGCTCATTTTATAGAATGGGAGTATATTCTGATCGCGCGATTACGTCATGCAGTGAACAATGAACTTTCAAAATTGAAACAATTTAGCGATGAGGAAACAGACCATACGAATACTGAAGCAGTCAAAAAATACAAATCGTATCCGAGAATGGAGCTGATTGATTTATGGAATGAGGCTCAGTCCGGTCTGATTCAGCAAATAACCTCTTTGCTTCCTGAACATTTTGCAATCCTGATTGGTCAAGGTACTGTCAGCGACATGATCGCCGAGTCGTCATTTGCACATGAATATGTTCATCTGCACAAAGTTCAAGCATGGATCATCGAGAACCAGAAATTGGATAAAACAAAAGTGCCACGTGTGAAAAGACGTTCAAAAGTAGCGATAAATGTCGACATTCCGCAAGCGCCATTTTTTGGAAGCAAGATCATAGACTCGGTCTCTCTCAACGATATATACCCTTATATTAATGAGATTGCGTTATTCCGTGGACAATGGCAATTTACGCGCGGAAAAATGAGTGTTGCCGAATACGAAGCCTTTGTTAAAGAAAAAGTTCAACCGGTATTTGAACAATGGAAATTCCGTTCAGTTTCGGAAAATCTGCTCATTCCGAAAATCGTGTATGGTTATTATCCCTGCCAATCGGACGGGGACGACCTGATACTGTATCAGGACGATCAGAAAACGGAGAAGATGCGGTTCACCTTCCCGAGGCAGTCTGAAGGTAATTATTATTGTATTTCCGATTTTTTTGCGTCAAATGATTCCGGCAGGATGGACGTCTTCGGCTGTATGCTTGTTACGGTCGGATTGCAGGCGTCGGAATTTTCGGCAAAATTATTTGAAGCGAATAATTATTCCGATTATTTGTATTTTCACGGGCTCAGCGTCGAAACGGCGGAGGCGTTGGCGGAATATTGGCATCGGCAAATACGGAGCGAACTTGGTTTCAGCCATGATGATAATCAGGAAATCAAAAAATTATTTCAGCAAAAGTACCGCGGATCGCGATACAGTTTTGGATATCCCGCGTGTCCGTATCTCGAAGATCAAGCCAAGTTGTTTGAGCTGCTTGAGCCGGAACGGATAGGTGTATCCCTTACGGAGGAATTTCATCTTGTTCCGGAACAGTCGACCAGCGCAATTATAGTACACCATCCTGAAGCAAAATATTTTAATATAAAATAGTTTAGTTCACGTTTCTTAATAGCAAAATACTTCGAAACGGTTGCAGAGCCGGAGTTAATTTCCCACAGGAGAGTAGGAAACCATGAATACGATAGCTGAATCGTACGTAAAATTAGTTTTGCAGGTTGGTTTGTATGACGCGGACTTTGTCGACGCCTATTATGGCCCTGAAGAATGGAAGCCGTCGGAACTATCGGGAGATAGGGCTGATAATTTGAAGAAATTGGAAGAACAGTCGTTGAACCTAGCCGAAAAACTGAAGTCATACGAGAATTCTGATTTACCGGAAATGGACAGATTGCGTTATAATTTTTTGGCCAAGCAATTCGTGGCCATTCGAACGAAAATACAAATGCTGATCGGCAAGAAATTTACTTTTGACGAAGAATCGCGATTGTTGTATGATGCCGTTGCGCCAAAACATGATAAGAATTTTTTCGAAAAATCGATGAAAGAACTGGATATGGAATTGCCCGGCAGAGGCAGCGTATCGAAACGTATAGAGGATTTCAAAAATACTTTTATTATTCCAAAAGAAAAACTGGATCAAGTTTTTAAAGCGGCCATTGAAGAGGGCAGAAAACGTACAAGGAAATATATTTCACTGCCGGAAAATGAAAATTTCGTCGTAGAATATGTGACGAACAAAGCGTGGAGCGGTTATAATTGGTATAAAGGCGGCGCTTTCAGCCTGATTCAGATCAATACCGATCTGCCGATCTACATCGACCGCGCGGTCGACCTCGCCTGTCATGAAGGTTATCCGGGGCACCATGTGTATAATTCACTGCTCGAAAAACATCTTGTAAGAGAAAACAAATGGTTTGAGTTTTCCGCGTATGCGCTTTTCAGCCCGCAGTCTCTAATCGCAGAAGGTACGGCCAATTTTGGAATCGAAATGGCCCTTTCGGGGAAAGAAAGGATCGATTTTGAGAGCAAAGTACTATTCCCAATCGCCGGTATGGCGCCGGAAACGGCAGCAAAATATTACCAGATACATGAGTTGGTCGGAAAACTGGGTTATGCCGGAAATGAAGCCGCACGTGACTACCTCGATGGAAAAATGACCATGGAGGAAGCGGTGGAATGGCTGATTCAGTTTGGGTTATATCCTCGCGATCGCGCGCAACAACGTATTCGTTTTATAGAGAAATACCGAAGCTATGTGATCAATTATAATTTAGGTCAGGATATCGTCAAGAATTATATCGAGAAAAATGGGGGAACGTTGACAAACCCTGAAAAACGCTGGAGCATCTTTACAAAATTAATTTCCACACCACAGACACCGTCGGGGTTGATTTAGAAACTTATAAGGTTTAGGAAACCTTATAGGTTCTTAGTGAAAGATGAATCATGAGTACTTATACGATCATCTGGGAAACCGTCAAAAAAATTCCAAAGGGTAAAGTATCAACCTACGGCCAGATCTCTCGGATCGCGGGATTGGGCGAGAATGCGCGTCTCGTCGGCTACGCCATGCATAATATTCCGCGCGGATCTTCTATTCCGTGGCATCGTGTGATTAATTCCAAAGGTATGATTTCGCTACCGAAAAAAGACGGGATGTATCAGATGCAGAAGAAATTATTACAAAAAGAAAAAATTATTTTCGAAGGTGAAAAGATCGATCTGATTAAGTTTGAGTGGACCCCAAAAGGCTGACCTCTCAAAAGGAGACCGTATGAAAAGTTATCTTATATTTATACTGACGACATTATCGTTAATGTCCTGCGCAGATAAGATATATAAAGTTGCATACCCAACGCTCGCCGACGGGAAATACGATTCGGAGTTTCCTTATAAAGATTGTTCGAAACAATTATCTGAAATTGTAGAAACCGTAAAAATGATCAATGCGACGGCTTTCTACAAAACGTATACTTTTTCCGAAAAATCAGAAGTAGGTATAAAGGATATTAACGAATCGGTTCTGAAGGAGAAATCCATACAAACCGTTTATCCTCACAGTTCCGTCGTGGGAACGGCCACCGTGATCTATTATCAGGATGTGCGCGTCGCGCTTCTAACTTGTGCGCATATCATTGATTTTCCGGATACGATGATCTCCTATTACAGTAAGGATGACAACGGACACGGTTTTGTTCAAAGTATTTCGATCAAGGATCGTCAGATCAATTTTATCAAGGACCTGCCGGAAGGCGGGGAGCTTGAAATACTGGCCATTGATAACGCGCAGGATATCGCCATTCTTGGCCGTAAATTTGATCATAAGCCGGAGACAGCTATTCCGGTTTTTACGTATCCGATCGGGAAATCCAAGGATCTGAATTGGGGAACATTCATATATATCGTTGGCTATCCGATGGGCTTCAAAATGATAACCAAAGGAACTGTCAGCAGCCCCAATCGTGATAAACGGGGTTCTTTTCTAACCGATGCCTCCTTTAACAGGGGATTCAGCGGCGGAATCATCTTAGCTATTCGCGACGGAGTGCCCAATTTTGAACTCGTCGGAATGGCGAAATCGGTTCCGGCAAACTCCACGTACGTTTTAACTCCAAACAAGGAGTTCGAAGTCAGCGAATACAGTCCATCAATTCCATATCAAGGGGAGATGTACGTCGAACTCAAAACCGACCTCAAATACGGCATAACGAACTCTATATCCACAGAGTCCATCAGTGACTTGATTAAAAAAAACCGGCAGACGTTTATTGATAAAGGTTATGACATTGAAAAATTATTCCCCTAGCAATAAAACATGAAACGCTTTACGATTCTAATTGATGTAGTCCCGCCATATGATTTTTTTGCTTCAACGCATTCTCATCGGTACAAAAAATATCACTTTGATCAGTATGATCGTCTGAGCGGGAAATACAAAAAGGCGTACGAATTTGAAAAAAAAGTTCTTTTGGCCGAAATAGTCAGTGAAGGAACTGTAAAGAAGCCGCGGTTATCCGTTTCACTAATTGGCCAAAGTATCAACGAAAGAATGGTGGATTCGGTTCGAACGCAGATACAAGGGCAATTTTTAACAAACACGGATCTGAAGCCCTTTTACAAGCATTGTTCTAATGATAAGATATTAGCAGGATTGTTAACGCAATATTTCGGATTGAAGCCAAACTACCCGGGCGATCTTTTTGAATGTGTGACACGGTGTATCATCAGCCAGCAGATCAATGTAACGTTTGCCGATAAAGTGGAAATGATCTATGTGCAAAAATTCGGAAAAAAATTGGTTCATCATGGCGAATCCTTTTATGTTTATCCGGATGTCAAAACGGTGTCTGAAATCAATAAGAAAGATTTGCTGAAAATACAGTTTTCAGAACGTAAAGCAGAATATTTGATCGATCTGGCTCGAGACGTTGTGAACGGGACAGTTGATTTTCATAAAATGGGATTCCTGCCTGCGGATGCATTTAGAAAAGAAATTACAAAAATTCGCGGAATCGGGATGTGGACTGCCGAATGTAGTTTGATGCATCTTGGTCATCGTGACATATTGCCGCGGGGCGACATAGGACTTCATCAGGCAATTCGCAGGTTTTATAATATAGATAAAGATACCGGTTTGGAGAAAGTTCTAAAATATGCAGACAAATGGAAGGGTTGGGAATCTTTTGCAACGTATTATCTCTGGCATGCACTTACTGATGACCGATTGAAGAAGCCGGGCGCATGAAATGGAATTGAACGGATTTGATATATTTTTGATTTTATTTGTTAGCCTTTATGCGTTAATCCTTGCCGCGTACAGCATTGGATTCCTATTTTATCAGCCCGCCGGTTTTGCCCGTCACAAAAATTTCGTATCAGTTCTCGTCGCCGCGCGTGATGAAGAAGAACACATTGGGACTTGTATTCAACACCTTCTACGACAAACCTATCCGAGGGATCAGTTTGAAATTATTATCATCGACGACCGTTCTACAGATCAGACTTCGTCTATTGTTAAGTCCTATCAAAAAGAGAATAAGGCTATCCGATTGATTACAGTTACTGAACCGTCGCCTGATATGGCGCCGAAGAAGCATGCTTTAAATGTAGGGATCCAAGCTTCAAAAGGAGACATCTTGGTATGTACGGATGCAGATTGCAGGCCGGAGGAGAATTGGCTGTCTGCAATGGTGTCCGAATTCGGTGAAAGAGTTGGCATGGTCGTCGGGTATTCGCCTATCGAACCCATACGAAAGTATTCCGTATTTGAGAATTTTATTGCGTTGGATTCACTTGCATTGGCATCGGTAGCCGCAGCAAGTTCGGCTTTTGGAAAAACGATGACTGCGACCGGCCGCAGTCTGGCTTATCGTAAAAAAGTATTCCAGGAAGTAGGCGGATTTTCTAAGATTGCACATTTTGTGTCCGGGGACGATGATCTGTTGCTCGGGTTGGTTAGAAAAACACTTTGGGAAATAAGATATTGCTTGGGTGAGAATACAATGGCCGTCACAGATCCGCCATCGTCGTTTGGTAAATTTGTAAATCAAAAAATACGACAGGCTTCAAAAGGACGCCATTACGGCTTTGCCATGATTATCGGCTTAAGTTTATTTTATGTTTTTAATGTTTCGATGATCACATATGTTCCTGTGAAAATACTGATCTCTGAGACTTTTATTCATTGGTCATTCTATGCTATGGTGTGGGCAATCAAATTGATCGCTGATTTTTTACTTATGACAGTTGGCGCATTCCGTTTTAAAAAATGGAGGTATCTGCTGTTTTATCCCATTATCGCCTTGCTTCACCCTTTGTATATTTCAGTTTTTGGAGCGTGGGGGTTGTTTGGAAAATTTCAATGGAAAGATACGGTTTCAAAACCGCTTAAATAAGGCAGGAATATCATGATTTTTATAGCTGTGTTAACCGGGATCGTTCTTATCGTATATCTTGTCATGAGCCTGTTGTACCTTATTGGCCTTTTTCTTCCTGCGCGAAATAATAATTTATCCCAGCCGTTTGTTTCTGTGCTTATTGCGGCTCGCAATGAACAGGACCACATTATTCGATGTTTGGAATCCGTTGTAAATCAAACGTATCCGAAAGATTTGTTCGAAGTCATTGTGATAGATGACCGTTCCACAGACAAAACGATGCAATTGGTTTCGGAATTTGTAAGGCATAACTTGCAGGTCAAATTGGTTCACGTTTCGGATAAACCCGAAAAAATTTCCGGCAAAAAAAATGCTTTGTCTATGGGAATAAAAGAATCCAAAGGTGAGATACTGCTATTCACTGACGCCGATTGCCGTGTTAAGGACTCCTGGGTCGCAGGAATGGCTTCCTTTTTTCTGGAAGATGTTGGAGCCGTGATAGGTTATTCAGAAGTAGAATCGAAGACCTTTTTTGAACGATGGCAGGAATTTGATTTTTCGGCTCTGATGTCGGCTACGTGCGGAATAACCAATATGGGATTTCCATTAGCTGCGAGCGGACAGAACCTTGCTTACCGCAGAAAAGCCTTTGAAGACGTCGGCGGATTTGAAGAAATCATCGAACGTATTTCCGGCGATGATACGTTGATGATCCAGCTTATAAGAAAATATACTTCATACCGTATAGTGTTTTCCGGACATGCGGGAACATTTAATACAACACTGCCGATGAATACATTATATGAATTCATTCAACAGCGCGCCCGTTGGGCGTCAAACGGTACTATTATGCTTCGTCTGAATCCTTTATTTTTTTTCTACCTGGTTAGTATATATTGTTTACACTTTTTGCTAGTTGCGGGACTGACCTTAAGCGTCGTATACGTTCCGATCATGGTCATGACCGCATTTATTTGGATAACCAAGGGTATTGTGGACTTTGCCGTGACGTTTTATGGCGCCCAGGTTTTCAAAAAGAAATATTCGTTAGCTGTTTTTGCTGTGTGGTTTTTTTTGCAGACGCCTTTGGTGCTTTGGGTGGGGCTCAAGGGCGCTTTAGGGTATTTTAAATGGAAATAAGCAGGTCATTTCCACGTCGTATAAATACAGCCTCCCAAATTTTCATCATCCGACCCGAAGATAAGGCCTCCGCCTGGGCCCGGAACAAATTCTAGGGCCTCAATTTTGTGATCATAGAACTGCATGATGCGGTACATGACGGGATTTTTTCTAAACAGGATTTCCTTGTTCCAAGCCCTGAAAACTCCTGCAATATAGAAAGCTGATTCAAATGGCCCGTTATTGCCTAAATCCGCTGAAGCCACGATGTATAGAATACCCAAAGGTCCGACCTTTAAATCGGCAACATGGCGTACACCTTCGACAGGCCACGGAACCCTTAGTGTGTCGGAGCTTATTGATGAGAACGTATAATTTGATGGATCCAATATACTCCAAAATAACTTTGCCGGAACCGATCCTTGCCCACGGTGTGCCCATACGGCAACCACATCCCCATCCATCCGCAGGAAAGAGAGCCCTTCATAATTACTTCCCTGATTTATCTCAGGTAAACTAAAAGTATGAACGACTCGAACGTTTTTTGACGGTAGATCAAAAATTATATGAAACAGTTTTCCGCCGCTTGCCATCACCACGAAAGCATTCTCCATACCGGGAATTGCGCTGATTGCTTCTGCATCAATGGGGGGATTACTGTCAGGCCAAGCAATGCTTTCGTACATTACGGGTTTCCCTGGTTCGTCTGTGATTATTGCCAGGCGCGGCTCTCCTGGTTTCTTGGCATCATGAACGGCGAGATATCGGGTTTGTTTTCCCTCATGGCCTATCAAAGCCAATCCGCCAATTCCACAAAGCATTGTGCCTTTGACCATTTTCCATTCCTGTCCCGCAAGTGGCTGTTGAGCTCCAATGATCAATAGAGATGTAAGAAATATTTGCCGCCATGAACCCATAGTTCATCTTCCTTTCATGTGTCCGCTTATCCGGTGGCTTAGTTGGATGTAATTAGGATATATTGCTGGATGGCTTGCAAACCGCTTCCGGGGTCGAATTTGAATTTTAAGTCGTATAGCGTGTTTTCAATTCCTGCGATAACAGTTACCATATCAAAAATATCATAATGGCCTAAATGTGAAATGCGAAAAATTTTTCCTTTAAGATGATCCTGTCCGCTGGCGAGTGTTATACCGTACTTGCTGCGCATCGTTTTAAAAACCATATCGGCATCCAGACCGGATGGAACTTTTACAGCCGTAACGGAATTGGCCGGCTTTTCAGCAAATACTTCCAAACCCAATGCTTTGACGGCTAACCGGCACGACTCGGCCATATGCGAATGCCGTTTCCACACGCTTTCAATACCCTCTTCACGGATCAATCGCAGCGATTCCCGTAATCCAATGATTAGTGAAATAGCCGGCGTGAACGGCGTCGTAAACGCACTTAATTCTTTCTCAGCGCGTTTAAAATCAAAATAGAACTTTGGCAGATCGGACGTCTCTCTTGCTTTCATCGCGCGTTCGCTTACCGCGCAAAAGCCAAGACCGGGCGGCAGCATCAACCCTTTTTGCGATCCTGTTGCGACCGTATCGAGACCCCAATCATCGAACTTCAATTCCATGGCGCCGACCGACGTAACGCCGTCCACCATGACCAGGGCATCGGAGTTTTCACGCACAACTTTTGAAATTTCTTTTACATCCGTGAATGCGCCTGTTGACGTCTCACTGTGCGTCATGACCACGGCTTTGATCTTCGGGTTGGTTTTCAATCTTATTTTAATATCATCTGCAGTTGCAGATTTTCCCCATTCAACCTTTATAAGGTCTACATGGACGCCGTAGGCCTGAGGGATTTTCGTCCAGCGCTCGCCGAACTTTCCGCCTTCAATATTGATGATTGTATCCCCCTTGGATAAGCAACTGACGAAAGCCGCTTCCATTGCGCCGGTTCCGGATGATGCGAAGGTTAAAACGGGACGTGATGTTTGATATAAATACTGCAACCCCAAATTAACTTCCCGAAAAATCTCTTCAAAGTCTTTATTACGATGGTGAAGGATCGGCTGAGCCATTGCCAGCATGACAGACTCAGGAATGGGCGTGGGGCCCGGGGTAAAAAGTCGTTTCTTCATCAAAAACTATGGAAAGGATGTTTATATTTTGAATGAAACAATATATTTTTAATTCGATATAAATGAAAGATTTTTCTTCAAGATTTGATTTTTTTCGTAGGTGGGCGGGAACATGAAAGCATTAAAAATTGCATTTTGACATCGCAGGGATTCTGTCCTATGGTGAATATTTTTCTGTGATTGCTTTCGCTTTATTCAAAACATTCTCTACCAATTCTTTTGGTTCCAGAATTCGAACTGCGCTGCCCCAACCCATTATCCATGCTACAAACTCATTGGACAGTTTGACCTGCATGGTAACTTCAAATCCTTCGTCGGTATGTTTCACTTCTTGATTTTCCACCCAAAACTTTTCAGACATATATTGTTCCATATCGTCCTGAAAGAGAAGTCGCACTTTAGTGATTGCGCCCCCGGTAAAAGAGCCCCACGAGTACTTAAATAGTTCGCTCAGTGAAGGAAGATGTTTGATCGTCGATGGTTGGTTGGTAAAACGAAAAGCATTAATGCGTTCGAGCGTAAACATTTTAGGTGTTTCGTGGTGCATGGCGATGAGATAGTGGGTTTTACCGGCGTTGTAAAACGTGACCGGCGTAACGGAGCGCCACTGGAGCCTGCCGTTTTTTGCAGAGCGGTATTCGATCTCCATGACGGTTTTTTCGCGGATCGCTTTTATGGTCTGTACAAAAAACATCAACGTTTTTTGCTGAAATTTTTCAAATACCAAGGGAAGGTTCTTTATTGTCTCATTATTCCCGAAAGCGAAATAGGCGGTAATCAACTGATTAACCTGTTCCTGGGTCAATTCAATACGGTAGGCGTGCTTACGCGAGTGAATCACAATTCCCATTTCACGTAACGCTTTCATGTCACGTCGGATGGAGGTGTCACTGGTGAAAAAATGTTCTGCGAGTTCTATGTCGGAATATTTATCGGGATGTTCGAATACGAATGCAACGATCTCGATCTGCCGCTGGAGCTCGTCTATACTTTTGATCATAAGCTATAAGATTTTAGCCACAGAGAACACAGAGTCATGTTTTTAAACTATCTGCTTCAAATAGTAATTTTTTCATTGGTCACTTGGCGAAACACATAAATCCCTTAATTCACCTAAAAAATCTCTGCATTCTCTCTGTGTTCTCTGTGGCAAAGTAATCTACCAAAGTGAAACACGAATTTTTTCATCCCGGTACATCGGTTCCCCGGGCTGAATATTGAACGCCCTGTAAAATTCCGGTGTATTTGCCATTGGCCCGATCACGCGAAACTGAACCGGGGAGTGGACATCCGTCATGATCTGCGCTGCGAGTGATTCATCGCGAATCTGAACCATCCACGCGTAGGCGAACCCGAGGAAATACCGCTGATCGGCCGTTAATCCGTTAAATGTTTCGTTTGACTTGCCTTGAGCGGTTTTCTTAAACGCCGAGTATCCTAATTGGATGCCGCCAAGATCGGCAATATTTTCACCCAGGGTAGCCTGGCCGCGAACGTGTAAACTGTCGAGTACTACGTAATTATTATACTGCTCGATCAGAAGTTTGGTGCGCGCTTCGAATTTCTCACGGTCTTCCTTGGTCCACCAGTTATTAAGCCGTCCCGTTTCATCATATTGACTTCCCTGGTCGTCGAAACCGTGAATGATCTCGTGGCCAAACGTACTTCCGCCAATTATCCCGTAAAGCACGGCATCATCAGGTAATTTCTTGCCATAACCCGGGACGATAATATTACAGCCCGGAACGACGATCTCATTTCCTGTGGGATCATAGTACGCGTTATAGGTCTGGGGGAACATATTCCATTCCAGTCGATCAACCGGATTGCCGTATTTGCGAATCATGTAGTTAAAGGACCACTTATGTGCATTCATGACATTCTGTGCATACGAATCACGCGACACTTCGAGTTCAGAGTAATCTTTCCACTGATCGGGATAGCCGACTTTCATGACCATGGTTTCGATTTTTTTGAGGGCCATTTGACGCGTAGGCTCAGTCATCCAATCTAGTTTCTTGATTCGTTCTCGCGTTTCATCCCGAATATTATTTCCGATTTCGATCAATTTTTCTTTCGTTCCTTTCGGAAGATAATTAGCGACATATTCCTGTCCGATAACTTCGCCAAGGGAGCGGTTTGTTTTTTCTACCACGCGTTTCCAGCGCGGTTTAGGTTCCTGTATTCCGTAAATAGTTCTGGAATAAAAATCGAAATCCTGATCGTCAAATTTTTTACTTACATACGCCGCATACGAATTGATTAGGTTCCAACGCAGATACGTTTTCCATTGATCGATGGGTATCGATTTCACCTTATCGTCGAGAGTCTTGAAAAATTCCGGCTGTCCGACCACGACGGTATCCAGTTTCGTCACACCCATTTCTTTAAGCAGTATGTTCCAATCGATTGAAGGAGTTAGTTTGTTCAGTTCTGCTATGGTCATCTTGTTGTAATTCTTATACGGATCGCGCAGGTCTTCGAGTTTACGGCTTGATTTGGCCAACGCGGTTTCCAATGTCACAATATCATTGCTGAGTTTGTCGGCTGAGGATAGATCGCCTAATTTCTGTAACATCTGAAACATCGTCTGCAAGTGTTTGCTATATTCGCTGCGGATATTAGCGGTTCGCGCGTCCGTATTGAAATAATAATCGCGATTGGGTAAGCCGAGTCCGCCTTGATTCAGAAATATGGCGTATTGGTTCGGAACTTTGTCATCACGGTTTACATAGATACTGAACATCGCGCCGACCTGAAGTTTCTGTAAATGCGCGACGGTTTTTAGTAGTCCCGGGATGTCTGCGATGGCATCGATCTTTTGAAATTCGGATTCAAGGGGCTTTAAATCCATTTGCTCTATCTTAAGCGTATCCATACCGCTGGAAAAAAAATCACCGATCTTTTGTTTGTTACTTCCTTTGTTGGCAGTCCCTTTGGCGGAGGATTCGCAGATTTCTTTAACAGCATCCTTCACGCCATCTTCTATTGTCAGCCAAATACCGTTGGCGCGTTCGGACGAGGGGATTGGGTTGCGTTTGATCCAACCGCCGTTGGCGTAATAAAAGAAATTGCTGCCGGGCGCCACCGTTGTGTCACGGTTTGCGACAAGCGGATCG
>JAEUSJ010000109.1 GCA_016788215.1 bacterium | reverse complement strand
AACAGGTGGTAACCAACTAACTTTACCACCAAAACTCATATCTCAAAGAGCGCCATGTGCGAACGCGCCAGCGTTCGTGTAAACTACTATCTCAGTACTCACGCTTCCGCTGGCGCGGAAGCGAACGTGTAAGCCGCATGTTATGCGTAGTGCCGAGTATGTTGTTAAAATAACATATTCCAAATAGTCTGTAATGTTTTGAAGAATAAAACAACAAAAGCACCTATACCTGTAAGAAGGAGTAAGCCTGATCTGAATCGCTGTACACCACTGGTATTTTCATTCATCATTTCATAATAGGTTGTTGGTATCCAAGTTACCGCTGAAACTCCACACACAAGTAGAACAAAATTTAGTGGCTCAATGCTATAACTTTTAAAGAATGATACAAACCACTTAGCCTCATATCGGTACAAGAAATATGAAATTACAGTGAGAATTGAAGTAACGATTGCAATATTCCTGAACAATGAAAGTAGGTCATCCGTTTCACCGTCGAGAGTTGTCCAACGTAGAGTCTTTTTCCATTCAAAATTGTATTGGCTAAAGGCGGTAATAATTTTAAGGACCGTTGCAAACGCCAAGTCTTTACGAACAGAACAAAAATGCTCAGCCGGAGTTTTGTACTCTATATAAAAGCCACTTGTTACATTACCAGTAACCTGCATGAAGTTGTGTTCGTCCAAGGTAAAGACGACAAAAGAATTAGCTTGAGACAGCGAATTCAGAGCAGCTTCGAAATCTGTGTCATCTCGTTTCGGACTCTTATCGAATTTCATTTCCATGTAGAAACAATATTAATGGTAGATTCAACTCGGCATTACGCATAACGCTCGGCGGCTACACGCAGTAGCTCGCACGCGAGGAAAATTATAATTAATTAAGAACAAACTCAAACCGTGAGCGAGCTACTGGCGAGCGACGCCCACAATCTCTCTATCGTTAATTCAAAAGGCGTCGCGAAGCGGACGTGTAAGCCGCATGTTATGCGCCGTCAGGTTTCTATTTGAAATAAACCGACAAACCAAAATTAACATAATTTGAGCCAAAATTGAAGCCGTGCGAATTACTTTCATTTATGTATGTTGGGCCGCCAATGTACTTACTAGTGTTTTTCTGATGCGAAAAATTGTAATCAATGCTCCCCGCATACTCAGCTGACAGGCTTAGGTTCTTCTTAACAAACCATTCCACACCAAAAACTCCATTCAAGCCGGCACCCCAAGAATTTGTTCGGGTGGTTTGATCGTTATTCAGTGATTCTGTGTCATATTTGCTATGCATGATCGAGAGATTTGGTCCGGCTCCGTAGTATGCAACTATGTTTTCATCTATCGGTGAATAGCGAATGTATTGTGTCACAATCCCAACAGTTAAACCGTTGCTATTCGTTTTATTTTTTGATTGAATAGTGTCCACTGGGAAAATTCTAGACTCACCATCGAGATTGCTGATGTTAGATCCAAATGAAACACCGAATCGGAAGGCGGAATGTTCACTAAATTGTCTTTTCAGTGAAATCAAAGAGCCTTGGAATGACGATAACGAGAAATTACTACCAATGTGAAATTGAAGAGCCCAATGTTTATTTTGCAATGCTGTTGTCGCCTTATCATCTTGTGCCAACAGTTGCGAAATTACAAAAAAAATAAGAAAGCATGTGAGCATTGTTACTCGTGTCATTTGTTAATACCTTTCTGTAAATCGTTATTAAGTGTTTGAATCAATAGGAGAATGCCTGATGGCGCATAACGCTCGGCGGCTACACGACATGGCGCAAAGTGGCCGCCGAACAGGTGGTAGAAAAAGTATCTTTGCCACCAAAACAAAATCATCAAAGAGCGCCATGTGCGAACGCGCCAGCGTTCGCGTAAACTAATCATCTAAGTACTCACGCTTCCGCTGGCGCGGAAGCGAACGTGTAAGCCGCATGTTATCTGACGGACGGCCTAATGACTTATATTGCCCAAATAAATTGTGGCCATTAAATAAGGGCCTTCAGACTTTTTTCGAAACGTTTTTGACATTTTGAGGCCAATTCCAATCGCTGGAAGAGGAGTGAAGATTACCTGACCTTCAATCGGCAAACCTAAAACCTCATAGTGGTGTACGTCTTCATTATAATCTTCCCAATGTCCCTTTGATACGGCTATTCCGGCTGCAATTGAGAATCGAGCCCATCTTGAGCCTTGGCTTCTTCCATACAGAAAGGAATATTCGGTGAACTGGTCGGGCGTTTCAGTGAGATCATCGCCACCCAAATAGCCCAGTGAAATGAGATTGTTGTTTATCACAGCCGTAAAATTGTAGTTTATAACAAATATGCCAGGAGATCCAAGCCCTCCAGAAAGAAATACGGCATTTTTCGAATTTTGAGCAGTTGCGATTTGTGAGATCAAGAGAAGTAACATAATAAGGAGGATTCTCATTTGTGTCTCCTGATACTGATTGTTGGCCGTCTGTCAGATAACGCTCGGCGGCTACACGCAGTAGCTCGCACGCGAGAAATTAAAGTTAATTAAGAACATACTCAAACCGTGAGCGAGCTACTGGCGAGCGACGCCCACAATCTCTCTATCGTCAAATCAAAAGGCGTCGCGAAGCGGCACGTGTAAGCCGCATGTTATACGCGGTCTGGCGAAACTAAGGAACTGTCGTATATCCATAAAAATATAAACGTGCGTTTTCCTCTACAATTATAAATATCTTGTTCCAACTCCATGGAGTGCCATAGGTCTGATCGATTCCAGACAACGTATAGAAAACACAGTACAAATTAAAATAATCTGAAGCCTTGGGTTTTTGGGTACTCATAACTCTTAATGTGGTCGAGTCGAATACAAACTCAAAGTATTTACTCGTAAAATCGTGGAGACTGATGGGGGTTAATGTTTTGCGAGTTGCTAATGAGTCAAGTGTATCATCGCTTTCTAAACATGGTGCACACGAAATATGATTAGTCATATTCGCTACAGCGCTGTCAAATTGTTTTGTTAAAATCATTGTTGAAAACCTATTCCAGAAATCAATAACCCGAACTGAGTCAGGTTTACTAATTTGACTAAAAACACAATTAGTAAAAAGAATCAATATCGTAAAAGCTCGAAATATTTTTCGCATAAATGTGAAGAGGTTCTTCGCCAGATCGCGTATAACGCTCGGCGGCTACACGACATGGCGCGAAGTGTGTCATCGAATAGGTGGTAACCAACTAACTTTACCACCAAAACTAAATCTATCAAAGAGCGCCATGTGCGAACGCGCCAGCGTTCGTGTAAACTAACTATCTAAGTACTCACGCTTCCGCTGGCGCGGAAGCGGACGTGTAAGCCGCATGTTATACGAGGTCGGGCTCATCATCAATCAATACTAGAAATACGCGGACAGGCCTAATCTCACATAATCTGGAGTTAGCCCAAACGTGTGAGAAGTAGTTTTGTCTTTGTTATCAACAATTGGGCGATCATACTTCGTAAATGCATATCTGTAATACAAGAATGCTCCATATTCTCCAGACAATTTAATCCGGTCAGTAACCGCGTATTCAATTCCGAGAAACCCAATTGGACCAATGCTAAGTTGATCTGCTCCGTCGTTGTAAATGTGAGGGACGTCAGACCAATTGTGATTCCACATTGTCCGGACACCATAACCATAATAAAATGAAAGAACATCTTCGGGGTTTGTAAAAAATTGGAATGAGAATGATAAACTCACATTGGCTTGTGAATCATCAGAGTCGTAGATGGACGTTGTGGTATCTATAGACATTACTTTTTCACTCTTGGTATGGTATCCGCTTAAACCAATGCTAAGACGCCACGCCTTTTTCTCCGATAATTGTTTCTTGAGGGAAATCAAACTTCCATCAAATGATCTCAAAGAAAAATTCTCACCGACTTGAAACAATAGTGCATGTTGTCCTGGAAGTCCGTGACGAGCTGATGATTCGGCCTGGCCGCATACGTTCAGAATACTACCGCTTAAAATCAAAACTAGAAATGCATACTGAATAATCATGGTCGTTCATCCTCATTTATGTTACTGTAAGAGCCCGATCTCGTATAACGCTCGGCGGCTACACGACATGGCGCGAAATCTACCGCCGAACAGGTGGTAACCAACTATCGTTACCACCAAAACTAATATCTCAAAGAGCGCCATGTGCGAACGCGCCAGCGTTCGTGTAAACTAACTATCCAAGTACTCACGCTTCCGCTGGCGCGGAAGCGGACGTGTAAGCTGCATGTTATGCGATGTACCGGCCTAATGATATCCAAATAATTTTGCCAAACCTATGCTCAATAGTATTGAAAATGAGAAGCAAAGAGCAGATAGTAGCATTTTTCGATTATATTCAATTTCAAAACGCGAAAGTAGCGCGACAGATAAGAACAATGCGCCAATAGGTAGTCCAATCAGAAATTCACGTGAAAGAGTTCCAAAGACGTTAAAACTATTGTATTCATGAACAAGCCCCGTAATGAATATGCCAGCGAGTCCGGTCAAATAAGCATAAGCTTGTTTATCGGAACGTGTGTCTAACCAATCCGAAATAGGCGAATTTGGTTTCTCAGGTAAATTCTTATTTGTCTTCTTCTTTCTCATAGCCGGTATATCGCATAACGCTCGGCGGCTACACGCAGTAGCTCGCACGCGAGGAAAATTATAATTAATTAAGAACATACTCAACACGTGAGCGAGCTACTGGCGAAGCGAGCGCCACAATAATGTAGCCTGTGGGGGCATCAAAAAGCGCTCGCGTAGCGGAACGTGTAAGCCGCATGTTATACGCAGGCACGCGAACGAGACGTTAACTGAATTATGACTACTAGTTATTCTCAAAGGATGTATCGCCCTCTATTAATTCGAATTTATCTTTAATTTGCTTCCACCTTCCTTTAAAGCCTATAACTAGGGTTGCCGAAATTATTAGAGTTGGATCGATTATTCCGGTTTTTGCCCCATTTGTTTCTACTTCGAAATTACGGATGTTCTTGTCGAGCCATTTATGCAGTAATCTTGCTGGAATGGCAGCTAATGGGTTAACACTGTTTTGAAATGATTCACTGTATTTCTTTACCTCTTCGATAGCGTATTTTCCCCAGTTTTCTGTGTTGATACATTCGAATATCCATTTTTCAATTCTTGCTGCTTGTTCTTTTGGAAAGAGATTTTTTACTGCTTGCATTTCTTGAGCAATACAAGCCAAAGTCAGATCAAATATTGCCATTTGTTCATTGACTATGACGAACCGATCGTGGTAAATATGCTTAAAGTGGTTATGAATCGATGGCCAAGAACTCTGCGATTGTTTCGTGATGTCGTATATAATGTCAGCAGTGGCTTCTTGTTCTGTTAGTTTGTTTTTAAAAAGGCTCATAAATTTATTTCCTTAACATTATTATCTTCTAACCACTTTATTAAGTCAGTACGTAACTGAATGGAATATTTTCTTAGATCGACCCATGACTTGAATGCAATCGAATGCACTTCAGAAAGTATCATATCAGTAAACGGGTCGACTCCTGAGCCTAGAATAATAAAATTGCGCTTTTTGACTGAGGCCTCCACGTAATTAAGACTTCCCTTTTTCTCAAAAACAAATGCCCTCAAGTCATTGACAATTTTGGTTGGTGTAAGTGGGTGTGCAATGAAATCCATGAATTTCATTGAATGAGATAAATTGTCAATGAACAAGATTTCGTAGGAATCGAAGTTCTCTGGTTTTGATTGGGCGATTTGAAATATGGAGCGATCTAGTTTAACCATATTCGACAAATCGGAAGGAGAGTTTTCGATAACAAAAAAAGTGAATGGCGATTCATGAACTTGTTTGATTAGTTCAAAAACATGTTCAAGCTGTTTCGATATAGTGTGCCTACTTGCAAATTTACGATACGCAAATAATGCAAAGAAAAACGTGCAAAGTTGAATTAATATGATGGCGTAAGTCTTTATGAAATCAAGTATAATGCACATATTTTTCTCCCAAATTGCGCTATCTCTGCTTTTCGCGTGCTTGCGTATAACGCTCGGCGGCTACACGACATGGCGCTAAGTCCACCGCCGAATAGGTGGTAGATAAACTAACTTTACCACCAAAAGTAATCTATCAAAGAGCGCCATGTGCGAACGCGCCAGCGTTCGTGTAAACTAAAATCTCTATCTCAAACTCTTCCGCTGGCGCGGAAGCGAACGTGTAAGCCGCTTGTTATGCGACGCGTGTATTCACTATTTGGAACTCTGATTTGGACTAAATACAAAGCTCAAACTCAAGCCGCTGCTCGTTGTACCATCCTGGATACTGAACTGAGGAGTAATTAATGCCGAAAATACACCAAGGTCTGCGGATAAGCCAAGTGCAAGGCTAAATATCAAGGGCTCGTCTTTTGAGCTTCCAGTCATAATACTCTTTGTTATCCCAAATTCCGGAATTACCGAAAAGCCTCGATTTAGGTTTACATCGCGGAACGTTGATGCTGATACAGCAAGAAAGTGATTTTTAAAATCCTTTTTTAAGTACCGAAGATATGAAAAACTTACAGATACTGATACCGGGTGCTTTTCGTCTCGACGCATAAAGATTTCAAAATATGGTGATATCGCATTTATTTTTTTTGTTTCGCCATCCGTGCCATCATTATTATCAAAAATCACATTGACAGTTGGAAGACTAATCCCCATTTCCATATTTTTACAGTTTGTACCGTACAAAGCCCAAGATCTGGCAAAATTATTATCAGTTTTTGAAATTGAACCCGCAACTCCAAAAGAAAGACCTTTGTCATCTTCCAGATATTTGCCTTGTGTGTAAGCATGTGTTTGAAACATAAGAAATGAAAATATTCCAATAGCTATTTGTTTAATCATCTGTTTTACTCCATTTTTAAGATGGTAAGCACGTGTCGCATAACGCTCGGCGGCTACACGCAGTAGCTCGCACGCGAGGAACATTTATAGTTAATTAAGAACATACTCAAACCGTGAGCGAGCTACTGGCGAGCGACGCCCACAATCTTTCTATCGTCAAATCAAAAGGCGTCGCGAAGCGGCACGTGTAAGCCGCATGTTATGTGACGTCCGCCCCATTAGAAATCTAAGCGCAAGTTTATATAGGTTTCTATAAGTTTTCTAAATTTGGTCATGTCGATTCCTTCAGAATCATTTAAACTAACTCTCAGAACAAAGCCAAAATGGTCAATCAAAGCATGTACTCGCACTGGGTTTTTGGCTGAAGCAATAATAAGGGTCGATTGTCTTCCGTACGGATTGATTATTGAATCAATAACGACAAGGCCTGAATCAATAAAATTTGTAAATGGCTTATCTTTAATTTCCTGAAGATCAAACATAATCATTCGGTTTTTAATGGTCGTGATATCGTTAAACATTATCATTCTAACATGGGCATCTTCAACTTGTTTTTCAAGAACGACAGTATTCCATCCAAATATGTTATCGAAGCCAAAGGCAAATTCATTGTCTACTATCGACTGAGAGTAAAGATTACTTGAAGCAATGAATAAAAAAAAGAAAACGACTTTCATAACTACCTCATTGGTGAATATTTAAGGCGGATGTCACATAACGCTCGGCGGCTACACGACATGGCGCGAAGTGGCCACCGAATAGGTGGTAGAAAAACTATCTTTACCACCAAAACTAAATCTATCAAAGAGCGCCATGTGCGAACGCGCCAGCGTTCGTGTAAACTAAAATTTCTATCTCCAAATGCTTCCGCTGGCGCGGAAGCGAACGTGTAAGCCGCATGTTATACGAGGTGCGGCCATATTTAACAATCATAAATGTTACTCGCCCTCAATTGCAGTAAGATAAAGCAGCCGAGTCCAGTTCTGATCGAACAAATCTTTCCTCAATACTTCCAACAATTGTATTGGGAAATTCTGCGCTGTAAATGGGAAAAGTTACTTTCAGCAATGAATCACTAAAAACGTACGCATGATCGACATCATTAAAAATTAGCCTTCCGAAGTGAACGTCAACGAATAAAATATTATAACAACTGTCGAATGACACATAATAAAAACCACTTTCACCTTCGTCATCATCGAATCGAATGTAATCAGGAGGATCAGTCATCTCTGATTTCCAAGTCGTTCCAACCAGATGTTTATCGTTACCTGCCGGGTCAACTATTTTACACCCAATCAGTAAAAGACATAAAGAGCAGAACGCAATCTTTCTCATACTTTTCTCCAGTTTAACTTCAGACCGACGCTTTGTCACAATACTTGTTTGGCCGCATCGCGGATAACGCTCGGCGGCTACACGCGGTAGCTCGCGCACAATTAATTAGTGTAAATCAAAAACGTAAACTGTCAAGAAATCTTCTAAGCTCTGACAGCTGAAATGAAACTCAAATAGAACATCAGCTCGGCGCGAGGCAAAGAAGTATTCAAATGCTAAAACAATCAAAGAACAAATCTAAATTCAAACATCAAAACTTTTCAAATCGAACCATCGCCTCGCGTCGAGACACGAAATTAAAATCAAAACTGACCGGCTGTCAGAGCGAAGCCTAATCAAACGGTGCGCGAGCTATCGGCGAATGGCGCGCACACAAAAGTGTAGCCTGTGGGGTCTCCAAAAAGCGCGTCATGAGCGAACGGGGAAGCCGCATGTTATCCGCCGTGACCATTTTCTCGAAACACTGAAATCTCAAATACCACTGAATTAATGCACCAAAGTATTCATGGCCGTTCGTTATTCGTCATGCAACACGAATGAAACGTCATCATAATCAAAGAACAAAACTTTCAAACAGAGACAAGGCCAAGTCCAGGATTTTGTTGGTCATGGCGGATAACGCTCGGCGGCTACACGCAGTAGCTCGCACGCGAGGAAATTAAAGTTAATTAAGAACATACTGAATACGTGAGCGAGCTACTGGCGAGCGACGCCCACAAACTCTCTATCGTTAGATCAAAAGGCGTCGCGAAGCGGCACGTGTAAGCCGCATGTTATCTGACGGTCAGCGCGATTCTCAATGACTGAATCGCACTGAGGGCGCGTTCCTTTTGGTCATCCGAAAATAGCAAACGGTCGCAAAAAGTTATAAGTTGTTCGATTATATTTAGAACTTCTAGACAGCTAGTTTTGACTAAGTCAATTGAAATTGCATATTCTTTTGGCAAAAAATGTAAGAGTTCATTGCGCACTTTGTTATAAAGCCAGTCGACAGCTTGCCATTGGCTTTCTGTTAAGGAAATTGTAAAATTGTCCATATGAGAAAATGGCATGTAAAACACACTGTCTTGAACACGCGCTAAGGCTGTCCAAAAACCAATTACTTTTAGCTGTCTATGGGCCTGTGCTTCAAATTTTACGTCAGGGATGAAATCAGTGTCCTCCCAAGTGATTGTGAACCCGTAACCATTATCTCGGTTTTTCCGGATGAGTTTTTTCCACAGAACATCAGTCCCGAGCTTTATGTAAGTGTTTTTGTCAGCATCGTTCCCACGATCTACTACATGTGTATTGCTACCACGTCGCAAAGCAGCTATGCAAAAGCCGTAAAGCGCGTGAGTTAGTGAAATTGATACCCATTTCCACTTTAGATTGGTTTTACTATTTTGACATGTCATAAGCGCATGTTCAAGGTAATCGACAGAGTTTTCAGTTCCATTTAAGTAAAAGTTTTGATTATCTGTCCTATTCAATTCAGATTTTGATTTGTATGGAATACCACATAAATCGTCAAAACCAGACATCTATTGCTCCTTTTGATTAGAACGCTGACTGTCAGATAACGCGGCGCGGCTACCCGCGGTAGCTCGCACGCGAGGAAAAAACAATTAATTAAGAACATTCTAAACCGTGAGCGAGCTATCGGCGAGCGAGTGCCACAAAAGCGTAGCTGTGGGGACTCCAAAAAGCACTCGCGAAGCGAACGGGTAAGCCGCATGTTATGCGACCGCCAGCTCATCATCACAATTTGAATAAATACCCAAATCCGACAGAACCATATAAAGCTCCAAAATAAGGTTTTGGAGCGTAATTCACTTGCCCGATAATCTCTACTTTCTCGATACGATAACCAAAGCTTGCACCAAACAAGATAGAGTTCTTTTTTTCGAGTCTCAGAATTCCCGTGTGTAATCCAAAACGAGTCGTCGCATCATAACTATCCAGTCCAAAAATGCCGGTCAAAACATAATCGTGGTCGTTTAAAATCTGAAAAAGACTTCCGGCTCCAATTCGAAAACCAAAAGACTTAGTATAATGGTGCTGAAGAACAAGATCGGCTCCAAGGAGTGCGTGATCAACGCCAACGGGAAAGGCTACATTTGCCATTGGAACAATGTGAGTGTCTTGAGAAAAAGCAGATGAAGCGCACAGGTTGAATAAAAGTGCAAGCAGAACATAATTGCTTGGTTTAGATACTTTGATAAGATCTCCTTAGTTTAATAAGATGAGCTGGTGTCGCATAACGCTCGGCGGCTACACGCGGTAGCTCGCGCACACAAATAAATCGGTTAATTAAAAACGTAAACCACCAAATATCTTCTAAGCTCTGACAGCCGAAAACGAAAGTCTGGAAGTACCGATCTCGGCGCGAGGCAAAGAAGTATTCAAATCTAATAAACACAAAGAACAAAACTAAATTCATTTA
>JAEUSJ010000108.1 GCA_016788215.1 bacterium | reverse complement strand
ACGTTCACGCCGGGAAGTGCGTCGCCCGTCTCCTTGTCTTTGACCACACCGGTTACTTTACCCGTGTTGCCTGCAAACAAGTAGAGAGGCAGTAGGAAAACCGCTACTGCACCAAGCAATAACCGTTTTACGATTGTACTACGAGACATAAGAGTCCTCCTTCTGTTTATTAGGATAAGATAATAGAGATTAGGAAATACAAGAAAGAATTAAAGACATGAATACTAAGGCATCGTAACCAATTATGTCGATTTTACCTCCTTACTGACTAATCGTGTTAATAAAAGTGTTAATTAAGCAAAAGAAATGGCTAAAAATTTTAATCATCCTTTCGTTTTGTTAAATGATTGAAAAAAATGTATGGTTACCATTTCTTTCTGAAAATCAAAAACTTGTGATGATCTCTTTAGAATTGCCTTATTAAAATTTTGATAACGACTTACCTGATAAGCCTATTAAAAAAAGTTAGATGTGAAATTGCCTGTAATTTATAGCGCCTCATTTGGATATGATTTGGGGACACTACATTACCTGTTTATGGCATTATGATTATGAATATATAACCCATTAAAATGAATGTCAAGTTTTTTTTTTGTATGCAAATAACGTGTAAACAAAAGATTACAAAAGTCGACTTGTGCCCAAAACACAATATTTTGTGATTTGGGTCACAAAAAGCAAAGGAAACACTGAAATATAAACTTCTGAACTTAATTATTGAAATGCGGATTTTTTATCTATATATTAGCCCCGCCTTGGAAATTTCTATTCCAATCAAACTGATTTATCATAAGGGTATCGTTCCATGTATCTGTCCCGACTGGAGATTTTTGGGTTCAAGACATTTGCCCAAAAGGTAGATCTGCATTTTGACGACGGTATTACCAATATTGTAGGGCCAAACGGTTGCGGCAAGTCCAACATCGTGGATGCCCTGCGCTGGTCGCTAGGGGAACAGAAATCCAGTGTTCTCCGCAGCGAAAAGATGGAGAATGTGATTTTTAACGGCACCAAGGGACGTAAACCTCTCAATCTTGCCGAAGTAAGCCTGACAATCCAGAATACAAAAAACATCTTGCCGACGGAATATACCGAAGTAACCCTTACACGCCGTATTTACCGTTCCGGCGAAAGCGAATATTTCCTAAATCGTCTGCCCTGCCGCCTTAAAGACATTAATGATCTCTTTATGGATACCGGCATGGGCGCCGACGCGTATTCGGTCATTGAGCTTAAGATGGTCGAACAGATTCTTTCCGATAATACGGAAGACCGTCGGAAACTTTTTGAGGAGGCGGCGGGGATAACTAAATATAAAATCCGACGCAGGCAAACCTTCCGAAAATTAGACGCAACGAAGGCCGATCTGATGCGCGCTAATGATATTATAGCTGAGATCGAAAAAAAGGTCAATTCGCTCAGGCGCCAAACTCAAAAAGCTAACCGTTATAATAAACTGATGTCTCGGCTTAAAATAGAGGACGTCCGGCTGGGGCATCATGAATTTATGCGCTTTTCGAATCTGATAACACCACTGGAAAGCAAGTTGTCCGGCCTTGAAAGTTCAGCTGAACAGATTTTAGGTGAGGTCAGCAAAAAAGAGTCGGAAGTCGAAGCCCTCAATGCAGTTCTCATAGGAAAAGAGCAGAAATTACGTGAGACGCAAATCGAACTTGAAAATCAGGATAAACAGATCAAGGCTATCGAAGAACAAATTCTTATCTCACGGGAACGTAAAAGCAGTTTGCTCGATTTGATACGCCGTTATTCTGAAGAAAAGACGGCATCGCTCGAAAAGAAAGAGATACTAAATAAGCGTATCAATGAACTCAGCGCAGCAATCGAAAACCTGGAGAGCAGATATGCTGAGTCCAAAGCAAATCTATCTTCAAAAAAGACCGACTTTGAAGGGTTTGATGAGTCGATCACGATCAAAAAGAATGAACTGGAACAAAATCGAAAAGAATTAGTTCAGCTGATAGACGAAGTAGCTAAGAAACGCAGCGCTTATCAACTGACCAAAAACAATATTCAGAATCTTGAACGGAAAATTGACGATCTCAACAAGGACAATGCAGCCTATTCTTCTACTTCGGATGATGCGCTGAGCGTTTTGGACGATACCCAATATGAAAAGAAAAAACTGGCTGACACCATTGACTCGCTTAAAAGCGATATCATTAAAGGCCAGCAGCAGATCGATACGCTGCGTGTTTCAATCGACGAATCACGATCCCAGAAACTGCACGCAGAAGCCGATGTTCGATCGATTCATTCGCGTATCGCAATTATCCAAAAAGCGATCGAATCCCATGAAGGGTTTCCTGAAGGCGTTCAATATCTGCTACAGGAAAAATTTGCCGGTATCGATACTACCATTGCGGATATCATCTCCGTCGATGAGGTATACAAAAGGGCTACCGAGGCCGCATTGGGAGACAGTTTTTCTTTCCTGGTTTCCGGTAAGATCGACTCGATCAGAAACGCGTTATCCAAACTGACGGAATCACGAAAAGGGGTCGCGACTTTTCTTAATCGTGAAAAATTATCGCAATTTCGTTCCTCCGTCGATCTCAACGTACTCAACGGGATCAAGAACGAAATTATCGGATTTGCCACAGAATTAGTTAAGAGCGATGATCCGCGATTAATGCAGCTGCTTTTGGGCGACGTGGTATTTGTTGATCAATTTGAAAAAGCCATAAACCTCGCCGACCGATTTCCCCAATTCCGTTTTGTTACGCTCGCAGGCGAAATCATCAAAGGGAATTATCTGATCAAGGGAGGCAGCCGGGCTCAATCTAATGATACCATAATTGGCCAACGTGAAGCCCTGCGCCGCCTGCAGGATCAGGTTATCCAGCTGGAAAAGCAGGTTGTAGACCTGCAAACACAGATCTCTGATCTTGAAAGACAACTTCGGGAAGCATCGGCAAAATTGACCGCCGATCAGGAAAAACAGAAATCGTCGGAACAAAAGCTTCTAACTCTCGACAAAGATATTTCACAGTCGGAGTACGAACAAAAACGCTCCAGGGAAACACTGGTAAAGAACCAGGATATCATTGACCAAACAACCCGCGAATTGCAGATATTCCAAACCCATCTGGAAGAAATGGGACCCCACATGGATGAATTAGAGTCACGGCGGGGCGAGCTGGAATTACAGACTCGTAAACTGGAATTACAACTCAATGATCTCGAAAAAGAACGTAAGGACCGATCTGAATCGGTTAACGAAGTATTCTCTTCTTTTGTACGGCTTGAAAGCGAAATTAAAACTCACCAGACCAACGTAGAAAACAGCCGGCAGCAAATTCAGGACATGGACACGACGATAGCCAAACACGAATCTGAAACCGTCGCTGCACAGCGGGAGATTGAGAGGCTTGGGGAGTCTGCCGTTGTTCGTGAATCTGAACTGATTGCCATCTCCAAAAAACGCGACGCTATCGAAAAAGATCGCGACATGGAGGGAGGTGAAGTATCCAGCCTTCGTGAATCCGCCGGAAAGATAGAAGCGGAATTGAAGAAGATCCGGCGCCAGCGCGAAGAACTTCTGAATTCCCGCCACACGATGGAACAGGAGCATAACGATCTGCGTTTTGAGATGCGCAGCCTTACCGAACGGATACAGCGCGATTACGATTTTGACCTTTCCAAAGACTCCGTTGAAACCTTGTTGGCATCGGCTACTCCCGAATCTAAAGAAGAGATCGAGTATTCTGAGATTGAGGAGGTTTCCCCAGGCACGCTGTTGGCGGAAAACGAACAAGCTGAAAAAAATCTGGATGAGGTTTTAGATAGTGACCTGCCGCAAGAAACGCCGGCCTCTTCCGGGTTTGATTCCCTTGCTGTAAAGAATATGATCGATGAATTGCGCCGTAAAATCAAACAGCTTGGACCTGTAAATATGGAGGCCTTCGCCGAATATAACGTGGAAAAAGAACGATTAGACACGCTCACTCAGCAACGTCAAGATCTCTTGGAAGCTGAAAGCCAATTGATGCAGACGATAGAAACGATCAATACAACGGCCCAAAAACAATTCATGGAAGTGTTCGACCGTATCAAAGAAAATTTCATAAATATTTTTACATCGCTGTTTGAAAGCAGCGAAGCCAATTTGGAATTGGCCAAGGACGAAGACCCGCTGGAAGCTAATATTGAAATTCTTGCCCGCCCCACAGGCAAGAAAATTCAACATATCGCATTGCTTTCGGGAGGAGAAAAAACACTTACGGCTATTGCTCTGCTTTTTGCGATTTATCTCGTAAAACCCAGCCCTTTTTGTATTCTGGACGAAGTAGATGCGCCGCTTGATGATACCAATATTGACAAATTCACCAAGATCCTGCGCGATTTTTCAAAGGACACACAATTTATCGTTGTCACCCACAACAAACGAACCATGGAAGCTGCCCAAAATATTTTCGGCATCACCATGCAGGAGGCCGGCGTTTCAAAAGTGGTTTCAGTAAAATTCAATGATCGCGACATCGAGTCGGACGACATCGAAGAAATCATCCGCCAAAATCAGGTCGAAGAACTGACGCACGAAGTCAAAGAGCCTCCCTCGGGAACGCCTCCCGAAAATTAGCGACCCCGTTCATTCAATTATCCCTTTTATATCCCCTTGCAAGATTTATGTGGACACTCACCTCTTATTTATTTATTTTTATTAGTTCCCATCGGCCAGGATAAAATGAAATCTTTAGATGATAGAAGAAAACGCGCAAGGCGAATTATAAGAGCCCTGAGGAAAATTTTTCCAGATGCACAGTGTAAATTAACCTTTCAGACGCCGTTTGAACTACTCGTAAAGACCATCTTATCGGCACAATGCACCGACGAACGCGTTAACCGGGTCGCCTTGGATTTATTTAATAAATATCCGGGCCCGGAAGATTTTGCAAAAGCCTCTCAAGGCGATTTGGAGAAAAATGTCCAATCCACTGGTTTGTTCAGAAACAAAGCGCGTCATATTCGGGCGTGCGCTGCGTATCTGATCGAGCAATTCGGAGGAGTTGTTCCGCCGTCAATGGATGAACTGATTCGGTTTCCCGGCGTTGGCCGGAAGACCGCAAATGTGATATTGGGAAATGTATTCGGTATTCCGGCAATAGTCGTCGATACGCATGTTATTCGTTTGTCAAAATTACTTGGTTTGACACTTCAAAATGATCCGGAAAAAATTGAATTCGATCTGATGAAAATACTTCCGAAAAAAGACTGGGTATCTTTCTCCCATCTGTTATCTGACCATGGACGCCAAACGTGTATTGCACGACGTCCTCAATGCGGACGGTGCTGCGTGGAAAAAGATTGTCCATCATCCTTGCTATCCCAAATTTAGTAACACAGGTGATTTTGTGAATTTGTTTTATCGTATCTGTTTCATTATTTTGATAATCCTCTTGTGCCCTGCTTTACTATCCTCTCAAAAGCTCTTTATAAAAAATTATACATCCGCCGAAGGTCTCGCGCAAAATCAGGTATTCAGCGTTGAACAGGATCATCTTGGGTTCATGTGGTTTGGAACCGGAGGAGGATTAAGCAGGTATGACGGACGCACTTTCAGAAACTACACCAAAGAAAACGGGTTAGCCAGTAATGTCATCCGCGTGATCTTCGAATCTTCGGACCACCGCCTCTGGCTTGGAACCGACGAAGGCCTCAGCCGGTATGTTATTAAATCCGATTCTTTTGTCAATTATAATTCTTCAAATGAATTATATACGGGCGTTCTCGGTAAAGGCACTGTACGAAGCATCCTTGAAGATTCAAGCGGAAATGTATGGTTCGCTACGGCAGATGGCCTCAGCGTTCTCGATAAAAAAACAGGAACGTTCTACAATTTTACGGTTGCCGACGGTCTGCCTTCCAATGTGATATTATGCTTAACCAAAAATCCGGAAAACACTATTTACGCCGGTACTCCTGAAGGCATCGGCGTTGTGCGTTTGAAAAACGATTTTACGATTGACGTAAATAGAATATCTGCCCGTGACGGACTAATCAATAACCGTATAGAAGCTATTTTCTACGATACATTTAATCGTCTGTGGATCGGTACACCGGTCGGCGTAACTAAGATAGAAGACAATAAGTTCAGGAACCTCACCTCTTCCTCAGGTCTTGCACATAATTCGGTTCGCGGCATCACTCAAAGTAAAAGAGGTTATGTGTGGATTACAACTGAGGGCGGTATTAGTTTTACGGATTCCCGGTCCGATCCCATTACTTTCAAAAATTACAACACAAAGAACGGGTTTGCAGGAAATTTTTTTTATACCATGCTGGAGGATCGCGAAAACAATTTCTGGTTCGGTACATTCGGCAAAGGCGTCAGCAAACTAATTTCGGAAGAGTTGGTTTCATATTTGGAAGCCGACGGGCTGATCAATGATGCAATTCTTTCCGCCGCACACGATGTCAGCGGACGACTTTATATCGGAACTACGATCGGCCTATCTATATTTTATCAAAATAAGTTTCAGTCGTACTCTCAAGCCGAAGGACTTAATGCTACCGAGATATGGGATGTAACGATCGATCCGCAGGGATTTATTTGGCTGGGTACATATAACGGTTTGAAGCTGCTGATCCCTGACAACTATTTTTCTCTTTATCCCAATATTTCTGCGGCGGAATCTGAAAAAGCACGGAATCTGATCAGCCAATCTCAAAAAATCAAAGACTTTTATTCGGTCAATCTGTCGTCGTTTCCTGAATTAAACGGACGTCGTGTTGTTGATATTGTCGTGGACAGCCGGCAAAGGATCTGGTTCGCCTCCACCGACCAAGGCATTGGCTATATTACGATCAAAAATCAGGGAACACTTTCCGTAAAGTTATTCACAACCCACCACGGATTGTTTAATAACAATCCGTGGTGTTTGTATGAGGATTCACAGCACCGTATGTGGGCCGGTATGATCGGCGGCGGGCTGGCGTTATTTGATGAAACAAATGAATCGTTTTATAAGTTCACTCAAAAAGACGGACTGGCCGACGACGTGGCGTTGGCGCTGTGCGAAGATGGTTTTGGCAACCTGTGGATAGGCAGCGAACGTGGTATCACTCGGCTTGATATTCAGAAATTACCGACGCCTTCCGCAGAAAATACCGATCTTCATGCTATCGTCAAACATTTTTCAACCAAAGACGGCCTGACGGATAATTGCGTTAACGCAATAACCCGCGACCTGAATGGTATGTTGTGGGTTGGAACTAATAACGGCTTGAATGTCATCAATCCTTCGTCAGAGCGCATCGTTAAAACATATACAAAAAGGCAGGGACTAATTGATCACGAAGTAAGCACGAACAATTCTCTGATAACCGACAACAACTTTGTCTGGATCGGCACCGCCGGCGGACTGACACGTCTTCCCGTCATTCCTTCGGTAACCATGACTATACCTGCTCCGGTAGTCTATTTAACTGATTTTATCGTAGAGGATAAGACACAAAAACAAACGCGCCGGCTTAATGTAAATTATCGCCAGTCGGAAGAAGCAACTCCGGGAGACACTTCCTTTTTCGAGCGCCTTTTTCACACAAGCGATCAAACCGTATTGTATGAAGAAAATAATATCATGATCGACTTTGTATCCCCGTCCTTTAAGGATGAAAACGACGTACGATACCGTTACCGCCTGATCGGATTCGAAAAAGAATGGTCCGAACCGACGCTCGACAACCGGGTGAGGTATACCAACCTCAATGAAGGAAACTACCAGTTCGAAGTCATGGCAAGCAACGGGCTTGGGATGTGGAGCGACAAACCTATATCTGTTCACTTTAAAATTCTGACGCCGTTTTGGAAAAGCTGGTGGTTTATCTTATTCGTTACGTCTTTTGTATCTCTTGGCGTATATACGTTATACCAATTCCGTATCAGTCTTGTCAGGCAACGCACGGCAGAGCTTGAGGCGAAGGTTGCAAAACGTACGCGGGAACTCATGGTGCAGAAAGAAACCGTTGAGCGCATATTAAATGAACTTCGTGAAACGCAGATGCATCTGGTCCACTCCGAAAAAATGGCCTCCTTGGGCCAGATGGTAGCCGGCATTGCGCATGAGATCAATAACCCGATCACGTATGTCAAAGCAAATATTTCCCTATTGGAAAAGAAACAACATCAGGTTCAGGCGATGTTCTATTCATTTTCCGACTTATTCGATTTCTTTGATACATTTAAGAACATTCATGATGAGCCGCATGCCGCCTTTGCGGCCAAAATGACGGAAATTGATAAGCTTATTGAATCCTCCAAATTTGAAAAGTTTCTTTCCGATTTTCCGAAGATTATTCACGAAATGAGGGATGGAGTCGAACGAACGCAAAAGATTGTCGAGGACCTCCGCAATTTTTCCCGGCTCGACGAATCGCATTTTAAAGAAATTTCCCTTATCGATTCCATTGAGAGCACTCTAAATATTCTGAAAAATGAATACAAAAACCGGATCACCATTCACCGTAACTTTACTGAATTACCGCTGATCTACTGCAATCCGGGACATATCAATCAAGTTTTAATGAACCTGCTCGTGAACGCATTTCAATCCATCGAAGGAGAAGGCGACGTTTGGATTCGCACCAATGCAGGACAGAACAACATACTGATTACCATCAAAGATAACGGCAAAGGTATACCGTACGAAATTCAACACAAAGTATACGATCCTTTTTTCACCACCAAACCGGTCGGTAAAGGAACCGGCCTTGGATTGGCCATCTCATATAAAATCCTCGAAGCGCACAAAGGCACTATATTTTTTGAAAGCGCTCCGGGGGTCGGCACGGAGTTTAAGATTACATTACCCATCCGTAAATATTCGGCGTAAGGTAAAAAAACCTTTACACCAATCACTAATAATCTTGCCTATCCTTTTTTCTTTTATTATCTTGACCCACCTATTCAGAATTCGTCGTCTTAACACGAATTTTATGAACCTCACTATTTAACCTCTTTCCTCTAAAGGAGTCGCTATGGTCAAGAAAGCACAACTCATCTACGACGACAAGTCAATGGACCTTCCTCTCATTAACGGTACCGAAAATGAGCAGGCTGTTGACATTGCTAAATTACGCGCGCAATCCGGTCTTGTCACCATGGATCACGGATATGCCAATACGGGCGCCTGCACAAGCGCCATTACATTTTTGGATGGTGAACAGGGTATTTTACGTTATCGCGGATACAATATTCAGGATTTGTGTGAAAACTCGAATTTCATGGAAGTCAGTTATCTGCTGATATACGGCGAACTCCCATCTCCGACTCAGGTAGAAGAATTCAGAAATAATATTACACGCCATACTATGCTTCACGAATCCCTGCGCAGCCTGTATGATGCGTATCCTCGTGACGCCCATCCCATGGCGCTGCTGTCTTCTGTGGTCTGTTCTTTATCGACATTTTATCAGGATGCGATCGATCCTCTCAATCCGGAACACGTGAAAATTTCCATATTCCGCCTGCTCGCTAAAATTCCGACCATCGCAGCTTACTCTTATAAAAAATCGATAGGACAGCCTTTTATTTATCCGATCAATGCGCTGAGCTATTGCGCCAATTTTTTGAATATGATGTTCTCCGTACCGGCGGAACATTATGAGGTTGACCCCGATATTGAAAAAGCGCTGGACCTGCTATTTATTCTACATGCCGATCACGAACAGAATTGCTCTACATCGACGGTCCGAATGGTCGGCAGCAGCCATGCGAATATGTTCGCAGCCATTTCAGCAGGAATTTGCGCGCTGTGGGGACCGCTGCATGGAGGCGCAAACCAGGAAGTTCTGGAAATGCTTCAATTGATCTATAACGACGGAAACAACGTAAAGAAATACGTCGAGAAAGCCAAAGACAAGAATTCCAATTTCCGCTTGATGGGATTTGGCCATCGAGTATACAAGAACTTCGACCCGCGCGCACAGATCATCAAAAAAACCTGCGATAAAGTTCTGTCGAAAATGGGTATCAACGATCCCCTTCTCGATATCGCGCATCAGCTGGAAGAAGTAGCGTTGAAAGATCCGTATTTTGTAGAAAAGAAATTATATCCCAATGTCGATTTTTACAGCGGTATTATTTATAAAGCCATGGGTTTTCCTGTGGAAATGTTTACCGTGTTATTTGCCATTGGCCGTATGCCGGGCTGGATCGCACAGTGGAAAGAAATGATGGAATCCAAAGACACGCGCATCGGTCGCCCGCGCCAGATCTATACCGGGCAAAATCAGCGCAAATATGTACCGATTCACAAAAGAAGTTGAAATAATTCTTTTTTCAAATGTATTTGAATAAGTAATCCAATGTTTATCGGTCACAGGGCTATTGCGGGTGTTCATCAAGGCAATAGCCCTTTTTTTATGCAATTTGAATCGAATCAAATAATTCTTACCATGATGAGGAAAGTCAGAAATTGAGAATTGTAGTACAGCGTGTAAGCCGAGCAAGCGTAACTGTTGATAAAAAAATAGTTGCTCAAATCGGTAAAGGCCTGGTGTTATTGATCGGATTCAAAGAGGGTGACACAAATGACGATCTTTCATTTTGGGCAGAGAAATGCGTCAATCTCAGAATTTTTGAAGACAACGACGGAAAGATGAACGTGTCGCTCCTGGAATCTGGAGGCGAGATTCTCGCTGTG
>JAEUSJ010000107.1:3073-10856 GCA_016788215.1 bacterium | reverse complement strand
AAATAAAGATAAAAGAAGCTGCAAAGAAGATCTTTCACCGTCGTGGTTTCGACGGTGCAAGAATGCAGGAAATTGCAGATGAGGCGCAGATCAATAAAGCTATGCTTCATTATTATTTTCGCAGCAAAGATCAACTTTTTGAATCAGTATTCAAAGAAGCGGCCATGAAGCTTTTCCCGGTTGTGACATCAACAATCGAGTCCGACTTGGGCGTGGATGAGAAAATCAAAAAGCTGATCTACAACTATATCGATTTCATCAGCGCCAATCCTTACGTACCCGGATTTGTCTTACACGAACTGACTCAAAACCCTGAAAGAATGAAACAGTTTGTTGCAAATAACATTCTCATGCGGCCACAAAAATTTTTTGCACAGATACAGGAAGGTGTTGATTCTGGAAAATTTATTCCGATCGCGCCGTTGCAGCTCATGGTCACTATCGTTGCGTCATGCATTTTTCCTTTTGTTGCCAAGCCGATGTTGCACACGTTATTCGGCCTTGATCAAAATAGTTTTAGCGGATTTATTGAACAACGTAAAGAACAAATGACGCAATTCATATTAAACGGGTTGTACAAAAAATGAAAATTCTATTTTTATACTGGTTGTTCGTCTCGCCTCCGGCGGATACCCTAAAGCTGGAAGAATGTTACCAAAAGGCGATGGAACAATTTCCTCTGAGCAAGCAGATCAAGCTGTACGACAACATACTCGAATTGCGCCTGAGTAATCTTAATGCTAAATATCTGCCGGAGCCTATTTTAAATGCACAAACGTCCTATCAATCGGATGTTTCCGTATTTCCAATTTCACTGCCATCTGTTACAATTCCAGTGCAGCATAAAGATGCCTATCAGGTTTCTCTCGTGACAAATCAACTTGTTTACGATTTCGGATTAATCTCAAACCAAAAAGGGGTCGAAAAAGCACAAACCGCCCTTGATAAGAAGTCCGTTGAGGTGGAGCTTTACAAGCTCAAAACCCAGGTCAATGAGGCCTTTTTTTCCGTATTACTCTTGCAGGAAAAAGAACGTTCACTCAGGTTAACCGATGAAGATGTGCGAACCAAACTCACGAGTATCCGATCTAAGGTAAAAAACGGGACCATACTCCCAAGCAATGCAGACATTCTCGAATCGGAACTGCTGAAGATCGCTCAAACTGTAGCGGAAACCAAAGCGAATAAAATGGCCGCAATCGATGTTTTGTCACAACTTCTCGATTTACCGTTGGAAGAACCGCTGACTCTCGCGATTCCGTACGATGTTACTGCCGGCGGCTCCATTCTAACTCTAAAACGTCCCGAATTCGCGGCATTTGATCTTTCACGAAAAAAAATCGACCGCTCGATCGAACTGACTGGCCGGCGCAATTTGCCGAAGATCTCGGCATTTCTCCAGCTATCCTATGCGCGTCCGGGTATCAATGCGTTTGACAATACATTTCAGAAATACTATATCGCCGGACTCCGCGCAAGTTGGACTTTCTGGAATTGGAACACCGATAGCCGCGACAAAGAGATCCTGAAACAGCAACAATTAATAATCAGCACTCAGGAAGAGGCCTTCACAAAAAACATCAGCATTGCCGCTCAAAAAAACCTCTCCGAGATTGACAAACTGCAGGAGCTTATCAAACTTGACCGGGATATCATCGCGCTGAGAAAAAAAGTGACTCAGCAGTTGTCAAGCCAGCTTGATAACGGCGTGGTCACATCGTCTGAATATCTGACGGAACTTAACGCCGAACATCAGGCATCATTAACTTTAGAATCGCACAAGATACAGCTCATCAAAGCTCAAAAAGATTACCTCATTACCATAGGAGAATAAAGTGTGAATAAATTATTTTTAGTTCTTTGGCTGTTGTCCGCGGTAAGCTGTTCTGGAAATAACGATAAATCGGACGCGTACGGTAACTTCGAAGCAACGGAAATCATTATTTCCGCTGAGGCCGGCGGAAAGCTGCTTCGTTGTGATGCAGAAGAAGGACAAACTCTCGAAGAGAATGCTATTGTGGGTTTTATTGATACGACTCAGTTGGCGCTGAAACGTGAACAACTTCTAGCATCACAACAAAGTATTCGCTCAAAGTCAGCAAATATTCTTGCACAGATCGAAGTCGTGCAGGAACAAAGGAATGTTGCGCTCATCGAAAAAGAGCGTTTGGAAAAACTATTCAAGGAGAACGCGGCAACGCAGAAACAGCTTGACGATGTTAACGGACAAGTGAACGTGTTAGAGAAACAAATAGCATCCATTGAAACACAAAACGCAGCGGTTTTGTCGGATATACGTTCGTTGGATTCACAAATTCGCCAGATCAATGACCAGATTCAGAAAAGTATCGTTATCAACCCTGTCAAAGGAACGGTTTTAACGAAATTCGCCGAGCCTTTCGAGGTCATAGGTTTCGGGAAACCGTTGTACAAAATCGCAGATCTTTCCACCATGTTCCTCCGTGTGTATGTTAGCGGCGATCAGCTGCCCAAGGTTATGCTTGGCGAGAAGGTGGAAGTTTTTATCGATCATGACAAAACAGAAAATTTAAAACTCGAAGGCGAGATCAGCTGGATTTCCTCAAAAGCGGAATTCACACCCAAGATCATTCAGACCAAACAGGAACGAGTGAATATGGTGTATGCTGTAAAGATACGTGTAGCCAATAACGGTTCGCTCAAGATCGGCATGCCCGGTGAGATCAACTTTAAACGACCTTAATAACATAACGGAGGCGGTTGTGAAAACATTACTCACATTTATCATTGTATGCTGCTTTGTTTCTCTTGGAAGCTGTAAACACAATCACAACGAAACGGAAAGTTCGCACAAGACCGAACCCGTTCAACTCGATCAAGGCAAGAAATGGAAAGCGGATCAGCAGACAAATGAGGGCGTCGCCAAACTGCAAAGTCTTGTTACCGTATTCAAAACGCAAACTCCGCGTCCGGGCCTCGAAGACTATAGGCGTCTTAATTCACAACTACAGACTGAATTGGACTTAGTTTTCAAAAAATGTACGATGACCGGAAACGCACATCAACAATTACACAATTTTTTAGTGTCTATAATCAAAGACCTCAACACGCTCAAAGAGGATGACTTGAAAGCCTCCGAACATGCGTTTCATACGATGGAAAAAAATCTATTCTCTTATACAAATTATTTTGAATAAGGAAGTAAACTAAAATGAATCCTGTGTTTTTTTTGAGAATCTTGGCGGCTTTTGCTTTATTCTTTGCCATCGCAACTATCAAAGAAGGTGGCGCTGTATTGTTTTTTGACGGGGAGGCCAGGTTGGCTGCGGGACAATATGTCCCTTTTGTTCTGTGGTTCAATTTCTGGACGGGCTTTCTTTATGCCCTATCCGGCGTTGGGCTTTGGTTCCTTAGAAGTTGGGGCGTCAGGCTAGCGTTTTTTATTTTTTTATCAACCGGATTGGTTTTTATTGCGTTCGGTATTTATGTGTGGTCTGGTGGATTATTTGAAAACCGAACTGTTACGGCTATGACGATAAGGACCATCGTCTGGGCCTTAATTAGTTTTGTCGGATATTATTTATTTCAACGGAAACAATCAGGATTGGTGAAATAATGCCTGCGGTTGTTGTTAAAAATCTTACTAAAAAGTATGGCGATATTGTTGCTGTAAACGCTTTAAATTTTTCCGTTGCAAAGGGCGAACTTTTCGGTTTTATCGGGCCGGACGGCGCAGGAAAAACCTCCTTGTTCCGAATGCTTACGACGCTGCTTTTGCCGGATGGCGGCACAGCGACTGTAAACCATTTAGATGTGGAAAAGGAATACAAAAAGCTGCGCACGCAATTGGGATATATGCCGGGTCGGTTTTCGCTGTACCAGGATCTGAGTGTCGAAGAAAACCTTAAGTTTTTTGCTTCCGTATTTGGAACAACCATTGAAGAAAATTATGACCTTATTAAAGATGTATATACTCAAATTGCACCGTTCAAAAAACGCCGCGCCGGACAATTATCCGGAGGAATGAAACAAAAACTCGCTCTTTCATGTGCGTTGATTCATAAGCCTGAAATACTTTTTTTGGACGAACCAACCACCGGCGTTGACGCCGTATCCCGCAGAGAATTTTGGGAAATGCTGAAACGTCTGCAGAAAAGAGATATAACTATCGTCGTTTCAACGCCCTATATGGACGAGGCGAGTTTATGCGATCGTATTGCGCTGATACAGAGCGGTAATATACTCGGAATTGATACACCACAAAATATCGTAAAGAGTTTTGATCGGCCTCTGCTGGCGGTAAAAGCCAAAAAAACTTATGAACTGATTGTTGCATTGAGAACATTCCCACACACACACTCTGTTTTTCCTTTTGGGGAATTCCTTCATTATACCGACCAACGCATAAATTTTTCAATCGATGAAATTAGAAATTATTTGGTCGAGCGTAATCTGCAGCAGGTCGAAATGAAGTTGATTGAACCAAATATTGAGGATTGTTTTATGTCCCTGATGGAGAAGCAGAATAATGAATGATCTGAATTATGCCATTCGTGCAGAAGGACTGACAAAACGGTTTGGCGATTTTACAGCGGTTAATGCAATCACTTTTGAAGTTAAACAAGGGGAAATTTACGGGTTTCTTGGGGCTAACGGCGCTGGAAAAACCACCGCCATACGAATGCTCATTGGACTGCTTTCCCCTACTTCCGGAACGGCTTCAGTCGCGGGGTTTGATGTATACAAACAATCAGAAAAAATCAAAAGACATATTGGATATATGAGCCAGCGATTTTCTCTGTATGAGGACCTGACTGTGAAGGAAAATATCCGGTTTTATGGTGGGGTGTACGGACTGAGTGATTTACAAATTCGAGATAAAACCGATACCTTGCTGAGAAAACTGGCATTGGAACACGCACGAAACATGCTTATCAGCTCATTGCCTCTTGGATGGAAACAAAAATTAGCTTTCTCTATTGCGGTTATCCACGACCCAAAAATTGTTTTTCTGGACGAACCCACCGGCGGTGTTGACCCGATCACACGACGCCAATTCTGGAATTTGATCTATGAAGCCTCGTCTGAAGGTGTAACGGTTTTTGTGACAACCCACTACATGGACGAATCGGAGTATTGCGACCGTGTTTCCATCATGGTGGACGGACGAATCGCCGCCTTGGACACGCCCGGCAGACTCAAACACAGTTTTCAGGCCGCCTCCATGGATGAAGTATTCTTAAAATTGGCTCGCCCGCAAAATGCCGGAGGTTTATGAAAAGCTTCCGTGGTTTTATCATCAAAGAGCTTTATCATATTTTTCGCGATAAGCGCACCATGTTGATCCTTTTCGGTATGCCGATCGTTCAACTGGTGTTATTCGGCTTCGCCATTCGCAACGAAATCACAGACGCCAAAATATCGATTGTTGATCATTCAAATGATTATATAACATCGGAAATAAAGCAAAAACTGCTGTCGTCGGGTTATTTTATGCTTCAGGATGATATTAATAGAGATTCCGATATCGAAGCCGTATTTCGAAAAGGTGTTGTAAAAGAAGTGATTGTCTTTGAACAGGAATTTGCGCAGCGACTTTTGAGAGACGGCAGTGCGCATGTCCAGATCATCGCGGATGCGAGCGATCCTAATACTGCTAATATGCTCATTGGTTATACCTCGTCGATTATTCAAGATTACCAAAGAAGCCTGAAAAATCAAACTTCGCCCCTTCCACAAATTATTCCGCAAGTCAAATTATTGTATAATCCGGAATTAAAGAGTGTTTTTATGTTCGTTCCAGGCTTAATTGCGCTTCTTTTGATGCTTGTGTCCGCCCTAATGACCTCCATCACCATTACGCGCGAAAAAGAATTGGGTACAATGGAAATTCTTTTGGTTTCACCTCTTAAGCCTTTTCAGATTATTATCGGGAAAGTCATACCGTATTTGTTTTTATCTTTCGTCAACACAGCAACTGTGCTGCTGCTCGCTCGTTTCGTCTTTGGTGTTCCATTCAATGGCAGTTACGGACTGTTTTTCTTCGAAGCTCTTCTTTTTGTCATTACGGCGTTGTCCTTGGGAATCATGATTTCGACAATTAGTAAAACCCAACAAACAGCTATGATGATTGCTTTGGCGGGATTAATGCTCCCTGTAATTATTCTATCGGGATTCATATTTCCCGTTTCCTCGATGCCGTGGCCGCTTCAAGTTTTCAGTAACATCGTTCCGGCGAAGTGGTTTCTAATTATCGTAAAGGGAATCATGCTCAAGGGTATTGGTATGGAATATTTGTGGAAGGAAACGCTGATCTTGGCGGGAATGACCGTGTTTTTTGTGAGCGTCAGTATCAAAAAATTCAAAATCAGATTGCAGTAATCTTATGCGCACGATTCGTTTTCTTATTCAAAAGGAATTTATTCAGATATTTCGTAATAAAGGGATGCTGCCGATCATATTCGGTATGCCGGTTATTCAATTATTGATCTTAACGAATGCCGCTACGTTCGATCTAAGAATGGTTGAATTTCACCTGATCGATCGGGACCAAACAACCACATCGCGCAGATTAGTCGAAAAATTCACTTCTTCTGAATATTTCTTTGCGGTCGGACATTCTTTTTCTGACGATCAGGGTGAGGAGGATCTAAAAAGCAGCCGTGCACGTATGGTGCTCAACATTCCTAGAAACTTTGAGAAAGATTTTTTATCTAACAAAGTCTCCCATATTCAATTTATCATTAACGCTGAGGATGGCAATGCCGCCGGCCTTACCCAAACTTACGCTTCAAATATTGTCAATGCGCTTGCTATGGAGTTTCAATCCGAATGGTCAAGTTTTGATAAACCAAACCAGATTAAGATTGATTATTCATTTTGGTATAACCCCGAACTGAATTATGAAACTTATATGATTCCGGGAATCTTAGTTGCTTTAGTTTCAATGATTGGACTTTTTTTGTCAGGGATGAACATTGTAAGAGAAAAAGAGATCGGGACTATTGAACAGTTGAATGTGACGCCGATCAAAAAACACGAGTTTATCATAGGAAAATTGCTTCCGTTTTGGCTTTTGGGCATATTTATCTTAGGTTTTGGCCTTTTCGTTGCAAAGCTAATTTTTGAGATACCAATTCTGGGCAGTTTGTGGCTTATTTTTGGCACGGCAGCCGTTTATTTGTTTGTGGTTCTTGGAATCGGTCTTTTTATATCTACAGTAACTGATACGCAGCAACAAGCTATGTTCATTGCGTGGTTTTTCATGGTTATTTTTATGCTGTTAGGCGGACTTTTTACACCTATAGAAAGCATGCCGTCGTGGGCACAAAATCTAACGCTAGTAAATCCGATAGCCCATTATATAAACATCATGCGCGGCATTTTGATCAAAGGGGCGGGAATTGGAGATATTAGTTTTCAAATTATTGTATTGTCTGTATATTCAATTATCATGTTAACGCTTTCGGTATTACGATATCGAAAAGTGAGCGACTAAAAGGAGAGTTTGTGGATAGGAAAATTTCTACAATGACTGAGCTCGGAAATTACCAAGAGGGTTCGATTGTAAGTAAAACGATAATTAACAAAAAAACGGCAACAATTACTTTTTTTGCGTTTGATGAAGGTCAAGCTTTGAGTGAACATACCGCGCCTTTTGATGCGATGGTTCAGATATTAGACGGGGAAGTGGAAATAGTGATCTCGGGTGCGCCTTTTCATCTAAAACAAGGCGAGATGATCATTATGCCTGCAAATGAGCCTCATGCGGTCAAGGCGCTTACGAAGTTCAAAATGATACTCA
>JAEUSJ010000107.1:0-2975 GCA_016788215.1 bacterium | reverse complement strand
GAATTTAAACTTTTTGTTTTTTTTTTGAAATTTTTTGTTATATTCGCGTTGTGACTTTTTTTTAAGACCAACTTATTTTACGGAGAAAAAATGAAAAATTTACTGATGTTATTTCTAGTTTTCGTTATCGGCTGTAATTCCAACCCGAAAAAAGACGACAAGACCCAGCCTAGCGAGGGCGCCTCAAATAAAACGGAAGATGTGCACGGTGGCGGCATGTCTTCTATGCAAAACACGCAAGGCAGTGAGGTGACATTCAAAGCTCCGGACGGCTGGTTAGCAGAAGCCCCGAATAATCCGATGCGTAAAGCTCAATACCGTTTGCCGGGAACTGCGGGCGACGCTGAAATGGCAGCCTTTTTCTTTCCGGGAGCCGGCGGAAGTGTTGATGCTAATCTCGACCGTTGGTATGGGCAATTTAAGCAGCCGGACGGCGGACAGACTAAAGATAAGGTTGTTTCACAAATTAAAGAAGTGAACGGATTGAAAGTAACTGTTGTCTATGTGACCGGAACCTACTTAAAATCCCGTGATGGAAGCATGATGGGCGGGCCTGTAGATGAAATGGCAAATTATGCTTTGCGCGCTGCCATTGTTGAAACGCCTAACGGTCCTTGGTTCTACAAAGCCGTCGGGCCCCAAAAAACGATTGACGGCTGGAGCAAAGGATTTGATGAAATGGTAAATTCATTTAATATCGTCAAATAACTAGGGTGTTTATTCAGTTTTTTGTCAAAAAATATGTTATTAAGAAGAAGAGGGTTTATTGCCCTCTTCTTTTTTTTGTGGCCATCTCATAAAGCGTCATATATTTTTTTGCAGAAACCCGCCATGAATAATCTCGATTCATGCCGTTTTCTTGAATCTTCCTCCATGTCTTCTTTTCTCTGAATGTCTCCACGGCGCGCAGAACGGTCGTATGAAGGGCAAACCCGGTTGCATCATTAAAAGAAAAACCGTCGCCGGTTTCGTTCCCGCGCTCTTTAAATTCATGCCAATCCTGCACTGTATCTGCTAATCCTCCTGTTTTTCGAACAATTGGAACCGTGCCGTATTTTAAACTATACATCTGATTTAATCCGCAAGGCTCATACCTCGACGGCATCAGAAACATATCCGCGCCGGCTTCGATCAAATGAGCGAGTTCATTATTGAATCCGATATATGCCCATACTTTATCAGGGATGGAACGGCTCAAAATCGTAAACATTTCTTCATACTTATCTTCGCCGCTTCCCAATATTACCCATTGTGCGTCCAAAAACATGAGCTCATTGATTGCCTCAGCAACAAGATCAAATCCCTTTTGTGCAACTAACCTAGATACAATTCCAATAATGGGCTTCGTTTTGTCAAATGGTAAATGGGTTTGCTTTATCAGATATTCTTTGTTCTTCAGCTTATTTGACAAGTCCGCTGCTGAATAGTGGTAAGGAATAAAAGGGTCGCCTTCTGGATTCCACTGCTCATAATCTGCGCCATTTAGTACGCCAAAAAGGTCATCCCTGCGCGGCCACAACTCTTTCTCCATTCCGAATCCATATTCGCTAGTCAGTATTTCGTGTGAATACGTCTCACTCACTGTGCTTATGATTTCAGAATAGACTATGCCTGTTTTCAAAAAACTAAACGTATTGTAAAACTCCAGCGGTCCTCCGGGATAATATAGGTCTCCTTTTAATTCGGCTTTTTGAATTGTTTGATTTGGAAATCGTCCCTGATAGGCAATGTTATGGATAGACATGAGTGTGGCGGTTTCATCAAACATCCTGTCCCAACTGTAATTGTCCTTGATAAAAAGCGGGATCAGGCCGGTTTGCCAGTCATTACAGTGAATGACGTCCGGCGCCCATTGCAATCGTTGCAGAGTCTCAATGACCGCTTTGCAAAATAAGATGAATCGTTCGTCCTCATCGGGATCCATTGTGTAAATATGTCTGCGATAAAAATAGTGCGGGCAATCAATAAAATAAATATCAACTTCAGAGCCATTAATTTTGGATTTTTGAACATGAACAGATCGTGTATGGCCATTTACACGAATCGGCATTTCGCCTATTGCAGATTCGTATGTTAGTTTATGCTTGTTTTCGTCGATGAGAGAATATTTGGGCATGAAGACTTTGACGTCATTGCCTAATTTTTCCAAAGTCTTCGGTAGAGCCTCTATCACATCGGCGAGTCCGCCCGTTTTAGCGAAAGGAGCAACTTCTGTAGCCGCTAAAGCTATTTTCATGATGTGTTCCCCGTTGAGAATTTGAAAGTTATTCGCATTATAGATAATGACCTATCATTCTCTGCCATGATGGCCAATCATGATTAACCTGGCCGTCCCAAAAATAGTAGTTGTGCCGTATTCCTTTGTCGGACAACAATTTATGAAAATATTCATTCCGATCTCTACAAACATCCCAGTCGCTTGTTACTAATGACAATTCCGTTGAATGATTATAGCGATCTATGTAGTACGGGTCGCGCATATTTTGCATGTAATGTGCCGGATTATTGTAATAACAGAGATCGTCATAATATCCGTTTAGAAAACCCTCGATTGTAAACGAGCCGCTTAAACTAATAGCTTTGTCTACAAGTTCCGGATGCCGCAATGTGAAGTTGGTCGCATGAAAACCGCCAAAACTACAACCAAATAAGACTAGGTATTCCGTTCCGGTTTTTTGGCGAACGTAGGGGAAAAACTCATGTATGAGATATTCTTCATAAGAAACATGACGCTTCACCTTTTCATGAGGATGAATTTGGTTGTTGTACCAACTTTCATTATTAATAGAGTTCACACAAAAAACTTGTATAAGACCTTGTTCTATTTTCCACGCAATCGGGTCAATCATATTTCTGTCAGAAAATTCATAATGATTACCAAGGGTGGTAGGAAACACAATTATCGGCGCTCCTGCATGTCCAAAATGCTGAAAATCCATTTGCCGGTTTAATCTTTCGCTGTACCATCCATAAGA
>JAEUSJ010000106.1:7731-10874 GCA_016788215.1 bacterium | reverse complement strand
GAATGTTCCTCCTTATAAAAAGTCCCATCGACCTGTATCGTGATTTCGTTGACTTGTCTGCGTTGTTCGGCCAAATAATAGCTTCTGCGCCTATACCGATGCGTCTTGTCGTATTCATAGCGTTGATTAAAATTTTCAAGAGAATTATGTTCTGTGCATGCATCAAAAATAAGCAATCCTCCGCCTGTAACGAGTTTTTCAGCATTTTGTAGAAACGTAGTAATCTCATTCTTTTCCTTCAGATAATTAATGCTGTCATACAAACACAATACCGCATCAAATTGCTTTTCGGAATTAAAATTCAACATACTCTGAACAGAAAAAGAGATTTGAACGCCATTTCGGTCTGCTTTAGCGGATGCCACTCTGACCATATCAGGCGAAATATCAGAACAAGTCATAGTGTATCCCAATTTTGATAAACTCACTCCAAACGTTCCGGTTCCGCAAGCAAGTTCACACACATCCTTTACGGATTTTCCTGATTTTCTGAAGATCTGATCTATGTACTCCGCCCAATGATAATAATCCACATGTTCCATCATTCCGTCATAAAAAGCGGCTAATTTAGAATAGGGCGGAACGTTATTTGCCGGAGTTGTTTTCAATACTTACGCCTTCAAACAGCATACTAAGTTCTTTCAGATTATTTATGATCAGATCGGCTTCGGTCAGGAATTGTTCCGGCAACGTTGAAGTTATTGCAATGCACAACATACCTGCGCGTTTGGCCGCCGTGATTCCCAGGGGCGCATTCTCCACCACAATGCACTCATCGATCTCTGCGCTCATGAATGACGCCGCTTTCAAGAAGGGTTCCGGATGAGGTTTCGTATGCGCCACATCGTCCGCAGTAACGATAGCGTTAAAATATGAAAGAAAATTTTCGTCCACAGATTTTTCAAGCCGATCTCGATGCGCTCCGGTCACCAAACCCTGTCTAACGTTCTTCTTTTTCATAAAATCCAATAACGGCATAGCGCCATCATATAATTTGAATTTTGCCTTCTGCAAATAAATTTCATTCTTCGCACGCCCGATTTTTTCCGATTCTGATTCGGCGATTCCATGATGACGGCATAACTGTTCAGCAATCGCAAATAGGCTTTGACCTTCTAAAACAGAAAATTCTTCCCATCCGATCTCTCTGTCGTACGTCCGAAAAACCTCATTCCACGAACGGTGATGGTCTTCGATACTCTGCATAAGGACACCGTCAAAATCAAATAATACGGTGCTCATGTTATTTAGATCCATCCGTCGATCCAATATGATTTTCTCCTAATGATTATCGTGTCATTTGCGTGTATATCGATTTTAACTCATCCGGGGGCTTATGTTTTATGCGATACAAATACATGATCTTGTAAGCAATCCATATGCGTCTTAGTATACCCGCCTCGTAATATCTTCGGGAAGATGAAACAACGTGAGGCTTCAGGAAAATCAGCCGCCCTGCTTTTTTCATACGATCAGAAAGCATGACGTCTTCAAGTAAAGATACTTCCTGGAATTTTCCTAACTGAATGAACGTCTGTTTCCGAACGAAAATTGCGTTCGTGCCGACCAGGCTCTTCATCCATTTAGTTCGAATAACGTTCATTGCAATTCGGTACATACTTAAAAAAACATTTTCCACCGAATACTTTTTGTAAAACCCTCCGCCAATGATCGCTTGATCCTTTAAATTTTCATAGATAGCGTTAAGTGATCCCTTGCTTAGGGTGCAGTCAGCATGTAAAAACAGCAACACGTCGCCAGCGGCTGCATCCGCACCGGCATTCATTTGAAAAGCACGTCCCGGCTTGATATTCTCAAGCACCTGCAAGCGGTTTCTGTTTCTGGACGCCATCTGCTTCACAATGGGCACCGTTTCATCTCGGCTTCCTCCATCTGCTACAATTATTTCAAAATCATCTCCCAATTCTAGTAACTTAGCAATACAAGACGCTATCACATTTGCTTCATTGAGAACAGGCACAACTATCGATATTTTCATGAAAAGACTTTCGCACCTCGTGACATTATCGCGACTCCGTATGGCGCATGCCGAGACGATCATTCACTGCATCGGTTTGCCTCTGCTTATATTTCATATGGCTGGCTTCGCCCATTTCGTTGTCCTGATAATTCATCTGATCCATGATCTGGAATTCCACCGTTACGTAGATTATGCGACCCAGGTCAATAAAATCAGGTGTGTAGAGCATCTCATCAACGCGAATAGGAATATCGCTGACGAAATTGATAACACGGAACTCGGCGCTGGTATGTTCGTTTTCTCTAAAGAAACTTAGTTGCCGCGTAATATTATTTTTCCTTTTCATATAGGCGGCATAATGCCGGAATGAAGGAAAATGCTCCAGCAAATCTGCAAAAGAAACCAGGTTATTATGTGAACCACCGGGTATTATATAATTAAAAGGGCAGATCGTACGCCCCAAAAAATATAACATGGGTAATATATCTGCAACGGTTGACGTAATAATCCTGAATCGTATCTTATCGTAGATCGCCGCCGCATGGTTTTCCTTTTTTGCCAATAGTTTGGATATCATGCTGAATTTATCCTTGTGACTTCCATAGAAATCCACAATATGAAAACCTTCATCCTGCATCGTGCGGACGGCATTTTCCACTTTTCTTTCCACTGCAGTAAAAATATCAGTACCTCTCAATTCACAACGATGAAGCAGTTCTCTTCCGTCAATATGATTGACCGTGTGCATGATCTTAAGCAACATGCAGGCATACATCTGCAAAGTTGAGCGTTTAAATGAACGCGATGCTAAATACAATAATCGCTGGATGGTCATGTCCGGCTCTTTGAGTTCAGAAGGAATACGGTGAGGGTATCTGTCCTCGAGATATGCCAGAGACTCTAAACGGATCTTGTCGAGACGTTTTTGGTCCTGAATATTGTGAATATCATAACCGTTAACTTTCAAAAAAAGCTCTATTTCATCATCGGTCTTAAAGTCCAGACGAAACCAATCTATGACGGAGTTTCCCTGCAAGACGAGACGAATCGCTTCCAGATCGCTAATGGACATCTTACTTATATAAAGCGCTTCTTCAGGGGAAAGGTCGTTGAGCGGAGCTCGTTTCGGAATTACAGTCGATGTACTATTTATCATTGGGGT
>JAEUSJ010000106.1:0-7632 GCA_016788215.1 bacterium | reverse complement strand
TTGAACTGGAAATTTTCCGATAAAAATATTTCCGTCGCGCGCGTGGCAGTCCGATCCGCCGGATTGCAGCAAGTGATGCCGTTGAACAATATTCTGAAAATAAAGCGACGCTTCCGGGGTGTGTTTGGGATGCGTACACTCAATCCCGCTGACGCCTGAGCTGATCAACTGTTGCAAGTATTTCTGTTTCATTCCAAAAGAAGGATGAGCAAGAAAGGACACCCCCCCCGCATCGCGGATAAGACGAATCGCAACTTCGGGGCTGATTTTATATTTATCTTCATAGGCCGAACCGCCGTACCCCAGAAAATCCCGAAAAACGGAATGGGTATCTTTTGCAAAGCCGGCCAGCACAACCGCATCAGCAATATGGGGACGGCCAACAGCTCCTTTACCCGCACGCGCCATGACCTGGTCCATGTCAACGTGAACGCCGAATTTGTTAAGTTTCTGAACAATCTTTTCAGCCCGATTCACACGTTCTCTTTTATACAGATCAACTTGCTTTCTGAAATTTTCGTCATGGTGGTCAAATAGGTATCCCAGAATGTGAATATCTCTGTCGTCAATAGTGGCGCTTAATTCGATGCCGGTAATGACTTCGACGTTGAACACCGCGCCGGCGGCCATTGCTTCATCCAGCCCTTCCACGGTATCGTGATCTGTAAGCGATATCGCCCGCAATCCCGATTTTGACGCATATTCCACAACTTGCGTGGGGCTCAAGAACCCGTCTGAAAAATAAGAATGTATGTGAAGGTCCGCATACGAAATCGTAGAATCAGAATTATAATTCTCCGCCATTTATATTACCTCACTGAGCGTCGGGACCTGCTTTTTTATCGCAAAACGTAATCCGCCTAAATTTACCTCGTTTTCACAGACCATCAAGAGCCATTCCAGGCGATTCGGAATTTGCGCCAAAACTAAGGTGCGCTCGTTAAATTCAAATGTAAATAATTTCAGTCCACCGCCTTTAATCTCGTTATTCACTTTCTGAATATATTCGACCCCGGCAGGTATAAAATTGACCAACGTCGTAATATCAAGCACCGGCTCTTTTTTCTCGTTAAAAAACGAAGCGCGGGCGAACCCGGCGTTATCCACTATCGCAACCACGTCTACTCCTTTGACTTTAATAAAGTCGTTCAAAGATGCCTTGATCTTATCTAACTGTTCCTGGCGAGTGATTTCTTTTATTTTTGATTTCGTTTCCGGTGTCACTTCATCTTTACGGCGCATGGCCTCGAGGAGCAGACTCTGCCAGCCTTGCGTTATCGTTTCTTTTTCAGGCCGTTCATCCTTTCGAAATTCAAATTTACCGGTTTCCCAGGAAACGATCTTATGAAATGCATCGTCACCCAGCATATTGCCGCACTCAGCATGAACCACATTGCCTTCATTAAAATAGATCAATCCTTTTTCATCGTCTTTAGTTACAACTAAAGCCATAACCATGCGGCCCAATACATTCATTTGTATAAGGTCCGAAAGTTGAAAATCAGTGACCTTTCCATCGAATCCTTTTTTCTCGATCAGGGCGCTGTGAATTAAACTCCGAAGATCCTCAATCTCAAACGGCTTTTCTATATAATACAGCGAGCCTCTTGAGGTTGCCTCCTTTTGAACATCCGCAGAACCAAACGCCGTCATGATAATGACTTTGGTCGATTGATATGTTTCCTTAATCTTGACCAGCAGATCCAATCCGGAAATGCCCGGCATTTTAATATCACTCACAACCAGATCTACCGGTACCTGTGAAAGAAGGTTCAATGCTTCCTGCCCGTTATTCACACAAATCACTTCATACACATCTTTATCTTTGATGAGGTGCTTTGAGATGCTCCATGTGAGATCTTCTTCGTCATCAACTACTAAAACTTTTTTCCGCATATACATCCTTAATAATTTTTTTATTACATGACTGAATCGACTACAGGCACGGATTCCACCGTTTCATGCAAAGGCAGTAGTACCGTGAAAGTCGTTCCCTTTTTTTCAACGCTTTCAACCAGAATCTCGCCACCATGCTCTTCCACAATCCGGTAGACGATGGACAAGCCTAAGCCAATCCCGTTGGGTTTAGTCGTATAAAAAGCGTCAAATATCGATTTTAATTGTTCGCGCGGAACGCCTTTTCCAGTATCGGATACACGAATTTCGATCACGTCTCGCTCGTCGTGAAATTTCGGCGGCAAACTGCGCCGTGTCAATAGGGCTTCGATTGTAAGTTTGCCGCCTTTCCCCATAGCATCCAAGGCATTGACCATCAAATTAATCATAACCTGTTGTATTTGATTTTCATCTATAAAAACGTTTGGAAGAAACGGATCGTACAGCTCCACGATACTGATCTTCTCGGTTTCACACCGGCCCTTTATTAATTCTTTAATTTCCTTTACGATCAATCTAAAATCGCATTGTTTTTTCTCAGGACGAACGGGGCGCGCATAAGTAAAGAAAGCCTTCAAAAGTTCATTAAGCCGGTTTATTTGCTTTATGATGCGCTGGACGTACTCCATACGATGATCATCCGCTTTCATTTCTTTTTCTAGAGCTTGCGCCATGGTCTTAATTCCTGCAAGCGGATTCCTGATCTCGTGCGCAATTGCGCTTGTCAAAACTCCAGACGATGCCAGGCGGTCCATCCGCATGATCGTCTGACGCATCTCCCGGATCTGAGTAATATCCCGAAGACTGACGATATAACCCAGCATACGGTGATCGGCGTCGTACCGGACTGTGGTAGTAAATCCTAAATAGATGTCGCGTTTATTCTTTGTCATAACGCGCGACTCTGCGCTCACCGGCATATTATCCTGATCGAAAACGGGTTTCATCATGGCAGCGGCAGATTCATTGCCAAAAATATCATTCATGTGGCGATCCAGCAGATCGGATTCGGAATATTCAAGTATCGTTGTACAGGCGTGATTTGTAAATAGAATCTTGCCTGAAATATCGGTGGTAATAAGGCCGGAACTGATATTCTGAAGTATGCTTTCGTTGAAATTCTTGAGATCAACCAATGCATGCGTGGCTGCCGCTATCTGTTCCTGGAGATTTTTGTTAAAGTCCGAAAGTTTGTTAAAAAGCTGTAAATTTTCAATCGCAAGGGCGACCTGTCCGCACAAAGTCATAAGAACCGCCAGATCGTTGGACGTAAATTCGGACTTATCTGTTTTGTTGTATACCTGCAGAACGCCGATCAGACGGCCGCGGATGAAGACGGGCGAACAAAGCACGGTGAAAACGTTCATCTGATTCAACACGGTACATGCATCCGGAAAACGATCATCTTCTTTGGTACTGTTGATAATAATTGATTTTTCACTGTGCGATACAAAGTCGTAAACCGGCCTTGCGGGTAAAATCGTCTGGATAAACTGTTCCTGATTCATATTACTTGAACACGTATCCAATATCCATTCCCCGTCTTTATGAATCACGAGACAACAACCGTAAACTTTAAACGCATCGCGAATATTATTCAAGATTTCCGTCAAGACCTTGCGTTGGTCTTTTATTGAAATGACGATGCGTGCAATTTCGGACAAAATCTTTAATTCATGATTTTTCTCAGCAAGTTTCTTCTTTTCCGCTTCTTTTTCTTCGATCAATCTTTCCAAACGGTCATGGAGATGTTTGATCCTTAATAAAGTCACGACCCGCGTGAGCAGTTCAACCCTGTTAAATGGTTTTGGGATATACTCATCCGCGCCTGCTTCGATCGCGTTAGTACGCGCAGCCTGATCGGGCAGTTCCGACAACAACATGGCGGGAATATGCCGTGTCCTCTCGCTTTCCTTGAGCAATCGGCAGACCTGAAAACCATCTATGCCCGACATATCGGAGGCCACCAGCACCAGATCGTAATTCAGCGATTTGGCCTTGTCCAATACTTCGTGCCCATCCATTGCTTTTTCTACTTCGTAATCGTTAGATTCCAGGATCGTCAAAAGCATCATCTCAGATTTTGGAGACGGGTCACAGATTAAAATTTTAGACCGTGTATTCATCCTTTGAAATATTTCCTTTAAAAAAAAAGCGGATAAATATAATTTTTTTTTGTCAGAAAATCCATAAATATAAAAGCCAACCCTTTAAGGTTGGCTTTTGTTCTAACGATGAGGCATCTTCTTATATAAAGTCCTTTTTGAATCGTTCATAATCCGTAATAATCAATTTACTCCCGTCTCTCGTGATGTATTTGTCGTTGGCCAATTTCTGTAGTACGCGTGAGATAGTTTCACGGGATGTGCCCGCCATATTTGCCAAATCCTGCTGTGTGGGCAGATTTTCAATGTGAACACGGTTATCGGCCCGAACCCCAATATCTTCCGCCAGCCGGTGAATGGTGCCGGTAACCTTTCCGGTTGCATTCTTAAGTGAAAGGCTTTTGATCTGTGAATCGGATTTACGCATGCGGCTTGCTAATTCTCTGAGTAATTGAATCGCAATCCTCGGAAACTCATTGAGCAGGTTCAGAAAATCGTCACGATTGATTAAAAGCATTTCGGCGTCTTTGATAACGGTCACATTCGCAGAACGGGATTGGCCGTCCAACAGGGAAAGCTCGCCGAAAAATTCTCCCGCTCCCATCACGGCAAGAATAACTTCTCTCCCGTCTTCGCTGATTCTGGAAATTTTTACCTGGCCGCTCATCAATATGAACATGGTTTGGCCGGCTTCCTCCTCGATCAGGATCATATTATCTTTGCGGTATTTCCTATGATGGGTTACCGCAACAATCTTTTCAAGATCTTTGGAACTGATTTCACTGAAAATGGGAACTTTTTTCAGAATGTCAATTTTATGGAGAGACGCGACGTCTTCGTTCATGGTACCGGTTTCTACATTTGCAGAATAATATTGAGTACACGTCAAAAGTTAATTTTTTAGCATGTGAGAGTCAAGAGAATATTAGGTCATTGTGGAGCGATCATTTTAAGATGTCTTGGCAGAATGCTAAAAATCAAAGGGTTGGATGTTTGCTGTGTTTCTCCATCTGCATGATAATAGACTGACGATTCCGGAAACACTTCAACTTTTGTTGTGCGTAGCATGGTCATTTCTGCGATCTTATCAATCGAGCCGTCAAATAAACGCCAACCATGGAGAAGCCCTTTGAACATCGTCATATCCTGCAGTATACACAATTCAAAAAAACCGTCATCCGGAATTGCGTGAGGAGCAATTTTGGCACCATTGCCGTATTCATTCGTATTCGCAACGGCCAGAACAAACGGGTTGGTAAATATTTCTTTGTCGTTGACCTTGATCTTCAGCGACACCGGTTTGAATTTGGAATACGACACAATGGAAAGATAAATATAAGAAAACAATCCGCGTCGCCCTGTTCGATCATTAAACAACTTACCGATAAATGCGTCATATCCGATACCGGAAAAGCCGAAGAAGAGTTTTCGTTTGTCCCCGTCTATAATTTCTCCAACATCAATAAGGCGCGGGCTGCCGGTAAGTATCGTTCGCAGCGCTTTTTCTTTATTCATAGGAATGCGGAGTCCGCGGGCAAGGCCGTTGCCCGACCCATACGGGATAATAGTCATTGCGGTTTCAGACCCGAGCAATCCCTGCGCCGTTTCATTTGCCGTTCCATCCCCCCCTGCCGATGCAACCACATCAAAGTTATCCTGTGCATAATGTTGAGAGATAGCCGTTGCGTCACCGGGACCGCGGGTGAGATGAATCTCTATTTGATAGCTGTCATCAAATATTTTTTTGCAAAGGGACTTTATCTCGTCGTAAGCGCTTTTGTTAATCCCCGCTTTGGGATTAACGACAAACCCGATCTTACGTTTTGATTTATTATCGATAATATGATCACTCCGGAATAGTTAAAAGGGCTCGAATATCGGTATTAAATATATTCATTGCAAGTTATCATTTTCACCAGAACGGGAGATTTTGATATTACATTTTAGAAATACGGCCTCCCAACCGTTAGGACGTACACTTTTTGAGCGCCATGTTGTTTTAACACCCGCGCACAGGCATTGGCTGTTGAACCTGTCGTAATAAGATCATCGATCAATATGACTGTTTTGCCGCTCACCGTATGGGTGTTTTTGACCACAAAAACGTTCGTCATATTTCTTACCCGCTCCTGCGCATCGGCCATTTGCGTCTGGGATTCGGTATTGGTCCTCCGTAGCAAAACGTCAGCGCTGCATGGAATACCCACTTTGCCGGACAACGCTTTTGCAATTTCTTCCGATTGATTGAATGAACGTTCCCTGAACTTGACCTTGTGCAGCGGAACCGGAATTAACAAATCGGACGTGCGCCATAGGGCATTTTCCAGAATGATCGGCGTCAGCATATCCGCGAACGCATCCGCTAAAGCGAGTGCGCGCTGATATTTAAAATGATGAATCAGCGTCTGTAGTTTTTGATCGTAATATACGCCGGCCCGGATTTCATCTATACAGTCAAAATCAATGACTCCTGTCCGAACAATTCCCTCTACCTTTTTCAAATCGCTCAGGCAGGATCGGCATACCAGTTTATCATTTAAACTCAGTTGCCCGTCACATACAATACAGAACGGGGGAAATATGAATTCGAGTACATATTTAAAAAACCGGGATAAGAAGATCATGGTAATTAGAAAAATTTAAATGGCAGATAGAATGTCGGGTAATTTTTGAACAAAAGTTGAGCGGGTTATAACCTGATCGCATCCGGCGGAAACGGCAGCAGCTCGCGTATCGGTGTCGACGTGCGATAAAAAGCCAATAATAGGGATCAAAACCGTGACCGGATCGTTTTTCAATACATGAATCAGCACGATTGAATTCATTTTTTTGGAATTCAAGTCCATTAAAATAGCCGATGGTTTCACTGAGCGAATTTGTTCGACTATTGTTTCTGGATTACCGTTTATGGAGTTAGTCTCAATCTGAAGCGCATTCGCCGTTACGGCAATTTTTGAGGTAAATAATATGTCGTCAAAACAAAGCACGATTTTCTTCGACATGGGATTACACTCCGGAGGCCCCTGGAAGGTAAAACTTGAATTCGCTACCTTCTCCGACCTTACTTTCAACCCATATTTTACCGCCGTGAGCCTCCACGGCCAGTTTGCAAAAAGTTAATCCTAATCCCCTATCCGTTTTCAGCCCCAGTTTTTTAAGATCGGCCTGAGCAAATTTTTCAAATATCTTTTCCGTATATTGAGGGGCAATACCTTCTCCATTGTCTTTCACTGTCACATGGAGGCGCGTTCCTTCAGGTTCATATTTGGCAATCAAATTGATTTTGCCGCCTTTCACGGAATGCTTAACCGCATTATGCAGTAAATTAGCCACTACGCGATGAATCATATCTTTATCGGCGCTGATCATCGGAACGTCGTTATCAACATTGAGTTGTCCGCTTATGCCGTTTTTTTGCATCGTATAGGCCATTTCATTCAGATTAGCGTCAAGAATTTCCAAAATATGAAACGGCTCTTTTCGAAGCTTGACTTTATTTTCTTCCATACGGCTGATATCCAAAATATCCGTGATCATATTTTGAATGACCGATGAGCTTTCATCCATTTTTTTGATGATAGAAAGTTGTCTTTCAGAAAGATTCTCCGGCATCATCTGTAGAAGCTCGCTG
>JAEUSJ010000105.1 GCA_016788215.1 bacterium | reverse complement strand
GAAGGATTTTTGTGGGATTTAATGTTCGAGGAAGAGATGTCGAATCGGTCGTCGAAGAAATTCAGATAAAGTTGAATCGGGAATTGAAACTTCCGCCCGGTTATTACATTACGTACGGCGGACAATTTCAAAACCTTATCGAAGCCAAAGAACGATTGATGATAGCCGTGCCGGCAGCATTATTGCTCATCTTTATATTATTGTTTTTTGCTTTTAAATCGGTCAAACAATCTTTGTTAATCTACACGGCTATCCCCTTATCGGCTATTGGAGGCGTTTTTGCTTTATGGCTTCGCGATATGCCGTTTAGTATTTCCGCGGGAGTCGGTTTTATTGCGCTCTTCGGAGTTGCCGTGCTTAACGGAATTGTATTAATCAGTTATTTCAATCAATTAGAAAAAGAAGGCATCATGGATATAACAGAGCGTGTTATGAAAGGCACACGGGTTCGGCTGCGCCCGGTCATCATGACCGCCGCCGTTGCATCGTTAGGGTTTCTGCCGATGGCTATTTCTACGTCAGCCGGAGGGGAAGTACAAAAACCTCTCGCAACGGTTGTAATTGGCGGTTTGATTTCTGCTACACTTCTTACATTAATAGTTTTACCTGTGCTTTATATTCTATTCTCAAAGAAGCAAACGAAACCGGAGTCCGGCAATATGATCGTACCGATCGTCGTTGGCTTTTTTTTATTGATATGCAGTAACAGCCTTAATGCTCAAGAAGATACGAACGGGCCATTGACTCTGGACGATGCGGTCCGGATAGCGCTCCAATCCAATCCGAAATTGTCAAGCGCATCGTATGCTGTTAAACAGCGGCAAGCGCTTCGTAAGACATCCTGGGATTTTGGGAAAACGGAATTTTTTAATGAAGTCGAAGAGAGAAAGTCGTCTGAGAAAGGCAATGTTAAAATAGGGATTAGACAAAATTTCGAGTTTCCCACAAATTATCTTTTCAAAGGGAATGTGCTGAAAAATGAGTTAATTCTTAGCGAGAAGTCGTACGCGATCACGCGGGCGGAGATAATCCGGGACGTTAAAACTGCATACTTTCAACTTTTAACAAGCCTTGAACAAATGAGGCTTTTGCGCTTTCAAGACAGCCTTTACAGCCATTTTGTCAAAGCGGCTGAATTAAGATATAGAACGGGAGAGAGTTCGTTCTTAGAGAAACTCTCAGCCGAATCGAAATATCAAGAAATTCAGATCATGAAGAAACAAGGCGAAGCCACTGTTCGCACGGCAGAAGTGGAATTGCAGCAACTGCTTAACGTCCAAACAGCTATTGTTCTGGCCGAGCAACAGTTGAAACCGCTAACATCCCCGGTATTCGGCGACACGACGGCTAACAGTCCGCTCACGGCTTATTTCAGCCAGAGAATCCGAGCAGCCAAATCCCAACTCACATTGGAAAAAAGTAAGTTTCTGCCTGATGTGTCAATAGGATATTCTATGCAGAAATTAGGGAGCCGTTCCGGTTTTTATGGATATGCAATTGGCGTCGGTATCCCGCTTTGGTTTGTTCCGCAAATCGGCCAGCAGCAGGCCGCAAAAATGCAAGTCAAAATAGCCGAATCGGATTTTGAAAAAAACAAAAATATCATCCGCAGCGAGTATTTAAAATTAAAAACTGACCTCGAAAAAAATTACTCGTTGCGGAGTTATTATGAGTCAAAGGCTTTGGCGCAAGCAGATGAAATTCTGAAAGTAGCGGAAAAAAGCTACCAATCAGGAGATATAGGCTATTTGGAATACATTCAAAGCCTGTCTCAGGCTGTCGGCATCAAAGCACAGTATCTGGATGTTATCAATGGATATAACCAAACGATTATTTACATAAATTACCTTGAGGGAAGGGAGTAACCATGATCACTCAAGGAATCGAAGAATGAAAGAGCGAGCTGTGAAACACATAAACATCATTTAAAAACAAAAACTTTTACATAATGTTACCATTTAAGGAATCGTATTTATGAAATATTTTAATTTATCGGCATTACTATTGGGCTTGATCTGTACCGGTTGTAATACAAAGAACGATATGAAGGAGGTTGAAAAGCCCGAAGAGAGTCATTCTAAAATCGTGACTCTCACAAAAGCACAATATGAATCCGTTGGTATTCAACTTGGCGGCATCGAATTGAAGAATCTCAGAGACGTTGTGAAAGCAAATGGCTATTTGAAAGTCCCGCCGCAGAATCAAGCCAGTATATCGCCTTTAAAAGGCGGTATTGTAAAGTCAATTTATATTAAGGTCGGTGATTTTGTTAGCGCCGGTCAGACAGTGGCGACGCTGGAACATCCTGATTTTATCGAAATGCAGGAAGAATATTTAACCACAAAAAGTAATTTTACTTTTCTGGAAAAAGAATATTTGCGACAGAAAGAATTGAACCAAGAAAATGCCGGTACTGTGAAAATATATCAACAGACGGAAGCTAACTACCTATCCGAAAAGGCAAAATTAACTTCATTAGAAAAGCAACTGAAGATGTTGTTCATTTCCATGGATGAGATATCGAAGGGCAATATGATCGCCTCTGTGCCCGTTAAATCGCCGATAGACGGTTATGTTGGGCGTATTAATGCAAACATCGGAACTTTCGCGCAACCCGAAAAACCTCTTTTTGAAGTTATTGACAATAGAAAGATCCATGTTGACATATTCGTTTATGAAAAAGACCTTTTTAAAGTGAAAGTTGCACAAACGGTTGAATTCATTTTGACGAATCAGAATAATAAACTTATTCAAGGGGCAATCTTTTCCATCAGTAGAGCTTTTGAAAATGAAACTAAATCCGTAGCCGTTCACGCCGAAATAAAAAACAATGATAATCTGAATTTGATTCACGGGATGTATGTGAGCGCTTTGATCAATGTCGGGGACGGCAAGGTGAGCGCCGTACCGCAAGAAGCGATTGTCAGAACAGATGGCAGAGATTTTATTTTTGTTCAAACGGCGACAGCAAAAGAAGTAAGTAAGAAAGAAGATAGTTCTGAAGAAGACGGAGATGAGTTTTCATTTGAAATGACCGAAGTTAAAACGGGGATAACGGATTTGGGATTTGTCGAAGTGACTCCTTTGGATCAACTTCCTAAAGACGCTAAAATAGCGGTAAAAAACACATTCTTTCTCTTATCAAAAATGAAAGAAGGAGAAGGCGGGGACGAACATTAATCACAGCCGGGTTGGGCGCTGATACATCAAAATAAGAGAATGGTAAGTCACATCGACTATCGGGTACGTCCAAGGTTTCGAAGCAGCATCTTTGGCATTTTATCGGAACGGTGAAAAGGACTTTCAAAAGTAACAGGTATCATCGGAGTCCACACGTTATTTGGCTTCCTAAATGAAGATGGTTTATGGAGAGTTTAGTTTCTATTTATGAGCATCTAATTTCCTCTTACGGTTCATTAGGCGTGTTCTTTTTATCATTTTTAGCTGCAACAATTTTGCCGTTTAGCTCGGAACTGATTTTGTTAACGGGAATTAAAACGGGTGTTCCGCAAGAGTCGGCTCTAATAGCGGCCTCGTTAGGGAACTGTCTTGGTTGCTTATTGAATTACGGTATAGGGTTTTGGTTTGCTGAAAAAACGCAGGCTAAACTAATTTCGTCCAAAGTCGGCCTTTTTGCAGTAAAATGGATGAAGGATTATGGAACGTGGAGTTTACTGGGATCATGGTTGCCGGTTATTGGCGACCCCTTGACCATCGTTGGCGGCCTGATAAAAGTGCCGTTATGGAAATTTATTCTCATAGTTTTTACTTTACGAATCTTAAGATATGTAGCAGTAGCAGGCGTTCTTTGATGACTTGTCGCGCGACGGATGTCAGTGGAGTAATTTAAGTTACGTTTTCAGCACGAAAACCCTAAAATCACCGATAAAAAATCGGTTTCAAAAGCGCCCATTCGGTTTAGCGCTTCAGCCTGAGAATATGTAGAATCGGCGCCGCTGATTGAGTCAAGGATCTTCAAATCGTGCTTTTAGGAGCTCCTTACCTTGTTATCGTCTAGGAAGCGGATAAGGGCGGAGATGAACATTAACTATTTAGTGTAGTTGATTGATTGTCTAACTTTCTGCGAACAATTTTGTATTGACAATACGGTTTTTAATATTATATTAGTTGCATAGTTTCGAAACTAACAGACTTTAATATGTCTAAAGACAAATCAATATTCCAACTGCACGCTGAAGTGTGCAAAACACTGGCAAACCCGAAGCGATTAGAAATTCTCAACCTTCTCAGGGATAAAGAATTAAACGTAAGCGATCTTGTTAATCTTACCGGTTTGCCAAAAGCCAATATTTCACAACACCTGGCGGTGATGCGTCGCTCCGGAATTCTTGAAACACGCCGCGACGGCCTTAATATTTACTACCGCATTTCCAGTTCAAAGGTTACGCAGGCTTGCGAGCTGATGCGAGAAGTGTTGTTACAACAAATATCTAAAAAACATAAAATTCTTAAAAACACCTAGAAAGGATCCTTATGGAAGGTAAAACGGTTCTCATTCTTGGCGGCGGTGTTGGAGGGCTTGTTGCTGCAAGTGAACTGCGTAGGTTGCTGCCATCCGGCCATCGTATCATACTGATTGAAAAAAATCCCGTACACGCCTTTTCCCCTTCGTTTCTTTGGTTGATGACGGGCGAACGCCAGCCCGACAAGATTGCAAAACCCATTCAAACCCTTGTGCGTCCAGGCGTTGAAGTTATCCATGCGGAGGCCATGAATGTTGACATTGCGAATCACACGGTTATTGCTGCGGAAGGTTCGTTCAGCTATGACTACATGGTGATTGCTCTGGGCGCGGAACCGGCACCCGAAATCGTCCCGGGGCTTGCTCAAGCTGCGTATTCTTTCTACACTTTCGAGGAGACGAAGAGGCTTCAGCAAGCGCTCGCGCAATTTAACGGTGGAAAGGTTGCCGTGGTTGTCTGCTCCGTTCCTTACAAATGTCCGGGCGCGCCGCATGAGGGCGCTATGCTTATCGCAGATTACTTTCGACGACGCGGACTGCGCGACAAAGTGGATATTCACCTCTACACGCCCGAGCCTCAACCAATGCCGGTTGCCGGCCCGCAGCTTGGCGAAGCGGTAAAGCAAATGTTGGCTTCGAAAGGAGTCTCATTCCATTCGCTTCACAAACTGAAATCGGTAGATGGGCATGAGCGCCAACTTATTTTCGAAGGAAATGAACCGATTACATACGATATGCTCATTGCCATTCCTCCGCACCGAGCTCCGAAAATCGCCCGTGAAGCAGGACTGGTGAATGAAACAGGCTGGATTCCTGTTGACCGTTTGACTCTGAAGACGATATTTGAAAACGTCTATGCTATCGGCGACATTTCCTCTATCCGTATTCCGGGCCGTTGGAAACCCGATGTGCCGATGCTGCTGCCTAAAGCCGGAGTTTTTGCGCACTTGCATGCTGAGGTTGTCGCAGAGAGAATCGCCGACGAGATAAATGGGAAAGTACCGACTGCCGAGTTTTGCGGGCCGGGATATTGCATGCTCGAAGCAGGCGAAGGTTTAGCCGGTTTTGCCTTTGGCGATTTCTTTGCTGAGCCCTCACCTAAACTCGAACTTCGAAATCTTGGCAGAGTATGGCACTTTGGTAAAGTGTTGTTTGAAAAATGGTGGCTCTCTCCGTTCGGTATAAAACGATCCATACTGAGACAAATCATCAACATGGGCGGGAGGCTACTTAAGATTCCAGTTAAAGCATAACTCCTACAAAAGGCAACAAAATGAACATTCTCATTCTTATCAACGATGCTCCGTATGGAACGGAGAAAGCTTACAATGCATTGAGGCTGGCCATGACCATTCAAAAGGAACAACCGGAAGTTGAAGTACACATCTTCTTAATGGCCGATGCGGTGAGTTGTGCACTTCCCGCACAGAATACGCCGCAAGGTTATTATAATATCGAACGAATGCTGAAAGGCATTATTTTGAAAAAAGGAAAGATCAAAGCGTGCGGAAGCTGTATTGATGCGCGTGGAATCCGTGAACTGAAACTAATCGACGGCGTAGAGATCAGCAATATGAGTGAGCTTACCAAGTGGTCAGTTGAAGCGGATAAAGTTTTTACATTCTAAAAAATGTATCCTGAGTTATGTGGTTTGTTTATTCAGGAGCGCCGGACGATTCAGGATAAACGTTTTCTCACTTGAAAAACACTAATCATGTGCTTTAATCAATGAGTTGCTGCCCTGATAAATATAAAATCAACACCCCCAGCGCGATCCGATATACGATAAAGATCAGCGTCGAACGCGTTTGCAGCCAGCGTAGCAAAAAAGCAATTGAAAAATAACCTACAACACCTGCAACCGCCGTCGCCACAATCAGATTGAACAACCCTTCATCGCCGATGCCATGCTGCAAAATATCTTTGAGTTCAAGTAATCCGCTGGCCAGAATTGCCGGCACGGACAGCAAAAATGAAAACCGCGCCGCGCTTTCACGCGTCAGTCCTAAAAACAAACCTGCCGTGATAGTTACGCCTGAGCGTGACGAACCGGGGATTAACGCTACCGCCTGAGCAATGCCGATAACCTGCGTGTCGAGAAAATTCATCTCTTCGATCTTTCGGCGGTGTTTGGCAACTACTTCCGCTAATCCTAGCAACAATGCTAATCCTATGAGGCTCCATCCTATGATAGACAAACTCCGAAGATCGTTTTCAATCTGATGTTTAAATACAAGGCCAAATACACCCACAGGTATTGTGCCGAGCACGATAAACCAAGCCAATTTGATCCGCCTTAACGTCTGCACGTCCCATTGGCTTCGTTGCTTAAAGTGAACGATAGATTTTGTTCCGGCCTGAGTGAGAGCCCATAAGTCATTCTTAAAAAACACAAGGACTGCGGCAAGCGTTCCGAGCTGCGTTACGGCTGTAACAGCTGCGCCGGGATCGTTCCATCCTAAGAGAGACGGTATGATGCGAACATGCGCCGTGCTGCTGATAGGCAGAAACTCGGTTAATCCCTGTACTAAACCAACCACAAAAGATTGAAACAGATCCAATGATGTTTCCTTATTTAATAAAATCAAAAAAAAACCCCACATTGAACAATGCGGGGTTATAAAACATAATGTAAATGTGATTAGAGTTGTTTTTGAACGTTGCCCACGACCTTATTGATAATAGCTTTTAACGTATCAAAAACACCGTTACCCTTAATTCCGACCGCTTCATAATACGGAACGCTGAAATAGTTGAGGCGTTTCTGAAGATTTTCTACCGTTTCAATATCCGGCAAATCGCGTTTGTTATACTGGATGACCCAGGGGAAAGTGTCCAAACTGTGTCCGTCTTCACGCAAATTGTTTTCAAGATCCAACAATGTTTCAATATTGCCGTCCATACGGTGCTTTTGCGAATCGGCGACGAATACGATTCCGTCTACTCCATTCAAAATAACTTTACGGCTGGAGGCATAGTATACCTGGCCCGGAACGGTGTACAAATTAAATTTCGGTTTTTTACCTTTAATACGTCCGACTTCTAATTGCAAGAAGTCAAAAAAGATGGTACGATCTTCTTTGGTTTTCAACGAAACGAGTTCACCGGCTAAGGATGGATCCATTTTGGAGTGAATATACTCTAAGTTGGTGGTCTTTCCGCTCATACCGGGGCCGTAGTAAACTATCTTCAAGTTTATCTCTTGCAACGCCCAATTGATGAACATTAGTCTGCCTCTCTATTAATTGGTTTAAAATAATTCAATATAAGATCCGTTATTTGAACGATTCATCCAGAGCATCGCCGAGCAGAGAGCCGAATTCAGAGTCGATCAGGTCTTTCGCGCTGTCGTCGGTTTGGTTTGCTGAATCTTCAAAAATATCCAACAGATTCTGAATTGCTTTTTTAGTATAGATACGGATCAGTCCAAGCGTAACGCTGGTATCAAACACCACGACAAGGAAAAAATTATCCCCGACGTTGGAGAGATACACATTCCTTTTCTCTCCCTCATGGAAGAGTAATTTGAATTTAGCGTCTTCTCCTACGAGTTTCGCCATTTCGGCTGTTGCGGCAAAATCACTCGCAGCAAGAGCGGATAGCACCGTTGTGTTCATTTTATCGGTATTTCCGCGCTGGCTGATCAGCTGCCCGCTCATGTCGGCGAACAGGATCGCAGAGGCTTTAGTCTTTGAAGCCAGTTCAGACAAAACCTTTGTGACGCCTTCAAATTGTTTCCCGTTAAGGATAATTTGTTTACTGCCGTCTTTTAATTTCTTCGTCTGCAACATAACGGTACCCTTTTTTATGTTAGAATTAACAAAATTTTCGTTTTGCTGTTGAAATGAGGTATGAAATCAGAACGGGAATTAATTTAACCTAAGTGTATATAATTTTTGATCAACAGTCAATATTTTTTTTCTTAAACTATACCGGTTCAGGATATCTTTTTTCGTTTCAACCGGTCGATCGCAGCCTTTAAGCTTTCACGTAATCGTTCGATCGCATTGGCCAATTCGCCGATTTCATCTGAGGAGTCTATTCGAACGATACTTTCCAGGTCACCCATACTGATTTTGTCAGCCGAGTCCGTGAGATACAGAAGTTGTTTGGTCAGCTTATTGGAAAGATACACCGAAACAATAATACCCATGATTATTGAAAAAGCCAAAACGCCGCCGACCAAAATAGCCGTGCTGCGAATGATGTCGTCCATATATTTTCGCGACATGCCCACATGGGCATAACCCAGCACGCTTTCTCCGATAGGTGTTGAAATCTCATAATTCTCAATCTCAACCATTTCGCCTAACTCATTGGCATTCTCCACCTTCGTAAGATCGATCTTGTAATCGCTCTTGATCTCCTTGATCACGCTTTCCTGCAAAACCTGGCGTTGGTTATAGGAGCCAACCTTAAATTTCTGGGCGGCAACTTTTTTTTCCTTATCGGAAATATAGACATAAGATACGGCTGTAAATTTGGATGAGATATCGACGAGGTTTTGGATATCCACCTCATCGTCGCCGACCAACGGCCTTTCGACTTGTTTTGCCAGGGTGGTTGCAATGGCCTTCCCGCGCTCGGTCAATTCCGTCTGCAGTGAATCCGATACAAGTTTTACTACAAGGAAAGTAATACCGACTCCGATAATGAGTGCGCCGCTGACAATAACGATCGGCACTTTCCATTTAAGACTGAGACCTTTAGCCATACTTCACTCCGATTTTCACTTAAACAAATTTTTACAGAGATTTGATCTGTTTAAACATAAATTTCTGAAAACTAACCTGTTTGGCAGGATCGTAAATTTCATTACTGATGCCTTCCACCAGCGCAGCCACTTTGTCCTTAGGAAATGTACTGCGGCTTTCCCCAAATCCTTCGATCACATCGTCGACTATAATAGATGCAACCGGGCCTATAAGCTGTATCAACTCATTCTCTACCGTTTTGAAGAATTTTTCATCAACGACCTCTTTGCGAACAGGCTTCGTTTCGGCGCCGGATTCGACGACGCCCGCCTCAACTAAAGTATACAAAATAGCGGCAATGTCCATTTCTCTCATATTCATCTTCTGGGACAATTCGGTAACCGACAGCTCGGCGTCCGATAATGCATTCAGAATCTCCCAGTCATTACCCTTTAACTTGATCGAGCCATGAGGTTCTTGTCCGGTTTGTTTGAATTTAATGCGAAAGGAAGGTATAAGATGATGAATTTTTTGCCATGATTGAAAGAGGGCGGTGCTTTCCGAAAGCAATTGGCCCGTATCTTTTTCAATGGTCTTTTGAGTGGTGGTTGAACCGGGTTCAAATGCAAATTTGCCCGACTGCCAAAGAACCAGATCCCGGAATGCCGTTTCTCCAAGGTAGTTATCGCATACCGCGTGTACAACACGCCCGCCTGCGAGATAAATTTCTCCGTTTTCACGAGCGTCTTCTTTTTGCAGTAAGAGTTTTCCGTCTTTGTCGCCCGATGCAAGCAGTTTAAGGATATCGATCACTTCGACATACGCCAAATTTCCCGTTAATACGCTTGACATAAAGTCTCCTTACCTACAAAAAATTAGTTGACTATCTCGGTGAGCGTCCAGCTGTCCGGATCCATATTGCTGCGAACCAGAAAACTACGCCGCGTCGTTTCCACTTTGGCTACGCGTTTTTGAAATTTTTTGTCGGCTTCAAGATCGGCGATTGCGACGTTGATGGTAAGCCGTAACATAGCAAGGCTCACATTCACATCGCACAATACGACGAGATTATAGTTATGCTGGGTAAATGCTATTATTCTGCCGCTGTCGTACTTAAGGTCATATTCGTTGCTCACCGACTGAAGTCTGTCGCATATCGCCGCCATTTGCACAAAATCTTTTGCGATTTCGACGAACGTATCCTGGTCAAAACCGGGCGGCAAGGACTGAAACACGATTTCTCCGTCATTCAAATAAAAGAAAGAGGACTTGACGCCTGCTACGCTATTTATTTCTGCCAATTTATCCTTCATACATTCCTTAGTGTCGCGTGTTATCTTTTAACGCGGCGCCGACTCGGCCTTTAACAGGGACTGTTCAATGACTTCGACCGAAGCCTTTGGATCTACGTTTAATTCAACCACATCCTCGTTCCACTTCGACAGTACTTTCCGTTCCGTTTTTCCGCTTAAAATGCCGGTCTTAAATGTGCCGAATTTGGATGCGCGTCCGATCTTTTCGATCTTTCTTGTGATAAATGCCATGGCGGCCGATGCGCGCTTGCCGTTCGCAATACCTTCTTCCATGAGAATTTCACCCAAGATACTGCAGATAAGAACGCCGTTTACGCCGTTGACGTTTTTTATATCTTTGCTGAATTTAGTCAGCGCATCGCCTTTGGCTTCAGTCGCTTCGTCAATAATTCGCAGGCCTTCCAGCAGTAGATTGCTCCACGGCGTCGTGATCGTGCGTTT
>JAEUSJ010000104.1:7247-11400 GCA_016788215.1 bacterium | reverse complement strand
ATGATTATAAAATCATCAAAAATTTATCCGATACCGATCTCATTAAATGGTTGTCTTCAGGCGGATATAATGATTCTGAAAAATGCATTTCGTTGTCCAAATTGTTAATGGCTGAAGGAGAAGTTTTTGAGATTATGGGGGAAAATAGACGCGGCCTCATTCGTTACCTGCAATCACTGAATTTGTTAAATGAAGCTGTAGCCAAGGACGACAAAAACAAAAACGAGGAAAATTTCGAAATGATGAAATACCTCATGAATAAAACAGTCAATGGAAGGACAAAGTAATGTCAGAAAATAAAGTTGAAATAAAGTTTGCTAAGAATGGCCCCATCTTGGTAAAAGGCGAATGTGAAATGGTTGATTCGGAAGGAAAAAAAATTGCGGCCAAAGAATCTTTCGCATTATGCCGCTGCGGAGGTTCCAAAAATAAACCTTTCTGCGACGGCACTCATAAGACAAACGGATTTCAGGGGTGAGGCGGATCGGCATTTGATCTTTCAGGGTACTATGATTAGGTTTCGTTATTAATACGAATCCGCTCGTTAATCTTAAGCGACAATCAGATCGTCTTTGTAAGAAAGTTGTGAAAGTGGAACGGTGGGATTCTTTTCCATAAAGTAATTGCAGGACCACTCATCACTGAACAAAATGGCCGTTTGATGGGACGTATCTTCAGCTAATACTGCTCCGGTTGGCAAATAAAGTTTTGATAATATTTCATCGCCGATTTCAGGTGAAACCCAGCGCACCAGTTTCCAGTTGGTTGGTTCCAGTCTGCATTCCGCCCCGTATTCACTTTCCAAACGAAATTGCACCACTTCAAATTGCAGCGGGCCGACTGCGGCCAAAAGGGGAGTCTTTTCATAAGAGTTCTTGATATAAAAACTTTGAACCACACCTTCCTGCAGCAATTGATCCAATCCTTCGCGGAATCGTTTAAATTTAGACGAATTCGGGTTGTGCAGAAATACAAAACTTTCGGGAGGAAATCGAGGAATTTCCATATAAACGATAGCCGGATCTTCCGTTAACGTGTCCCCGATGCCAAAATCGGAATGTCCCACAAGCCCGACGATATCTCCGGGAAACGCGTCGTCTACCGTTTCACGCTGCTGCCCGAATAATTTTGTGGAATTGGACAGGCGTACTTTCTTTTTTGTTCGGGAATGGGTGACCAGCATGTCGCGGGTGAATCGGCCTGAACATATTCTCATAAATGCGATACGATCACGGTGCCGAGGATCCATATTCGCCTGAATCTTAAAAATGAAACCTGAGAAAATTTCATTTTCCGGATCGATCGTCATTGAACCGGCACTGCGCGGAGCAGGGGAACCTGCATGCGCAAGAAAACCGTCGAGCAGAAGCTGTACGCCAAAGTTGTTTGCCGCGCTGCCAAAGTAAACGGGCGTTTGATTACCGGTTAAAACCCCGCCGGGATCAAAAGAATGTCCCGCCGTATCCAGCATTTCCAATTCCTCAGCAACGGCATTATACGTGTTAACATTCATTTGGTTTTTCACCAGAGGATCTGAAAAATCAAATACGGAAACCGGCGCCTGATAAGCCCCGCCGATAGTTCGTTCGAACACATGAATTTCTTTCTTTTGCCGATCCAGCACGCCTCGAAAATCAATACCTGTTCCAAGCGGCCAGTTCATAGGGTATGCGCCAATTCCCAAAACATTTTCCAAATCGTCTATCAATGCCAACGGGTCTAAAGTAGGGCGGTCTAATTTATTCATGAAGGTGAATATCGGGATGGCTCTGCGGCGGCATACCTCGAAGAGTTTCCGCGTTTGAGTTTCAATACCCTTTGCTGCATCGATAACCATTACTACGGCATCCACGGCCGTTAAAACACGGTAAGTATCTTCAGAAAAATCCTGATGGCCCGGTGTGTCAAGAAGATTGATCTTATAACCCTGATAATCAAATTGCAGCACAGTGGAACTGATCGAAATGCCGCGTTGCTTTTCCAGTTCCATCCAGTCAGACCGAGAGGATCGTTGATTTTTCCTTGCGGTGACCGAGCCGGCTAATTGAACGGCGCCGCCGTACAGCAGAAATTTTTCAGTAAGCGTCGTTTTACCCGCATCGGGATGCGAGATAATGGCAAAAGTTCGCCGTCGTTTTATTTCATCGCTTGTTCTCATTATTTACTCTTAAAAAACGTTTCCTTGCACAATGGGCGCAATTATAAGCAAAAACACGGAATGAATCAAATTGTAAATTATTCAAAATAAAGCTTGTGCAATTTTTTATAAAAAGTGTACATTGTAGCGTTTGAACTGCAAACTGCATTCAATGAGGAATGGAAATGGCAAAAATTCGAATACTTGTTTTATTGTTTGTTTATTACGGATGCGCGTCTGCGCCATCATCCCAGAACACCTATTGGGACGGCAAGCCCACCGTCATTCTCATTTCATTTGACGGGTTTCGTTGGGATTATATGGAGAAAACCGACACGCCCAATCTACAACATCTTGCCGCGAATGGTGTCCGAGCACAGAGAATGATTCCGTCTTTTCCGTCAAAAACATTTCCAAATCATTACACGCTCGTAACGGGATTGTACCCCGAAAATCACGGCATTGTTTCCAACCGTATGTGGGATCCGAATCTCAACAAAGCGTTCGTATATAAAGATAGCCTCAATAATCTTGAAAGTGTTTGGTGGGGAGGCGAGCCAATTTGGTCCACAGCCGTCAAGCAGGGACAGCGTAGTGCTACTTTTTTTTGGCCCGGATCGGAAGCGGAAATCGGTGACATTCGGCCGACCTACTCCAGACCCTATGATGGAAAAGTGCCGGACTCATCACGCGCTGACCAAGTTCTGCAATGGCTTGATCTTCCGGTGGAGCAGCGGCCGACATTGATCACTCTCTATTTCAGCCTAACCGATGAAATAGGCCATAAATACGGCCCGGAATCAAAAGAGATTTTATCGGCAATCCGCGCGATGGATACGGTGGCGGGGCGGCTCATTGACGGTTTGAAAGCACGCAGCCTGTTTAACAAGGTGAATATTATCGTTACAGCCGATCATGGATTCGCAACGGTCAGTGCGGACAGTCTTATTTTTCTGGATGATTACATCGACATGAGTAGCGTTAACGCAATCATGGAATCCCCCGTGGTAGGTTTACGCAGCAAGGACGGAGATAATCAGAAACTATTTGATATCATGGCTAATGCACATACGCATATGCACGCATACAATAAAGATAACATGCCTCCCCGCTTCCATTATTCCAAGAATGACCGAATTTCTCCGGTGGTTTTAGTAGCCGACGAAGGATGGTCCATTACAACAAAAAGTTATCTTAATAAACACAAAGATTATCAATTCGGCGGAAACCATGGATTTGATAATGAATTGCTTTGCATGGGCGCAATATTCGTAGCGCACGGCCCAGCCTTTAAGAAAGGGTATTTGGCCGAACCGTTCCAGAACATCCATGTATACGAACTCATGACTCATATACTTGGCTTAAAGCCTGCCCCAAACGACGGATCTTTTGACGCTGTCAAAAAAATGTTAAAGTAGACAAATGAATTTGCGTTCGGTATTTAAGTATTATTTTTTTTTAATTTTCTCTCTTAGTGCCGGATGTATTCAACAAAAAGAAACCAGCACATTTTTTTCTCACATGATGGGCGAATGCAAGGATCGTATTGTAGGTCAATACGATATTGCAACATTCAGTGAAGAAAACTTTCCGGCGCCGCGGCTTCTGCTAAAAAAAACACCTTCGTGTAATACGCAAAAACCTATTGAAATTCAAAATGGCGATCGGTTGACCAAAAAAGTAGCTCTGACTTTTGACGCTTGTTCCACGCTTCAGCCGAGCCGATTTGACAGCGCCGTTGCGGAAATTCTTATTGCTACACGAACGCCCGCTACGATATTTCTTGGCGGCAAGTGGGTTCTCGATCGCCCAAAAGATGCTGTATTTCTCGCCTCAATTCCTTTTTTTGAGATTGGCAATCACTCCTATCTTCATGGTCATTTAACTGAAGTATCGGACGATCGTCTCTATCACGAAATTTTATGGACGCAGGAAATTATCTATACGGTGTCAGGCAGAATCCCTTTGGTATTTCGTCCTCCTTATCTGGAAAACAATAGCAGGGTTACTGAGGTT
>JAEUSJ010000104.1:3713-7149 GCA_016788215.1 bacterium | reverse complement strand
GGAGACTTGCCATCCGGCGATCCGCACGAACTCGCCGGCAAATTACGGCTCATCGACGGTATTAGATACCAAGTTCAAAGCGGCTCTATCATAATCATGCATATTAATAAAGGCGGGAAACACACAGCCGAAGCGCTTCCGGATATCATTCAATTACTGAAAAACATGGGATATGAACTGGTTACGGTTAGTCAATTGTTTGATTAAATTTGTTTTTGTTTGGGCAGCGCAAAATAGAACGTTGTTCCAAACCCCGGTTTACTCTTGAACCAAATCTGGCCCCCATGCAATTCTATTATGTATTTGGCGGTATACAGACCTAACCCCGTTCCGGATGCCGTGTCTGAATTGACTTGCCTTGCGTACTTTTGAAAAATGTGTGGCTGAAGGTCATGAGGGATTCCTCCTCCGCTGTCTTTGATTCGAACCTGTGTCTTATCATTTTGATCTTCAAGTTCGATCGAAATGGTCGAACCTGTCGGTGAAAACCTAATCGCATTGCTTAGAAGATTGTCCATAACACGGCGAATTTTAATTGCATCACAGTTGATCTGAAAGTCAGCATCTGTAAATTTCACAAAAAAATTTATATTTTTTATGATCGCCGTTGGCCGCTGAAGCTGTATACGCTCTTTGATTAGTTCTCTAAGATCGGTTAATTGAAGCGTAAGAGTAGATTGGCCTGCTATCAATTTGGATTCTTCCAGTTGGTTCTGTACCATATTTCTAAGCTCACCGGCGCTTCTTTGAATTATTTCGACAAATTTCTTTTGTTGCGTTGTGAGCGTCTCGCCCGCCATATCCTTTGCAAGGACAGCGCACGACTGTTTAATATTATCCAGTGGGCTTTTGAAGTCATGCACCAGTTTATTAAAAAAGTCAGATTTTAGTTTTTCAACTTCTTCGAGTTGCTGTGTCATGCGGTTAAAGGCGTTCCCGAGATTATTTAATTCCGCAAAATTTCTGATTTCCAGTTTTCGGTCAAACGTACCTAGCCCAACACTCTGCGCAGCAACGGTGATTTGTTCGATACTTTTCATAATTTTGCGGAGATCAAATATTGCAGCTACAACCAAAACAGTTAAAAATGAAAAAATAACATAGGTGAAAACTGAAAAGATCACGCCTAAACCGTTGAGAGTTTCAGTTTTTGCGAGAGTATGGCGCCGAGCAACTTTTTTAAAGCCGCCTAATACATGCCGTACGGAGTCTATCTGTAGAATGATTTCTCCGTTCCGCAGTTCTTGAGCATTTGTTAGGTCTTTCTGAACGCTAGTTCGTTTTTCAAAATCAATTCTCGTTGAGAGCACAGTACTCATTTTCCGTATTATTGCGATAAGTTGAATTTCTTTTTCGTAAGGGATCGGTTCGTAATACTCGGGGTCTGTAACTCCGGCTGCTACGGCGATTGTGACGAAAAAACGTGTAGGCGCATCCAACATCTTCGGATTGAGCTCAAATTGACTGGCATGAACAAGAGCAGTCATACGGTCACAATAACGGCCCATGGCTAAAATCTCTGTGGTTGCTAGATCGTTTTTTCGAATCAGTTCTTTACGGTCCGAAATGGTATTAAGTAAAAGCGCTTTGTGTTCTAAATTATCAATACTCGCCGCAAGCGAGTCTGCGCAGTGAGTCTTTGCGAAATCAATTTTTGAGATGGAATACAGAAGAGTATCGCGTCGTGCCGTTTGATAGAAAATGTAAAGTGCTGCCACGATGCAGGAAAGAAGAGCAACCGTATATCCGCCGTATATCTTTGTGCGGAGGGTCATGAAAAGGGGCCTTGCGGGGAAGGGTCAGGAAACTATGCTTTATCTAATAAGAATAACGTTTGGTTATATTCGACCGGTTGTCCTATCTCAACAAGGATCTTAACTACTTTGCCGGTTACTTCACTTTCGATTTCGTTCATGATTTTCATGGCCTCAATGATGCAGAGAGTTTGCCCCGGTTTTACTGATGAACCGATTTCCACGTATGGATCCGCATCAGGAGCGGGGGAGCGGTAGAAGGTTCCGACAATGGGCGATTTGATCTCAATAAAATTACCCGATTCAACGAAGTCTTTCGGGCGTTCTGCATGAGATTTTTCTATAGTTTCTTTGCTTTCGAATTGCACGGATTGCGGGATCTGAGGCGGTTGTGATTGGGTATACTGGACCGGTTGGTGCTGTGACTGCGGTACGAATGCCATCGCCGTCATGCCGTTGTTCTTGCTGATCCGGATTTTGAGGCGGCCTTTTGTTTTACTCTGATCTTGTTCAATCTCTATTTCGTTGACATTGCTCTCATCAACCATTTTGATAAGGCTTTTAAGATCTTTTAGGTCCATTATCTCCGCTCTCCATCTGATGGGTTAAAACAAAATTATTTAGTCACCCGTTCAAGATAATCGCCCGTTCGGGTGTCGATCTTGACCATGTCGCCTTCATTTATGAAAAAGGGCACGTTAACGGTTGCACCGCTTTCAAGTTCCGCCGGTTTCGATCCGCCGGTTACGGTGTCGCCTCTTACGCCGGGCGCTGTACTGACAACTTTTAACTCGACCGTGATGGGCATTTCAATGCTGACCGCGTTACCTTCATAAAACAAGATTTTTGGTGTAATGCCTTCTTTCATGTAATGGGCCGCTTCACCAACAGTCTCGTTTGGAATTCCGACCTGTTCAAACGACTGGTTATCCATAAAATGCATCATACTTCCGTCATTGTAAAGGAACTGCATTTCTTTGCTTTCGGCGCGAACCTCTTCCAATTTGTCGTGAGAACGGAACGTCTTTTCAATTACTCTGCCTGTTTTGACGTTTTTTAGCTTGGCCACAACAAATGCGCGCCAATTACCGGGGTTGCGATGCTGGAATTCCGTTACTACATACAAATTCCCGTCCATAAGAATGGTCATCCCTGTTCTGAAATCTGAAACACCTGCCATCTAAATTATACAATCCTTCATGTGAAAAAAATATGATTATTTAGTCCTGAAAAGGTTTGGCAAGGTAAAAATTCCGTCCAATAAAGTCAAGTTTTTTTAAAGTTACAATGGCTTTGTGATCAGAATACCATTGTTTATCGGTTTTTTTTTTATTATAATATAGTATTCAAAAGGAGGGTTTTCGACATGTTCACATTTAACGCCAAAACAAAAAAAGCTGTGTTTCAATTAGAGTTACCTGAAGCACATTCGGTTAGCCTTTTAGGTGATTTTAATGAGTGGGATCATACGAAAAACGCCATGAAAAAAAGCAAGAATGGGGTTTGGAAGGTGGAAATTAAGCTTGCGCCTGGGGAATACCAGTTTTTGTATTTTGTAGATGAAAATAGATGGTTAACGGATGATCAATGCCCCCGTATAACAAGCGAGGTAGGAACGGAAAATTCAATCGCGCTCATTGCAGAAACAAAGCCTGTTAGAACGGCAGCTAAGAAAGTTCGCG
>JAEUSJ010000104.1:0-3617 GCA_016788215.1 bacterium | reverse complement strand
CTATTCGTTTAGCGATGATGTTTAAAGAAGCCGGTGCGTAATTCAGACCGTATTTTAGTACCATATATTCAATCAAAGTATTCCCCTCATTTCGTAGTTTGTTTATAAGTAAATAATGCGGATCAAATTACCTGAGTAAAAACGCGAGTACTTAGAAATAAAAAGTATGGTATACGGTTTGATCTCCTAATTTTGGGTCTATTTCAGCAAACCGAACGGTCTTAATTTGGAGCATGACCCTGTCAGCCAGGTCTTCGCTAAAGCTATTATATGTTACCTTAACATCTTTGACCATGCCTCTGGAAGAAATCTGAAATTTCATTGAGATCCGGCCGTTCTTTTTCTGGCTGTTCTTCTTATAAATATTAAAACAATTGTATATGCGATGGTCATTTTGTGCAATAATGCGCTGAACATCTCCGATTGGCCTAAGTTCTCCGCTATATCTGCTCACACTAAGCCGGCTTTGATCTGAGTTAATGGCGGCCGGAGCATGCTGAATGATTCTTCGCTGTAAATCCATATACACGGTCTGAGAAGGTTTATTTGCATTGGATATATTTGTTTTCATCGCTGCGGAACTCGGTTTCACTTTAGTTACGGCGACAATTTTTTTCTCATATACGGCCTCATTGGATTTCATTACGTTTTGAGTCAAGTTAGCGAAATCCTCATCAGAATATTTTCTTACCGATTTCAAAGCTTTTAGCAATTCCGAACCGGTATCATCGACATGAAAGCTCTCAACATGGTTTTTCGTATCGAGTGTCATAGCATTTAGTTCCCTCACTTCCACGGAAGTAAGGTACGGCGGGTGAACTGCAATGGAGTAGGTGAGAACCGTATTGGCAACAATCGGCTCAACGGTCGTTCTAATAAATTTTACAGGTTTCAAGATCGCCCAGTTTAGAACAAATCCGGCATACTTTGCGGCATTTTCAAAATGCCTTTTTAGTACATCTTTAATCTTCTGGTGAATATTTTTTTCCAGTTCTGTACTTAAAGTTAACCGCTCTTCAGCAAGTGCATAATTGAACTTTGCGGATAAGAGTACCTGTATATTTTCCCGCAATTCCATTTTTTCTTCAAAAGTATTACATTGTTCCAAAAAGTGATCCACCATGGGCTCAATCTTTAGTGGATCAAGTTTTTTCACGATTCCATTAGTGGACTGTTCATCCATTTCGCGAACAAACTCGGAAAAGAGTTTTTCGGTCTTATCGAATGCAGATATTTTCTTCCCCTGATTGTTACTCATCGTGAGAGTCCTTTGTTAGCATTACCAATAGACACCTAATTGACCGAAACCCTAATATTTAAGTTCTTTATCTGAGACAAGGTGGTTGAATTCAAGTATTCAGGGTATCGTTTATTCAGAAATTTCTTGAAACTCTTTATCGTCCTATTTAGCCGGGCTCTTACGGCGTCCTGCGTATTGCCGACTAAATTAGCTATGTTTTTTGTATGCAAGTTCTGTAAATACAGCAAAAAAACTTCTTTGTCTTCTTTCGTCTTAAGGGATTGTACAAAAACTATCACGATTCGTTCAAATTCTTTTAGTTCAAATTCAATATCCGGTTCACGGCCATCTGAACTAAGAGAATAGGATTCAGTTGTATCATCAAAGCCAAGGGTTTTGCCGTTATACTTTTGTGTTTCACGAACATAACGGACGAAATGCTTGTTGGTGATATTATAAATCCAGGTTGAAACTTCGAACTTTGGGTTGTACTCTTTTAAATTTTCGATAACATCACAAAACGTATTTTGAATTATGTCTTCGATAATATACTTTTCTTGCTCTTCACCTGCGTACCTATTTTTATTAAGTTTATATTTTACATATAAATAAAGTCTTTTTTTATAACGATTCCATAACTCCACTATTGATTTTTCTGCATGTGTTTTATCGCTCAAAGCAAAACGAACCAGTTCCCTTTCGGATGTCGTACTCAATACGATCTTATGGGAAACAGAAGATCTGGCATGCGAATCAGGATGTTTGATCAATGGCCTATATTCGCTATTCTTTATTTTTGTAATAGCCATACTATGCAAAAAATTTGAGTTATTATTCGTATATGGAATGGGCAGAAACTCATGAAAGCTACAAAATAATACACTGGGTCGCTGTGACGTATATCACATACTGATGTGAATTTTTACATAAAAAATAACAGAGATGTGATTGTTAACAAAATTTACAAATATTCAGGTTTGAGTCAACAAAAAAACCTTTAAAAAAGACGGCGGTTTCCTTAAATTCGAAAAAGGATTAAATATTTGAATGCAATAATAATCAAGAATGCCGGCAAAAGCAGCTATTTGGAATGGACAGAAGTTCCGATGGTTAAACGCAAAGCCGGTGAAGTTATTGTAAAGGTACGTTCAACGGCTGTCAATCGGGCCGATTTGCTGCAACGCCGCGGTTTGTACCCGCCACCGGATGGTGAATCAGAGATAATGGGACTTGAATGCGCAGGAGAAATTGTGGAAACCGGACTGGAGGTGACGAATTGCAACGTCGGAGACCGAGTGTGTGCATTGCTTGCAGGAGGAGGGTATGCGGACTACATTAACATTCATCAGGATATGATTCTTCCGATTCCGTCAAATCTGTCGTTTGATGAGGCTGCGGCTATTCCGGAAGCCTATTACACTGCGTTCTTAAATTTGTTCGATATGGGCAAACTAAAGCCAAATGAAATATGTTTGATCTATTCCGGTGGGAGTGGCGTTGGGACAGCCGCCATTCAGCTAGCAAAGTTTGCCAAGTCCAAGGTTATTACGATAGCAGGAAGCCGTGAGAAAATGAGAAGGTGTATAGAACTTGGTGCAGATCATGTTTTTAATTATAAAGAAGATCAATTCATAAACAAAATCAAACAGTTAACCAAAGTCACCGGGGTCGATCTCATTTTGGACACTGTCGGCGCTAAATATTCTGCTAAAAGCATAGATTTATTGGGGTATCGTGGACGCTTGATCTTAATTGGGGTTTTGAGTGGCTCAATAGCAGAAGTAGATTTGGGTCAAGTATTGAAGAAAAATATTCTGATACGGGGCAGTACATTGCGTAACCGATCGATTCAGGAAAAAATTATATTAACTCAGAAAATAAAATCCTTTGTTTTGCCTCTATTCGAGGATGGAGTTTTAAAACCGGTAATTGATTCCGTTTATCCGATTCAGCTGATCGAAGATGCGCATCAACATATGTTGGCAAATAAGAATTTCGGCAAGATCGTTATTTCCGTGGTTTAGCAAAAATAAGAGGATTACGGTTTTACCGCTAGGCCTGCCGGCAACGAAGCGAATGTGAAATGGTTTACCTCATTTTGTCTAATTCGGATAGATATTCTAAAAGATTTATTGTTATATTGCAGTTATTGTCAATGCAATTTTGAAAGATGATTCGAAAAAACAAAACATTGCCGATCGTTATTTTTACTGATTTAGACGGGACATTGCTTAATCATTATGACTATTCCTATCGTGATGCGCTGCCTATCCTAGCGCATATTCGCGACCAATCAATCCCGCTCATTATCTGCACAAGTAAAACCCGATACGAAGTTCTTGATTTTCGAAAAGAATTAAACATAGACGATCCGTTT
>JAEUSJ010000103.1:2389-11426 GCA_016788215.1 bacterium | reverse complement strand
TCTTGCCGTTTTGCAGCACATAACGCGAGGTGTCATCACCGTCAGTCGAATTATTCGGCCCCTGATAATAATCGAAAGTTCGGATATCGTTATTGGGTCCTATACCCGTGATAGTCAAATAGTCAGCGCCGTAATTGAGGCTTCCTATAAGATCCTGTGTTCCTGTTTGGGCAACAATGAAAGGCCCGTTAGCAAAAAGAATTTTCTTTATATCATTTGCATTTAAGCCGATAGTAATTTCTGTCAGGCTTACGACGCCTGAACTTGTGATAATCATTTTCGTAGCATTCTTATCGTAATTAGCGTAAAAGCGTCCTGTATCGACCGGTGATCGAACAAATGTTCCTCCGCGGATCAGATTCAGATCACCCTGGGTAGACAGCAACGGAAACCAGGAAGCGCCGCCATTATTGGTCTTTAGTAAACCGATGGGTGAGGCAACGACGTGCTCGGGCGACCCAATCTCTCGTTGCTGCCAACTAAAAAAATTGGATTGAACATAACCGGCAGTTAATCCTTTATTCGAAGCATATGTGACCGTCCACAAAGCGCCTCCGTTATTACTGCGAAGTATTTTCGTGCTGTCTGCTCGTCCAATCAGAATGTGTACTGTGGACGTTATGTTTTGTTCAACATATATTTTTGCGATTCGCCACCCCGGCATCAAATTCAATAAAGGCGTCCCAAAATCGACTCCGCCATTCTCAGATGAAAAAAGTCCGGTTCCCGATGCCGCATACATTTTACCGGACGGGTTTTGCGGATCAAAGGCAAATGCGGTCAACAAATTAAGAGAATCTCCTAAAGTCCTCACCTTTTGCCAACTTTTTCCGCCATTCAAACTCTTGTAAAGTTTCTCCGTATCAAAGGTAAATAGCTGTGTGGGATTAAGAGGATTGATCTGTATGTCATTAATAAATCCGATGTGCTCTGTTCCTATAGTAGTCAAAGATTGGCTCCATGAAACGCCTTCATCGATTGAATAAAATATGTTGCCATTGCCGGTTCCTGCATAGATGCGGCCGCTATTGGATGAATCAACAATAAGTTTAGTGATATAATCCTGAACATTAGTCAGAAAAACCCATGATTGGCCTTCATTAACCGTCTTGTATATCTGACCTGATCGTGTTCCGGCATACATTACCGCCGGATTTTTAAAATCAATAGCCATTGCATCATAATCCCCTCCGTCCGGACCAAGATTGACCCAGCTTGTTTGGGATTGGGCCTGATTTGCCAGAGCCCAGAAGAAAAAGCAAAAGAGTGTAAATCGTAGTTTTGTAGCAAGTGGCATATTCTTCTCCTCAAGAGTTGAATCTTTAAATAGTTTTAATGAATTTGTTTTAGAATGGATAAGAACTTAATATGTATACAAAATCAAGAGAGGTGTGAATATAGAGAACTAAATAAAATAGCCCGTGAATGTGCTATTGTCAAGATGAAAATGACCATCGGTTTAATAAAAAACCCGGAAAGTTTATAACTTTCCGGGTTTCAAATATTCTTTTAACGTTTTTATTAGTATTGGATCTTAACTTCTTTTTCTTTGCCGTCAGCATCTTTGAAACGAATGATGATTTCTTCTTTCAGATCTCCGGCATCCGGAATATCCGACTCTTTAGTTTCTTCAACCGTGATTTCGCCGGCTTTCGTTGATCTGCCGGTTTGGCCTGCGCTGACGTTGGAAGTTTGATTTGTGATTTTATTGGTAATTTCTATCAAACCTTCAAGCCCGACGATCGTTGTTCCGCCGGTACCTTCCATGACCCAAAACTCAGTTCCCTTGACAGACGCCACTGATGTCGGCGTTGCAACCTGGAACGAACCTTTTTGTTTGGAAACCTTGACGAAAAGTTCTCCGACATCCATGACGAGTTGCTTACTAATGGATTTACCTTCATAAGTTCCCTGAATTTTCAGGATCGAATTCGGTTTGACTTTGACGATGCTTTTGTCATCCAGGAACATCACCGCTGCATACCCGTCGCCGCTGGTTTTAACTTCATCCCCTGAAAACAGGCGGGAACCTTTGCTCAGAGTCGACCAGCTTTTTCCTGTTTTAGATTGTGCTTTGCCCAACGCTTTCACGACAAAAGCGACGGCTTTGTTATCATTGGCCTGAGCCAAATAAACAGTGGCGCCAATCGTGATCGATGCGACCACGAAAACAGCCACGAATTTAAAAATTAGATTTTTCATAATGATCTTTACTCCAATTGCTATTATTTAAATTAATATAATTTTTATGGTTTGATCGACCATTTTGCACTGGCGGATATGTCGCCTAACTTTGTGCGCAATTCATCCACCGTCGCCGCTTTGCCGTTGATCTCGATTGAAAATGCGCTATAGCCCTTGAGTAAATCTGCAATATTTACGCCTTTGGCCGCTGCCGATAACAGGCCAATGATCTCATCCGTATTTAAACCACTCGTGTTGATCGTCCCGCCAGAACCGCTGACGGTAAAATTAGCAATGTTGCTGTTGACCAGATTTTGTGTTCCGGTGATAGGATCTTGCTGCACCATCGTGACACGGTAACAGTACTCGCCGTCCAGAAGTCCTGGATTCCATGTGAGGTTGTTTTCGATCAATGTTGCGCCGCCGCCACCAGTAGGTCCTCCTGCAGTTGTTTGATATGATGTAGAACCAAGTTCAATAATTGCGCGCTGGGAAGAATTATTCAAAGCATCTTCCTGGGTCTGATTCGGTTTGAGTTTTGCGAGTGTCAATTTGAATTTTTGCCCGCCAACTGCTGACCATTGGAATTGCGGTAAGGATGATACCGTGCTTCCGTTTGCAGGCATGATCACGTCAACGGTTGCGCCGGCAATAACCTGAATGACGATGGATTTACAATAAGAAGGAGTTGTTGGATAATCCGAAGTGGATATTCTGAATTCAAATGTCCCGCTGGGCAATCCGCCTTTTAATTTCTTAATATATGCGTCTGAAATTCTTGGGTTTTGCGGCGTCAGTCCTGTCTTTTTGTAAGAAAGACTTCTTGGATTAAGAAGTTGTGGCACGCCAATAAATATAGGAGTTGGGCTATTGGGTATGGTCATTGTTACTTGGAGATTCCGTTCAAACATGGATGTCGAACCGTCGGTTAATTCAACTTCCATGGTGATGTCTTTATCAGACCCCGTAGTGTTTGTTATTTGAATTCCAAAATTCTGAAACGCTGAGAGATTCGCGTCCGATCTACCTACGCCCAGCAAACTAACCGGGAAAAACTGGAACTGAAGCGGGGCATCGGGGCGAACATTAATAACTACACCGCTTGGGGTGTTGCATTGCGCAAACAGCGGTTGAAAAGAAAAGACCGCGAAGGCAAGCACAACAAATGCTGTCAGCCTTATTTGGTCTAAAATAAAACTCTTTTTCATAAGTTTCTCCTTGCGATTAAGTTTCGAAATTTTCAGATTGATATATTTAAATTATAATTATTATCGACAGGTCTATAAATATAGAAAACTCACTTCACAGATGCTGTGACATTGGTCACAAATCTAAACGTAAAATAAACAAAGGTTAAATGAAAACAATCGTTGTCAGCTTAGGGAAAGTTTTTTTTAGGATAAGAGGTTTGACTCCGATTCCGTTTTATATCGCTTGTTTTTTTTACTCAAGAATTGAATTGATTTTTTTCTTAACGGGTTTCCTGCTGATTGGATTAGGCGAATGTTTGAGAATTTTTTCCGTCGGGTACCTTGGGATTTCATCACGAAAAACCAATTATGCGGACGCAGAAAAATTGGTAATGAGCGGCCCTTACCGTTTTGTGAGAAACCCTATATATCTTGGTAATATGTTAATATATTTAGGATTCACCGTATTGTCAAATGTTTTCTTTCCCCTATTTTCTCTGATGACCTTTGTTTTTTTTATGTTTGTCTATTATTCAATCGCCCTTTATGAGGAAACCGTGTTGATGCTACAATTTGACCTGAGATACCAACGGTATCTGCTTTCGGTTCCGCGTTTTTTTCCCCTCTTTCGTACAAACCTGCAGATCGATTCTGCACAAGAATTTGATCCTGCAATGGCTCTACAATCCGAGAAAACAACCTTGATCGTCTTAGTTTTGGCTTTCTCTGCAATTGTAATAAAGAACTATACGCTTTAGCGCGCGTTTCAGCCGAAAAAAAAAGAGGCTGTCAGTAGTGACAACCTCCATTGAATCGATCAGGTGAAAACACAATGTTTTGTTGTTTTACTTGATATAATTGACGATTTCCGGATTCACAACGGGAGTACCGGTAGAATAGTCATAAAAACCTTTCCCTGATTTCTTTCCATAAAATCCGGCCATGAACATTTTTCTCAAGAGCGGAGGGCATGCGTACATGGATTCTCCGTATTCTTTTAACATGATTTCGGCAATGCGGTACGTTGTGTCAATTCCTACGAAATCCAGCAAAGTGAGCGGACCCATTGGATATCCGCAGCCTAACATCATTCCTTTATCAATATCTTCTATCGATGCGGTTCCGTTTTGCACTGCGCGAATGGCCCCGAGGAGATAGGGCACTAATAAGAAGTTGACTACAAATCCGGAATTGTCCTTCGCGGCAATCGGAGTTTTTCCAAGCGCTTTTCCAAGTTCAAAAGCGGTATCAAAAGTCTCATCCGACGTCCGTACGCCCTTAACGATCTCAACGAGTTTCATAACCGGCACCGGATTAAAAAAGTGCATCCCGCAAAAACGGTCTGCACGTTGTGTATATGCAGCCATTTCCGTAATGGTCAAGCTGGACGTATTGGACGCAAAGATGGTATGGGCAGGGCAAATTTTATCTAAGTATGAATAAATTTCGCCCTTTAGTTTGATGTCTTCCGTGATCGCTTCGATAATCACGTCGCAATTTTTCAGGTCGTCCAAGCTGGCCGTTCCGGTCAGATTAGCGATGGTCTTGTCCTTTTCTTCCGCTGTGATTTTACCTTTTGCGGCATTTCTTTCCAATTGCTTTTTAATATTTCCGATCCCTTTGTCGGCCAACTCTTGCGTCACTTCACGCGCAATGGTTTTATAACCTGCAGCCGCGGCAATTTGTGCAATACCCGCCCCCATAAGCCCGCATCCCAATACGCCGACGGTTTTGATGTTTTTTACATCCATGATCGTAATCTCCTTGTTGATGAATAATGATCTGAAATTATTATTTTTTTAGCAGCACATTCGTTTGAATGACCCACGCATCGGTATACCCAAGAGACTTTGCAATATTCTTGATCTCTTCTGCGTTTTCGCGCATAGTGAAATTTCCTGCTCGAACTTTATAATACGGCTGTTCATAATCAACATAAATATCGTCCTGTAATTTTGACCCCGCCTCATCCCGAACGCCAAGGGCCATGTAATAATCCGTTGTCGAATACAGTTGGACTCGAAATCCAAACACAATCTGTTCTTTCATTTCTTTTTCGTCAGCGGCGTCACGTTCGTCTGTTTCCACCGATGTCACCATTTGATTTTTATGAAGATGTGATTTTTTTTCAATCACCCATGTATCATCATTCAAAGTAAGCGGGTCAAAGCTCTCATCAAAACGAACCTTTTCCTGTTTTTCAGGATCGTTGCTTCCTTCCGATTCAATACGCGGGGCAACCGTTTCTTTTACGCCGGTACATGAAATTAAAAGAATAAATATGTTTAAGAAATACGGCTTCATTGCATTGAATGATCAAATAATTTCTGTAATTCACCGAAGCTGCGAATTAAGACTTCGGGAGATTTTGCCCGCAGGATCTCAGCCGTTGTCATTCCGGAAGCAATGGCAATGACTGAAACACCCGCGTTTTTTGCTGTTTGAATGTCTATCACGCTGTCTCCAACATAGACGGTATCATTTTTATTTCCACCCAGTTCCTCCACCGCTCTTAACAATCCCTCGGGGTTTGGCTTTAGCTCTTTGACGTCTTCATAACCTAAAATGACATCAAAAAAATCTTCTAAGTCATGGTGAGCCAGTATGGATTCGATGGTTGATCGTCCCTTAGTTGAGACGATACCCATGGTGTAAAAATTTTCATACAGCCATTCCAACGTCTGCTCAACTTCTTGTAGTATTACCGTATTTTTAACCATGATGCCGTTATCTGCAAAATCCAAGAATAGTTTCTTGCAGGTTTGTATTTTATTTGCATCGGAGGGATCAACGAACTTCGCGAACGTATCTTCGAGAGAATGCCCGATCATCTGGCGAACCGCGGCAGGGTCCGCCGTTTTTTCTCCAATCTGTGTGAGCGCATGGTTCACACTGGCAATAATTCCTTCTGAAGAATCCGCAAGCGTGTAATCAAAATCAAAAACGACCTGATGAATGTGTTTCACTGCAATGTTATTTTATTTTTTTAATCAAAGCCGGCAGTTCATCTAAAGAAAAAATTTCATGATCCGGTTTGATCTTGTTATTTTTTTTCCGGTCATGATTGATCCAGACGGTTTTCATGCCGGCAGCTTGAGCCCCTGCCACGTCCTTATCGGCCTGATCGCCTACATGCAACACTTGTGACGGTTTTACGCCTAACCTTGCCAGTGCGATATTGAACATCATAGGGTGCGGTTTGGAGAACAGGCAATCGGAGGAGAACAAGGTAAAATCAAAATGACGCGCAATTTCCAATCGTTCAAGAACCTCCCGCGCAAGAAAACCGGGAACAACGGTATTAGAGATAACTCCGCAGCGTAGGTTTCTGTCACTTATTTGCTGCAGAACATCCTGCGCATGGTCCATCAGCAAACGAGCATTCATCAAAGGAATAAAGAACGTAGTAAGTAATGTATGCGTGCTGATGACCGGCGGGATATTAAAATATTCTCTCAGTGTCTGAAAAATTTTTTCGACCGGGATTTCCAGATGAGACCGTTCAGCTATTTTAGAAAATTGTGCGGCAACCTGATCGTATTTTTCATTCCATTCTTTCAAAGTGGGATGGGAAAGATTCTGTTTTGAAAAGATATTAATATGGTTTAGAAATCCCGCCTTTTCGAGTTTTTTCCAATCAATATTATCCTGTCGTAATAGTGTATTACCTAGATCAAACGTAACGGCTTTTATCATCAGAACTCATGTTAATTGACTAAGTCAATCTATTTAATCGACACAAAAAAAGCAACGTGTTTTTGAGAAGGGATTCTTGAATTTGATATATTTTACCCCGCGTGATGGACTACGCCAGTTTGAGTCAAATTGGCTCTTTACAACTGACTTTTTTTACAATATATTGGACTATTATTTTGAGCCAATTTAAGATATTGGCCTATCTGATATTGCGATAATTGGGTGGTTTTGCGGATACACATGTATTGTTTTTATTTAATTTATTGTTTTCATATAGTACAACATTAATGAGCGTTTCAAAAAAGTACTTTATTGCAGGATTTATTTCCTACGTCATTTGGGGATTTGTTCCGATTTTTTTTAAACAAATCAGCACTCATGATTCATATGAGATCATTTTTTACAGAATCTGGATTGCGGCTGCGGTAATTACTTTGATATTAAGCTTTAATTTTAGGAAATCGTGGTCGGATTTTTCGTCTCTTTACCGTCGGTCCGTGCGAGATTTTATCAGCATGATCTCGCTGAATGTCATCGGCGCATTACTTTTAGTTACAAACTGGATCACGTATGTCTATGTCATCAACAATATCAGCGTAAACGCGGGCTCCTTCGCCTATTTGATTTTGCCAATCGTTACTACTTTTCTTGCTTTTTTTATTCTTAAAGAAAAATTAAACGCGTCGAAATGGACGGGAGTTATTCTCAGCGGTATAAGCTGCTATCTGATGGCGCATATTGACATCCATCAAATCCTTTACATTGCGTGCATTACGTTTTCATATTCATTTTACATGATCACCCAGAAACAAAATACATTGCTGAATCGGAAAGCGGCTTTGGCCCTCCAAATGATCATAGGCGCTATGGTCATGTTAATCATCAGTCCGACGCCGGCCTTAGGCTCCGCACTTGATATGCACTTTTGGATATTTATTACGATCATAGCCGTGGTTTTCACGATCACGCCTTTACTTCTAAATCTTTTTGCGCTAAACGGTATGGAGTCTTCCCAGTTGGCGTTTCTGATTTACATCAATCCTATTGTGAGTTTTCTCATCGGTGTTTTTGTGTATAATGAAAAACTTGATCCGCTTGCTGTTACTGCGTATGCGTTATTGGCCGTATCGATTATTATCTTTAATTGGGATCTCATAATGAAGATTATTGAAAAATCGTCAGGAATAAAGTTTAAACCGATCCCGATAGAGATCGAATCCATCGAAAAAACAAAGACATCAGATGGCACAAAATAAAACAAGGGTCGTCACAACGTATTTAGAGATGGTTGATAGGCCGGCGGCTATTTCTTCAGGTAATCCGGAAGGGGTTTTGATCATGCGGGCAAAGAGGCCGACAGTTTCATTCTATCGTTTTTTGTATAATACTGTCGGTGAAAATTGGAAATGGGTTGACCGCAGAAAATTGAGCGATGAGGACCTCAGGACGATCATTCATAATGAAAAAGTTGAAATTCATGTTCTTTACTTGAACGGTGTGCCGGCGGGATATGTTGAGTTAGACTTCAGACAAATTAGCGAAGTGGAGATTGCATATTTCGGGTTGATGCCGGATTTTATCGGACAAGGATCAGGCAAGCGCTTCCTTCAATGGGCGATTATGACGGCATGGCAAACAAACCCGGAAAGATTATGGGTACATACTTGTTCCCTCGATCATCCCGGCGCTTTGCCATTATATCAAAAATGCGGATTTAAAATTTATAAAACAGAAGAACATGAAAATTAGAATAAGGAGAATGTATGACGAAAGAGCAACGGAAAGAGCTTATTGAAAAAATTAAGAATCTACCTGCACTTATTGAATCAGCGGTGAAAAACTTGACTGACGCACAACTGGACACGCCTTACCGCGTCGGCGGATGGACGCCGCGCCAGGTGGTACATCATCTTGCCGATTCGCATATGAACGCAATGATTCGAATGAAATTAACGCTCACGGAAAAC
>JAEUSJ010000103.1:0-1823 GCA_016788215.1 bacterium | reverse complement strand
GAAGAATTGATCCGCTCTTCGGAGAAACACGGTATCTGGACCATGCAGGCGGGAATATTGAAAGAAAATGCAGCCAGTATTGAGCTGCACAAAAAATGCGGGTTCAAAATTTTGGGTGTTCATGAAAAACTAGGAAAATTAAAAGGCATTTGGAGGGATATCGTACTTATGGAAAGAAGAAGTCCCGTAGTTGGAATAGATTAATAACAAAAAATGGAGAAATAATGAAATCAATTACCCGTCCTGAAAAAACAGAATACTTTGAATATTATGACAAATATGTACAGCTTGTTCCGCAGGGAAATCTGTTAGATCAATTTCTAACGGTACACGAGCAAACGAAAAAACTTATATTGTCGCTCAGCGAGGAACAGTTGAACTATCGGTATGCGGATGGAAAATGGTGCATCAAAGAAATCCTGATCCATTTAGCAGACGCTGAAAGAGTGTTTGCCTATCGCGCTTTACGTTTTGCCCGTAAAGACACGACTCCTTTATCCGGCTTTGATGAAAACTTATATGTTCCACAGTCCAAAGCGGCCGATAGAAATATAACCGACATCCTGCGTGAGTTTTCGTCCGTGCGTAAAGCAACTTTAGAGCTTTTACTGAGCTTCGATGATGACATGTTTAAACGATCGGGCACGGCCAATAATAAAGAAATTACCGTTCGAGCGCTCGCTTACATTCTTCTTGGGCACGAAATGCATCACGTCAATATCATTAAAGAACGTTATTTAAACTAATCAACACCCGGATGATCACCTATAAAACAGGCAATAAGCTGAATCTGGATGATATGATCGATCTGTATCGAGCTTCCACGCTGGGTGAAAGGCGGCCGGTGGATGATCGAGAACGAATGAAGGATATGTTAGCTCACGCTAATTTAGTGATTACGGCCTGGGACGGCCGACAACTCGTAGGAATTTCCCGGTCGATGACGGATTTTGTTTACGCAACGTATCTTTCCGATTTGGCAGTACGGTTATCCCATCAGAAAAAGGGGATAGGCAAGGAACTTATTCGACGAACGCAATTGGCCGCACCACGAGCAAGCGTGATATTGTTGTCCGCGCCAAAGGCCGTTGAATATTATCCTCATGTCGGTTTCACGAAACATCCCAGCGCATGGGTTTTACGTGCAGATGAAAAAATAATTTAGAAAAAATTGATTCATAATAATGACCGTTTCTGAGTTAAATATTTATCCTATCAAGTCCTGTAAAGGGTTTAGTGTTATTTCGGCAGAACTAGACGCGTACGGCCTTGTCGGTGACCGACGCATGATGATCGTTGACAGCGAAGGCACAGCATTGACTCAAAGAGATTTACATCAAATGGGTTTTATTGAACCAACTGTAATCAATAAAATCTTAAAACTACGTGCGCCGGGCATGCAGGACTTCGTTGTTCATTTTGATGATTTTAGTGATATACCAATTGCCGTTGATGTATGGGATGACTCTTGCATCGCTTTGGACTGCGGAAATACCGTTGCGGAATGGTTGGCTGATTATTTACATACGCCATGCCGGCTTGTTCGCATGGACCAGAACTTTCAAAGACAAATCGACAAAAATTTCAGCACGCGCGACGAACATGTTAGTTTTGCCGATGGATTTCCGTTACTGTTGATCTCCGAAGGTTCGTTGGAAGATTTGAATTCCAAATTAGATATACCAATCACTATGAATCGTTTTCGACCAAGTGTCGTTGTAAAGGGATGTGACGCCTTTGCAGAAGACACTTGGAATACCGTCATGATCGGTGAATTGCTTTTTGAAGTTGTCAAACCCTGCGCACGATGCGTGGTAACCACG
>JAEUSJ010000102.1:3073-11477 GCA_016788215.1 bacterium | reverse complement strand
TCATTTAGTCCCGATGGAAAGAAAATTGCCAGTTGTGGAGAAGATCGAACTGTTAAACTGTGGGACGTAGAAAAGGGAACACTAATTCGTACTTTTGACGGACACCAACTTAATGTATGGTCTCTGAAATTTACACCTAATGGTGACAGGCTTGTGAGCGGGAGTTATGATAAAACCCTTAAGATATGGAGTCTAAACGATGGCAATCTAATAAAAACGTTGGAGGGGCATACAGATGCTGTTGTTGATTTATCCATAAGCCCGGACGGACTAACTCTTGCGAGCGGCAGTGACGACGCCACTATTAAGTTGTGGAATCTCAATGATGGCAGTTTGATAAAAACGTTGGAGGGTGGAGGAGAACATGTGCAGGCGCTGGCCTTTAGCCCGGACGGGAAAAAACTGTTGAGCGGCGGGCGGGATAAAACAGGCTTTGGCGAATTTCTTCAGAATATATTTGGAGATTCTGAATATAATAAAGGCATAAGTATGAGATTGTGGGATTTGCCCACGGGCCTTATGATTCAGGAGTTTTCTGAACACGCCAACGATGTGAATGACGTTGCTTTTTCACCCGATGGGCAGTGGATCGCGAGTGCGAGCAGTGATAAAACGGTGCGTTTGTGGCAATCAACAGGCAAAAGGTAAATCATCGAAACGCATGGACAGAATTACTTGAAATACTTTTTTTCGGTATTGGTTATCTTATCAATTCTTGACTGATGCCGGCCGCCGGCAAACTCTGTTTTAAGCCACACGTTCACAATTTGATCTGCCAAAAGTTCACCGATCATCTTGCCGCCTAAGGTCAATACGTTCGCATTATTATGTTCACGGCTATTCACAGCCGTGGTAAGATCGTAGCACATCGCGGCACGTACATTGGGAACTTTATTTGCGGTCATGCAGGAACCTATACCGGCGCCGTCAATCATAATGCCCTTTGCGCAGTCTCCGTCTGAAACTAGTAAAGCAACCGCGTGCGCGAAGTCTGGATAGTCAACGGCCTGATTTGAATTAGTTCCAACATCAATGATCTGGAAATTCAAATCTCTCAAGGTCTTTTTGATGTGTTCTTTTAATGCATACCCGCCATGATCAGAACCGATAGCAATTTTGTTGTCAGCCCCGGGTTTAAGAGGCGATGAAGGATCCCATGTTCTGTTTTCTTCGGTAGTAATAAATCGGAGTCCCAGCTGCTTGGCTTTGTCTCTGGCAAGTGCGGTGATCATGGCTTTTTTCGGCACCTCCATCGTTTTTTGAAAACGGGCCGTTTCAATAACCATTTTTTCTGTGATAAGTTTTTGTGCCATCAGAGATTCCGGTAATTATTTTATTTCGTAATAATACGAATTGAATTACACTTTTTCAACTAAAAGAGTTAAGTCCATCGAAGGAGCGGAATGCGTAAGCGCGCCCACGGAGATGAAATCGACGCCGGTCTCGGCGATCATCTGAACGGTCGCAAGCGAAACGCCTCCGGATGCTTCGACTTCGCATTTCCGGTTAATCAGTTTAACTGCTTCCTTCATTTGTTCCGGGTTCATATTATCGAGCATGATGCGCTGAATCGGGAATTGAACGGCTTCATTAACTTCATCCAGATTTTTCGTTTCGACTTCTATACGGCATCGAAGTTTTCGTTCGTTGTTATAACGAATCGCGTTTTCTATTGCTGAAGGGATGCTCCCGGACGCCGTTATATGATTATCTTTTATCAAGAACATGTCATACAAACCCATACGGTGATTAGAACCGCCGCCGGTTCGCACGGCGTATTTTTCAAGTTCACGCCAAATCGGCGTCGTTTTTCGCGTGTCGATAATCTTCGCTGATGTATGCTTTATTAAATCAACGTATCGACGTGTCAGCGTGGCAATTCCGCACATGCGCTGCAGAAAATTAAGCGCCGTTCGTTCCGCCGTAAGAATGGATCGCATCGGCCCTTCAAAAGAAACACAGACTTGATTCACTGCCAGCATTTGCCCGTCGTCGAAATGCCACTGGCATTTGATTGAGGCATCCTGTTGTCTGAATACTTCTGTGAACACTTTCATCCCGCACAAAATGCCCGCTGATTTTGCCTTAACAATTCCTTTGCCGTTAAGCGACTGAGGAATCGTGGCTAAGGTCGTGATGTCGCCACATTCGATATCTTCCTTTAGGCTAAGGGCAATCAGGCTTTTGATGTTCTCGGATAATTCCATACCCGTACTATTTTAATAGTGAAATGTAAAAATCGCCCAATTTCAGCATCTTGTTTTTTTTTCGTATCGTGTCATCAGTATGCCCCAGAATATGAAGAAATCCATGAGCAACGAGCCTCAAAATTTCGTTTGAAAGAGAGACATTATATTCCTGAGCCTGTACCACGGCCTTATCCAATCCTATATATATTTCGCCCTCAAGCGATTGTTTTGAAGAGAGATCAAACGAAATAACATCGGTAGCATAATCATGTTTTAGAAAACGTTTATTAATATGACGCATGGCAGTGTTATTCAGAAAGACGATAGACAAACTGTTCGGCAATTTTCCGTCTTCAGCCCACGAGATAAGCCGGATGAGTTTTTTTATTTTAATTGAAGGAATAGAATGCTTTTTTTGAGAAGCGATAATCTGAATGGCCATTAATTATTCCGTTAACTGCGGTTCGGATTCGGGAATCGGCATAATTTGACTTTGCCCGGGGTATTCGACACGAACATGATAAATGCCGAGCAAGATCGGTATGAAAGCTTCTTCAATTTTCTTGAGATCACCGATGCTCAGTTCGCATTCATTCAATTCGCCGTCCTGAAGCCTGCTTTCAATAATAGATCTTACCATAGCGCGAATTTTTGCAGCCGTCGGTTCCTTGATGGAGTGCGTTGCGGCTTCTACTCCATCTGCCAACATAATGATGCCCGATTCTTTTGTTTTTGGTTTAGGGCCCGGATAACGGAAATCGGATTCAGCGATCTCTTCTTCGGGTAATTTAGTTTCCATAGCCTTATGGTAAAAGTAACTCATCAGTTGGTTGCCGTGATGTTCCGGAATATAACTGCGAATCAGTTTAGGCAGCTTGCTTTTTTCTGCAAGTTCTAGACCCACCTTAATATGGGATGCAAGAATCAATGCGCTCATTTTGGGGGCAATCGTCTCGTGTTTGTTGTGCCCGGCCATTTGGTTTTCCGCAAAATATTCCGGCATATCCATTTTACCTATATCATGGTACAAGGAGCCGACTCTTGCCAGTAATGAATTTGCGTCAATCGCTTCCGCCGCTGTCTTAGCAAGATTTCCAACGATAATACTGTGATGATACGTTCCCGGCGCCTTGATGGCCAGTTGTTGCTGCAGCGGATGATTGGAATCGGATAATTCCAGTAAAGTAAATGTTGTGCAAACGTCGAAAAGCGACTCGAACAATACGAGACAACCGAATGCGACCAGCATAGAGAAAATTCCGCTGGCAACGGCATAGGGAAGTTGGTGAGTTAATGCTTCAGAGAATTCAGAATATTTGACAAAACTCATAGTGACCAGAATAAAAGCGTACGCAAGCGAGACCCAAAGCAACGAAGTAAAAATATGGCTTCGCCGGCTGAAATTGACGACCGTCACACACGCTATGGTTCCGACAAATACGAGCACGATGGCGGTCGTATATTCGTAGCCCTGCATCGCGCCGATTAGAAATCCGATGGAAACCGTTGCAATCAGTCCCAGCCTGACGTCAAACAGGACAGTCAATAGAACCGAACTGAGCACGATCGGGATCACGTATACTGGAAAATTAAGAATGTGAATGAATATGTAATAAAAACCTATTTCGATAAGAATGATTGAAACGAGAAGCGCCAACTTTCGTACGCTGTTCAAAATATCAGGCCGGTTCAAATAAATGTAACTGAGTAGAAAGAAAAGTAGGGAAAACACAAGGAGGCCGCGGCCGATATAAGGTAGAATAATGCCCACGCCGCCTTCCATATTTATTTTTTCTGCCCAGGTTGATTCCAGCGATATCAGTTGCTGATGTATCTTTGGCGTGATGGTTTCGTTTTTCCTCACAATAACGTCACCGGCAAGTACAAAACCATAGGTTTGAGGAACCGAAGTAGACGCTTCCTTTTTGCGGCGCTTGGTTTCCTCGCCGTTGCTGATAACGTTTGGAACTAAAAAGTGCGTAAGAATTTCATAACCTGCGTTGATTAATTTGGGATCGGCGTAATAATTTTTTAGCAAATCCTGAATTCGGTAACGCGCCTCTTCCATGTCATTGATGTTCTTAACAAATTCTGTTGATTCTTGTTTTCCCGTCCTGACGTTAATCGGTGAAATCGGGCTTTTAAAATTATTTTTTTCGACGTCCATAACACCCAATACAAATTGATCCAAAAGGATAGTCGACAGATCGGTGGCAAATTCCATAAACTGGGCATGGGTCATTGTCTTGCCAAGCGTAATTTTCCGTAAACTTCGGGCCGAGTCCTTTTTCACCTTTTCATAAGTTTCGGATCCGCTCGGGTCGCGGTTGATCAAAAACTGCCAACGGTCTTCGAGAATGTTAAAACCGAAGCTCTTGTTGATGGCATTTTTCAATGAATCGTAGGACTGCGGGATATAGTTTTGCTTTTTCCCTTCGACGTCCGTGTATTCAAAAGGCTTTGGCGAAAGGCGCAGTTGCCGGATATAACCCATTAACTCGTCTAGATTGGCTTCTTGAACCTGAGCGACATTTGAATTTTTGTCGAACAATGGGGCGATCAAATTTTCCGCTTCTTTGCGTTCGTCTTCTAATTGCTCTTTACTTTTATAAACCGGAAAGGTCAATGGCGCGCGAACTTCATCCGGCGAGATCGTGCCTACCTTGTATTCCGTGTAACGTGTAAATTCACTTCCGGGAAATAACAATACGCATCCGATGATCAAAGTGAAAAGCAGAAGCACTTTGACTGCAAAATGTTTTTTCCCAAGAATAAATTTCGCAAAAATGATCGGGGAGTGTTTAAAAATGGTCTGCAGGGGATGCCGCTGGGTATTTCTCACATTAAACCTACTCATGTATATCTCTCAGTATTTCGCGCGCGATGACCAGCCTCTGAATTTCGGAGGTTCCTTCTCCGATTTCACAAACTTTTGCATCGCGAAAATAACGTTCGACCGGATAGTCGGAGGTATAGCCAACGCCTCCAAGGATCTGGATCGCTTTGGTCGTCGCTTGCATTGCCAGTTCCGACGTTTGTAATTTTGCCATCGCCGCTTCTTTGCTAAATGGCATGCCGGCATCTTTTTTACGGGCCGCATGCAAAACGAGATGCCACCCGCATTCAATGGCCAAAGCCATATCGGCCAGGTAGAATTGTATCGCCTGGTTATGCGCGATGGGTTGGCCAAACTGCATCCGGTTCTTTGCATACTTCAGAGCTTCTTCGTATGCGCCAATGGCAATGCCAAGGGATAATGCAGCCATGCCAACTCTGCCGCCGTCCAATACTTTCAAAAACCCTTTTAATCCTTCGCCTTCGCGGCCGAGCAAATTTTCTTTGGGAACCGGCATATTTTCAAAATGCAGCATACGCGTATCCGATGCCCGCCAACCCATTTTATTTTCCTTTTTACCGACTATAAATCCAGGAAATGATTTTTCGACAATAAAAGAACTTATTCCGCCTTTTCCTTTGGTTTTGTCCGTTACTGCCGTAACAACAAAAATATCGGCATATCCTGCGCTGGTTATAAATATTTTGGAACCATTGATGACATAATGATCGCCCTGCAACTCCGCCGTGGTCTTCGTTCCGCCGGCATCGCTGCCCGCGCCGGGCTCCGTTAATCCAAACGATGCCAGCTTTTCACCCTTCGCGCCGGGGGTCAGATACTGTTTCTTTTGTTCTTCCGTGCCCAACAGCCACAGCGGGCCGCATCCAATGCCGGTATGGGCGGCTAACGTGATGCCGTGCGATGCACACACTTTCGAAAGTTCGATCACAGCAAGAATATAGGCGACGGAGGTCATCTCCATGCCGCCAAATTTTTTCGGGTATGGAATGCCCATCCATCCCTTTTGCGCCATACGCCGGATATTATCAAGCGGAAATTCAGAGCGCGCGTCCATATCGGCTGCAACCGGGCGGATATAAGTATCTGCAAAAACACGAACATCGTCGCGAAGGCCTATTTCCGCCTGCGTAAATTCAAATGGCAGATTCGAACTCATCCATTACCGCATTTCTTTTTTAGTTCATTCCGATATTAACTTAAACAAAATATACTTAGATGCTCCGCGAGAATCAAGATGATTTAAGGTTCCCTTAAACACAAAAACCGCTCCGGTGCGACGGAGCGGTTTTTGGAAAGTTATACTTCTTGTCAGGCACTTTCAGTGCAGCGGTTTTGATCCTTTAAATGGGATTGATTATATTTTTACTCTCGATATCAAATATGGGAGCGATTCACGTACTACGCATTCGAATCGTTGAATGTTGACAAATTAAGCGACTTGCGCCATCGCGCCTTGTAATTTGCTGACCAGTTGCGTTTTTGGAACGGCGCCGACGATCTTATCAACCAGCTTGCCGTGATTGAAAAATAAAATGCTCGGAATACTCATGATGCCGTATTTCGATGCGACTCCGGGATTGGCGTCTACGTCAATTTTGCATATTTTGGCTTGTCCGTCGTATTCCTTGGCCATTTCTTCAACGACCGGCGCAATCATGCGGCACGGCGCGCACCAGGTTGCCCAAAAATCAACCATAACCGGTTTACCGGATTTAATTACTTCATTTTCGAAATTGTCGTCGCTCAAAATTACCGGATGACTCATTGTATATTCTCCTTGAGTTAATGAAATCGATTGTTTGTAGAAGGCAGTTGTTTAACGTTTTCGTCCGTAATTTATTCCGCCATCTCTTTTTTCGTTCCGATCATCGTTTGCGTTTCCTCTACATCAACCTGAACGTGTTCCTTCTCGTGTTTAGTAAACATAACAAAGGCGCTCATCACGATCATGCCCAGTACAACGGATGAATCGGCAACATTAAATACCGGCCACCGCTGCATGCCAAACAAGTCGGGTATATCCACGTCCATGAAATCGACTACCCGACCAAAAGTTACCCGGTCGATCAGATTGCCGACCGCGCCGCCAAGAATCAACGCGAGAGAAACACGGTACATCCGGCGTTCATGACGCATACGGTAAATATACCATATCAGCCCAATGGAAGCAAGAATGGATACGATGGAAAAAAACCATCTTCCCCAAAACGGATGTGTTTCAAAAAAACGGATGCCAAAAGCCATGCCCGGATTCTCTAAATAAGTAAGTTGAACCGTTGTTCCGATCAATGGAATGGAATCATGAAGGATCATCCAATGTTTCACCATCCACTTGGTGATTTGATCAAAAATAATGATCCAAAATGCGAGCCAGTATATTTTCAAAGGCCGTTCCTGTTAATGGTTATTATATTCCGAGTGCGAGTCTTTGGTCTTTACTTTTTCTAATTTACGTTTGCATTCGACATGGTATTTTGCGACCAAGACGACTTCCAGGCGTTCCTTCTCAATATCTTTGTTGCATATCATGCATACGCCGTAGGTGCCTTCTTCAATACGGCGCATAGCGGCAACGAGTTCGGAAAGGTACTTATTTTCACGCGAGGCAAGCATGAACGTTTTTTCACGGTCATAGGTGTCGCTGCCCTGATCGGCCATATGAAATGAATAGGCCGAATGATCGCCGGAAGCGTCGCGCATAGTCGAATCCAGAAGGGTCTCTTTAATATAACCCATATCTTTCAGGACTTTGTCTTGCTCCTCCTGGATTAACTTTCTGAAATATTCCAGGTCTTTCTTCTTCATGCTAAACCCCTCTCGGTAATGTTAAGAAAATAAAACAGTATCCTTAGCTTATCCGTTGTACGCTGATCTGAATTTTTTCATCGTTCATTTCAACTTCTTTCGAAAATTCACCGTTCGTAAACGTTGTGCTTATTTCTGTCGAAAGCGTTTCATTCAATATATATTGCTTTTGGCCGAGGACCGCCTTTTTCAGCGTATCGCTGCCGTCAAATGTGATTTTAATTCGTTCAATCACTTCAAAACCCGCCTCTTTTCTGAGATTTTGAACGCGGTTGATAAATTCTCTTGCAACGCCTTCATCGATCAAGCTCTGCGTCAGGTGCGTATCGAGTCCGACGGTGATGGCTCCATCGGATTGAACGGCTAAGCCTTCTTTTTCTTCGTGAAGGATCTCGACTTCGTTTTTCGTTACCTCAAATTCATGTCCGCCAATATGAACCATATGCTTTCCGGAGAGAACCAATTCTTCAATTTCTTTTTCCCCGAACGACTTGATGGCTGCGGCAACTTGATTCACATGCTGGCCGAATTTAGGTCCCAGCGCTTTGAAATT
>JAEUSJ010000102.1:0-2975 GCA_016788215.1 bacterium | reverse complement strand
TAGGTTTCACCTTTTGACTAACAAGCGAACCGGAGTCTGCAACAAATTCAATAGCTTTGACATTGAGTTCACTTTTTATAAGCTCCTCAAAATCGTTGATGTCACGGCGAACATTTTCTTTTTCCGTTACCACGATGATCTTTGACAAAGGCTGCCGGACCTTTAGTTCTTTCAATTCGCGTAATGCTCGCCCCAACTGAACCACCCGGCGCGGGGAACTCATCTTTTCTTCCAAAGCCTTGCTTTGTTTGACCGGATCCTTGACTGGAAAAAGACAAAGATGAACGCTTCCGGCTTTGTCTTCGCCGTTCAGATTGCGGTACATTCGCTCCGCCAAAAAAGGACAGAATGGAGCAATGAGTTTTGACAGCGTGAACAAAATGTCAAATAACGTTTGATACGCGGCAGTTTTATCTTGTCCGCGTTCGCCTTTCCAAAATCGACGTCGTGAGAGCCTAATATACCAATTTGACAAATCTTGGTCAACAAATTCTTGAATTAGTCTGCCGGCCTTCGTTGTATCGTATTTCTCGAGTTGTTCCGTGACATCTTCGACGGTCGTCTGCAAACGGGATAATATCCAGCGATCCAGTTCGGTCCGCTCGCAGTTCGGAATTTCTTTTTCTGTTGAATCAAAACCGTCAATATTCGCATACAGAATAAAGAATTTGTACGTTTCGAGAAGCGGGCGGAAGAATTTTTTCTTCATATCGCTGAGACCCTCGGCGTCAAACCGTTTCGGTATCCAAACCGGCGTATTGACCAAGAGATACCAGCGCAAAATATCCGCACCGTGTTGATCCAGCATCTCGAATGGATTGACTACATTGCCGAGCGACTTGCTCATCTTACGGCCCTGCGGGTCGAGAACGAGTTCATTAACTACGACATTCTTGTAAGGTGATTTATCGAATAAGAACGTTGAAACAGCCATCATGGAATAAAACCATCCGCGGGTCTGATCAACGCCTTCACAGATGAAATCAGCCGGATATTGTTTCTCAAATATTTCCTTGTTCTCGAACGGGTAATGCCATTGCGCATAAGGCATACAGCCTGAATCGAACCAGACATCGACCACTTCCGGCGTGCGGGTAAAAGTTTTACCGTCTTTTTCGATAATAACGTCGTCGACATACGGCTTATGCAGATCGAGATCATTCGGCACCGCGCGGCCGTCTTTCATTTTTCCTTTTTGCAGTTCTTCACGGCTTCCCACGCATATCATTTCGCCGGAATCTTCATGAATCCAGATCGGCAAAGGCGTGCCCCAGTAGCGGTCACGTGACAATGACCAGTCAATATTATTACGCAGCCAATTCCCAAAGCGGCCTTCTTTGATCTCCGGCGGGAACCAATTAACTGAGGCATTGTTCTCAACCATGCGGTCTTTGAAATCGGTGGTGCGAATATACCACGCGTCACGCGCGTAATAAATGAGCGGCGTACGGTGGCGCCAGCAATGCGGGTAACTATGTTTGATCTTCTCCGAACGGTATAAAATCCCGCGCCGTTTTAAATTAGTGATAATATCCGGATCGGCGTCTTTCACAAATTGCCCTTTGAAATCGGTGATGGCATCTTCAAATTTTCCCGCCGCATCCACCGGCCGCAGGAATGGCAGGTCGTGCGCTTTGCAGACGACATAATCGTCTTCGCCAAATGCCGGCGCCGTATGAACGATTCCGGTTCCGTCCTCCGTCGTGACAAAATCGCCGGCGATCACGTAGAATCCTTTTTTATCAACCGGTATATAATTGAATGGCGGTTCGTAGTCCTGTCCTAATAAGGATTCGCCTTTGAAAGTTTCTACGATCTCATATTCTTCTTTCAGAACCTCTTTCACGCGGGCTTCCGCCATGATCAAGATCTGATCTTTGTGTTTGACTTTGACATAGTCGATATCATTTCCGACCGCCAAAGCGACGTTGGAAATGAGCGTCCACGGCGTCGTGGTCCAAACGAGGAAGTAAGTGTTGTCGGCGCTTTGTAATTTGAGTTTAATATACACGGACGGATCGCTGACGTCCTGATAACCTTGCGCAACCTCGTGCGAGGACAACGGCGTGCCGCAACGCGGGCAATAGGGGACAACTTTGAATCCTTTATAAACGAGGCCTTTATTGTAGAACTGTTGCAGAACCCACCACACGGACTCGATATAATTGGTATCGCAGGTGATGTAGGGGTCTTTCAGGTCAACCCAGTATCCCATACGGTCGGTGAGTTCATCCCACAGATTCTTATAGGTCCAGACGCTTTCAAAACATTTTTTATTGAATGCTTCCGTGCCGAAAGCTTCAATGTCTTTCTTGCCGCTGATGTTGAGCGATTTTTCGACTTCAATTTCGACCGGCAATCCGTGCGTATCCCATCCGCCTTTGCGCTCCACGCGGTAGCCCTGCATGGTTTTATAACGGCAGACGAAATCTTTAAGCGAACGAGCAAGTACATGATGAATGCCCGGCCGGCCGTTGGCTGTCGGAGGGCCTTCGTAGAAAACGAATTCCTTATCGGCGCTGCGGTCTTCTATACTTTTCTTGAAAATATTATTTTGACGCCAAAACTCGAGAATCTCTTTCTCTAATTTCGGGAGTTCATCCTGTGATTCTATTTCTTTAAACATCGCTCTGCTTGATTAATCCAAGAGTAAATAACCTTAAGTAAGGGGCATATATAAAAAAAGAAGCTCAAAAAAGCAATTAGAATGTTGGGAAAGTGGGTTTGAGCGAATAGGGGTGGAACCCCGAAGAGGTCGTAGAGTAGTGACAAAAAAACAAAAAACCGCATCGATTATGACAATGAAACCTTCGATGCGGTCGTTCAGTTTAGATTTGAGCCTAATAGCGCCTATTTTTGTCCTTTACCTTTGCAATTAGGGCATTCAATCTTTCCGGATTGTTTGCAGGTATAACAACCTTTGCCTTTGCATTTAGGACAATCAATAAGCCCATTGCCTTGACACGATGGACACT
>JAEUSJ010000101.1:8381-11588 GCA_016788215.1 bacterium | reverse complement strand
CTGTTGTATTCCGCCGATACTGAGATCATCGTTACTCCCGGAGGAAAGCAAGCCATTATGTATGCGGTGTTAGCGCTTATTAATCCCGGCGATGAAGTATTGTGCATCGAGCCATGTTGGTTAGGTTACGAGAGCTGCATCGCTTTGGCGGGCGGCGTTTATGTCGGAGTAGAAACACACGAAGAAGACGGATTTTCAGTAACTGAAAAACAGATCCTGGAAAAAGTTACGCCGAGAACTAAACTCATGCTGATCAATAGCCCGAGTAATCCGACCGGCAAAGTGTTGACTAAAGAAGAACTGGGAATCATTTCGAAAATCTGCATTGAGAAGAACATGATGTGTGTGTCGGATGATATTTATGAAAAAATTATTTTTGACAATCATCAATTTCATTCTATAGCTTCATTGCCTTCGATGCGCGAGCGTACCCTTATTTTAAACGGTTTCTCCAAAGCGTATTCCATGACGGGCTGGAGACTTGCGTATCTTGCCGGTGATCGAAAAATAATAGGACAGATCAATAAACTTCAGCAGTTATCTGCAACTTGTCCTTCGGCCGTTAGCCAGTGGGCGGGCGTGGAAGCGTTGACGGGCCTGCAACTGCACTTAAAAAAAATGAATCAGGCTTATCAGATTAGACGGAATATAGTTCACAAGGGATTTAACAACAAAAAACTGGCATGTTTTAAGGCTCAGGGAGCCTTTTACGGATTTGTTAATATCAAGAGACTGGGGATGAGTTCGGATCAGGCGTGCGAATTTCTATTAGAAAAGGCGAAGATGGTCACTGTTCCCGGCAGCGCATTTGGAAAGGCCGGAGAAGGATATGTGCGGATTTCGTTTGGTACATCCGAAAAGAATCTGAAGAAAGCAATAAAAAATCTTGAGTATTTGTAGACGCCATAGTATATTGGGCGCATAATTGATGATTCGGAATGTGGCGCAGCCCGGATAGCGCACTCCCTTGGGGTGGGAGGGGTCGGAGGTTCAAATCCTCTCATTCCGACAAATTTTTTCTTCGTTTCTTTCCTTCCTTTTTTCATCTTCCTTAGTTAAATTATATTCAACGGTTTGGTTACCGGCACGGAAAGGTACTTTCTCGCACGGTGATGGTACCAAACGAACCTTATTTATTTTTTCAGTAGTTTTTAAAATCATTTCAAATGAAAAAAATCGTAACGCCGCAAGACATGCAGGAGATTGACCGGAGAACAATTCAAGATTATAAGATTACCGGCGAAATATTGATGGAATGCGCGGGCGCGGCGGTATTTGAGCGCATCAGAGTTTTATTTACAGAATACACGGCTAAGAACATTTTTGTTTTTTGCGGTAAGGGCAACAACGGCGGTGACGGGTTTGTAATTGCACGTTATCTGAAGGAAAACGGCGCCGCGCCCAAAGTATTTGTTACCGGCAGTTTGGAAGACGTTAAAATGGATGCGCGCATTCATTTCAATAAACTCATCGCCGGCGGCGTACAGCCGATTTTTATTTCCAACGTGCATGATCTTGGGAACGAGAAGCCGGATATTATTGTTGATGCGCTTCTGGGAACCGGCGCGCGCGGCACTCTTGATGGAGAACTTCTGAATCTTGTCGAGAAAATTAACGCATGGCGAAATCAGCAAGGATGTTATGTGCTTTCGGTTGATATTCCGTCCGGCATGAACGGTGAAACGGGCCGCGTAGAGAATGCCGCCGTCAAAGCGGATGCAACGGTCACCATGGGTTTGCCGAAATCGGGGCTGCTTTTCGGGGATGGAAAACACTATACCGGAAAGCTGTATGTTGCGGATATCGGGTTTCCCGATGAACTGACACGCGGCGATAAATTTGTTCTGATCGAAAAAGAAGACGTAAGACAGTTACTGAAACCCCGCAGGCACAATGCCTACAAATATGATTTCGGCAAAGTTTTGATTATAGCCGGTTCGCGCGGCATGAGCGGCGCGGCATTCTTAGCGGCGAAATCAGCGCTGAGAATTGGGGCCGGTTTGGTTAAAGTTGCTATTCCGGAGGGAGTCGCGCATGTGATCGAGCATGCACTGCCGGAAGCTATGACGCTCCGTTTAGAAGAAACTAAAGAGGGCTCACCTGCGTATCGAAATCGTGAACGGTTACTGGAGTATATGAAGTGGGCAGACGTAACGGCCATCGGCCCGGGAATGTCACAACACGATGAAACGATACAACTCATCCAGGAAATAGTGCAATTACTAAAAAAGCCGGCTGTAATCGATGCCGATGCCGTAACGGCGCTTGCGGGTAAATCGGAAATGATTTCATCGATTGCATCCGACATGGTATTCACTCCGCACATTGGTGAATTTGCCGTTTTGTCCAATACAGTAAAAGAGAAAATAGTTTTAGATCGTATAGATCATCTTAGGCACACATCCCGAAAATTAAATAAAACGATTTTACTCAAAGGTTCACCGACCATTATTGCCGCGGCTGACGGACGTATTCATGTTTGCAACACCGGTAATCCGGGTATGGCGACCGCTGGAAGCGGGGACGTCCTGACCGGGGTCATAGCCGGCTTGCTGGCTCAACAATTGCCATCCGAACAAGCGGCCTTTGCCGGAGCTTATATCCACGGACTTGCCGGCGACATAGCGAAAAATAAAAAAACAGAAATGGGACTGATTGCTTCCGATATTGTCAATTATCTTCCCGAGGCGCTCATGGACATCGGAGTTTGATTCTGTAAAATTAAATGATATTTTAACTTATCACTAAATCAGAGTAAAAAATTCATAAATGAATAAACGAAAACTCTTAGTTGGCTCTTTGATTTTAGTTGCCGTTTCGTCGGGCTTCTTGGTATACCCGCGGGCCGAACAATATTTTTACCGTCAACAAATGGAAAAAGAAAACATTGAAACGCTGCAAAAAATCACGTCGAAAGATGTTGTGACCAAGTCGGCGTTGGAGTCAATTCAGGCATCGGTATTAAAACCCGTTATTCCGGAAAAAGCGTACCTGGAAGTACCGTTTTTCTGCCAGGCGCCTATGACAAACGATGCGAGTTGGGATATTCATCACGCCAGTTGCGAGGAAGCGGCTGTATTGCAGGCCGTTTACTATGACACAGGAATCAAAGAAGCTGATCTCGCTAAAGTAGACAAGACGCTTCAGGACATGATCGCGTGGCAGGAAAAACATTTCGGCGTTCACAAAGACATTCATGCCGACAGT
>JAEUSJ010000101.1:6242-8282 GCA_016788215.1 bacterium | reverse complement strand
GTAGACAAGACGCTTCAGGACATGATCGCGTGGCAGGAAAAACATTTCGGCGTTCACAAAGACATTCATGCCGACAGTATTAAAATGCTGATGATGGGTTTTTTTGGGTATACATCGGACGAAATCACGATCATGCGTAATGCAAGCATCTATGACATAAAAGAACAAGTTGCGCTGGGATTTCCGGTGGTGGCGCCTACTTACGGGCGTATGCTGAAAAACCCGTTCTATAAACAACCGGGACCCGAGTATCACATGGTTACCGTTATCGGTTATACCGAAGACCGTATGATTACCAATGACGTTGGAACCAAACGGGGAAAAGATTTCTCATACCCTTTGGATATCTTTAAAATGTCGATGGACAGAGAAGGAGCCGACGCGCTTGTCATTCGATCCAAACGAACGATTCAAAAGCAATAAATTTAACGAATTAGTATAAATTCTTCTTGCATTAATGACCCTGATTCTATATCTTGCCGTTGCATTTTTGTTATTTGAGAATCCACATTTTAAACTTAGTCAATGCAATCTATTTTGTTTTTCACATTGAAAGTTCAATTAGACACTAAGAACCATTTTATAAATTTTTTTACATCGCACATTTAACTAGAACCCTGAACGACAACCGCTTCAGGGTTCTTTTTTTATACCGGTATGAATACCAAAGAACTGATCAGAAATTTACTTAAGAACTACGGGGAAAATCCCGAACGGGAAGGGCTGCTGGAGACTCCGGAACGCGTGGAGAAGAGTTATGATTTTCTCATGGGCGGTTATAAAATGAGCCCGGAAGAAATCATCAACTCCGCCGTTTTTGTTGAAGACATTAACGAAATGGTGCTGGTCAAAGACATTGAACTATACAGTCTTTGCGAGCATCACATGCTTCCGTTTTTCGGGAAATGCCATATCGCGTACATTCCCAACGGTAAGATTATCGGATTGAGTAAGTTGCCGCGTGTGGTAGATATTTTCAGCAGGCGTTTGCAAGTACAAGAAAGGCTCACACAGCAGATAGCGCATGCCATTCATGACGCGCTCAATCCGCAAGGCGTGGGCGTAATTATCGAGGCGCAGCATCTCTGTATGATGATGCGCGGAGTTGAAAAACAGAAAAGTTTAACGACGACCAGTTGCATGCGCGGCGTATTCAAAGATGATAGCCGGACGCGCAGCGAATTTCTGACCTTACTCAGGACCGGCACTCAAATTTTATAATTCAATTCATACTAATAAAAAAACCAACAGGAGTTGTACCATGGCTGACAAAGTTTTAGTTCAATACGAGGTTAAAGACCGTATTGCGATTCTCACATTGGCTGATCCGCCGGCAAATACCTACACGCATGAGATGATGCGCCAACTGGATGAAGCCATATTGAAAGCACGTTTTGACGAAAACGTCAATGTGATACTGCTGACCGGCCTTGGGGAAAAATTTTTCTGCGCCGGCGCTAATATCGACATGCTCAGCAAGGCCGATCCTGTCTGGAAATATTATTTCTGCCTTCATGCCAACGAAACCTTGCTTCGACTGGAACAGACGCCGAAGTTGGTTATTGCCGCACTGAACGGACACTGCGTCGGCGGCGGATTGGAAATTGCGATGGCGGCCGATATACGCATCGCGCGTAAGGACGGCGGCATGATCGGCTTACCGGAAGTATCATTAGGCGTCTTACCCGGCACTGGCGGGACGCAGAGGTTTGGCCGTGCCGTCGGACGAAGCAAAGCGATTGAACTCATGGCCACCGGCAGAAAATTTTCGTACGAAGAAGCATTGGACATGGGACTAATCAATTATATTTATGAAGGAAACAGCCAGCAATTCATGGAACAGGTGATGGCCTACTCTAAGCAGTTCACCATACCCAACAAAGCGGCAATGGCCGTTGGACATATTAAACGTTCCGTGCAAACGGGATTGGAAATTGGCCTGGAACAAGGGCTTGCGGTTGAACGTGAATTACAGTCTCTCCTTTTCAAAAGCAGCGATGCGAAAGAAGGTCTCATGGCGTTTGTAGAAAAAAGAACGCC
>JAEUSJ010000101.1:2349-6143 GCA_016788215.1 bacterium | reverse complement strand
ATTTTTTTTAATTTATTTTTCTAAGGAGGCACGACATTGCAGGCGACGATACAAAATTTAGTAACATTGCAGGGCATTGACACCAAGCTCGCAGAAATTGAAATGCTGCGGGGCGATCTACCGAAACAGGTTGAAAGCCTTAAGGCGGAGTTATCTGAATTGAAGGAAGAGATCCAATCCGATCAGAATTCCATCGAAGCTTTTAACAAGGAGAAGAGTGACATTTCCAACGAGCAGGCGCTCAATCAAGAGAAACTGACGAAGTTCCAGGATCAACTTTACAAAGCGACGTCGAACAAAGAATATGAGGCAACCTCATCCCAGATTGAGCATTGCGAACAGGAAAACAACCGCATTAAGCTGCGCATTATCGAAATCGACTCGAAGGTGATGGAAATGGAAGAAGGCCTGAAGCCAAAAGTGGAAAAATTGTCAACGCTTGAGGCGGATTATCAGGAAAGAGAAAACGAACTGAATATCAAGATCAGCGAGACTTCAAAAGAAGAAGACGGATTGAAAGAACGCAGAAATGCGATTACTCCGAAGATCCGGAAAGATCTGGTCAGCAAATACGAACGCATTCGTAAGGCAAAGAACGGTTTAGCAGTAGCCGCGATAGTGAAGTCATCGTGCGGCGGTTGTTTTAATCAGATTCCACAGCAGATCATCATTGAGCTGAAGAAAAAAGATATGATTCGCACGTGCGAATACTGCGGCAGGATCATATATTTGGACGATGCGGATTTGGCGAGCCTTGAGATGGGCGCCATGTCTAAAATGAGTTCATAACAAATTATAACAGACCATGCTTGATAATAAATTTTTAAAAGACCGCCTGGTGGTCATAACGGGCGGCGGAACCGGACTGGGCAAGTCCATGGCGGAAGCTTGCGCCGCTCGCGGAGCCCACGTTGCTATTGCCGGGCGCCGGAAAGACGTTTTGCAAACAGCCGCACATGACATTTCAAAACACGATACGACGGTAACACCCATTACATGCGACGTTCGTAATCCTGAACAAGTTCAAAACATGACGGATATGCTGATCGAAAAATATGGAAGGATCGATGCGCTGATCAATAATGCTGCGGGAAATTTTATCTGTCCTGCAGAGAATTTGTCCGTCAACGGGTGGAATTCCGTTGTCAATATAGTTTTAAATGGAACGTTCTACTGTTCCAGTTCGGTCGGTAAGACCATGATCAAAAATGGAGGCGGCACGATCATCAATATCGTTGCAACCTACGCATGGGCATCGGAACCCGGCGTGGTACATTCGGCAAGCGCGAAGGCGGGCGTGCTGGCTATGACGCGCACACTCGCAGCAGAGTGGGCTAAGTATCATATCAGGGTCAACGCCATTGCGCCGGGCGCAATTCGCACGGAAGGGACGGACAAAAACTTGTGGGTTGATGAGGATCAGCGCGAGCGTATGAATCGGAGGATCCCTATGCGCCGCTTCGGGCAGCCGGACGACGTGTCCAACAGTTTACTTTTTCTATTGTCTGATTATTCACACTATATTACGGGCGAAGTCATAACGGTGGACGGCGGAGGGTGGATCGGCAAAGGTACCTATGAAATGATAGACGTGACTAAGGACTGAAAGAAAAATGAAGCTCACATTTTACAAGTTTTTCGTTTTGCTATTGATGCTGTCTCTCGGCAGTAACGCTTACGGCCAGAAAATCGTTGCCAAGGTCAAAGTGATTCATGACAAACTGCAAGGACGTAATCTCGATCTTTTTGAAGGGTTTGAACAAAAGTTAACGAGTTACCTGAACGACTACAATTGGTCTCAAACCGATGATCAGACGCCTCTGAATCTCGAGGTGCAAGTATTTCTGGAAAAAGTGATAGATGAAGGCGGCGCCAAAACCGTTTCAGCCACGATCTATTTTTCAAATTCTAAAGAATTACAATACTTGGATAACGGGTGTATATTCGTTCTGAAGAAAGGATACACTTTCTATCATAATGACAATGTGATCGATCCATTATTGAGCATTATTGATTTTTATGTGAATATCATGCTGGGCGATGAAATGGATACGCTTGGAAAATTTTTGGGGACAAACTATTTTCAGCGAGCCAAGAGCATTGCGCTGCAATCTAAGGCGTTGATCGCATATAATGCAAGAGGATGGGAAGATCGGCTTCTTAAAGCGGAACTATTTTTGGATCCTCGTTATCTTGATTACCGCATCATGAAAGATTTTTTCTATGAAGGCCAGTTCAACTATGAGGACGGGGATATCACCTTGGCGCGAAAGAATGTGTCGAAAGCGGTTGCTCTTTTTCAAAGCCTCAAGGGAAAAACCGAAACGGCATATCACACCGAGCGTTTCATTCAAGTACATTACATTACTATCTGTAAGATATTCGAAAAATCAGGCGATACCCGCCTTTTCGACCTCATGATCGAGCTAGATCCGAAAAATAAAGATACGTATGTAAAATACAGAGACGGTAAACTGTAATCCTCCCATGCCGAATTCCAATCTATTCAAAATTCTAGTCATTGAAGATAACGCCACTATGCGCGAAGGCATTGTGGAAGTGCTCAAACCCCAATATAAAGTAGAATGCGCTGCGAACGGACAAGACGGCCTCGCCTGGATCCGAAAGCAGTATTTTGACGTCGTTATCACAGATTATAAAATGAGTGTAATGGACGGCATGGACGTTTTGAAGAATGTAAAAGAGAATTCTCCCGATACGGAAGTGATATTAATCACTGCCTTTGGCACCGTGGATATTGCCGTGGAGGCCATGAAACTGGGTGCGTCCGACTTTATTACAAAACCGTTTTCACCGGATGAGCTGTTACTCAAACTTGATAAGATCTTAAAAGTTTATCAGGAGCGGAGGCTTTTTGTTAAAACAGACGAGGAGAATAAATATCTAAGAGAAGTAATCCGCGACAAATATAATTTTGGTGAGATCGTCGGCAGTTCGCCGCGAATGAAAGACATTTATGAACTGGTCAGGAAGAGCTCTGAAACGGACAGCTCGGTTGTCATATTTGGGGAAAGCGGCACCGGAAAGGAACTCATCGCGCGCGCGATCCACTACAACAGTTCACGCAAAGATAAACCGTTTATCAAAGTGAACTGCGCTGCGCTGACGGAGACGCTGCTGGAAAGCGAACTTTTTGGGCATGAAAAAGGTTCCTTTACCGGCGCGATCAAAACCAAAAAAGGCAGATTCGAATTAGCGGATACAGGAACGTTATTTCTTGACGAAATTGGGGACATCACACCTAATGTCCAGGTGAAATTACTGCGCGTCATACAAGAGCAGGAGTTTGAGCGCGTCGGCGGGGAAGTAACGCTGCGTGTAAATACGCGTATCATAGCGGCTACCAACCGTAATCTTCTTGACGGGGTCAAAAAAGGCGTTTTCCGCGAAGATCTATATTACCGGCTTCATGTTATACCTATTCTGCTTCCGCCGCTGCGCGACAGAAAGGAAGATATTATTTTGCTCACCGAGTTTTTTATTCATAAAATTGAAAAAGATACCGGAAAAAAAATAACGGTAGAGCAGGGAATTCACGAAATACTCCAGAAGTATCATTGGCCGGGGAATGTTCGTGAACTTGAAAATATTATTGAACGTGCGGTGGCTCTTGCCGATCACAATACCTTGACTGTGGCGGATTTCTCCATGATACAAAATGCGGAACGGGAATTCTTGTTAAACCTTGAGGATGTCGAGACGGCCGGGCTTGATGCTATGCTTGAACAAATTGAAAAATCCATGATCAAAAAAGCGCTGGACAAAAGCGGCGG
>JAEUSJ010000101.1:0-2249 GCA_016788215.1 bacterium | reverse complement strand
GAGACGGCCGGGCTTGATGCTATGCTTGAACAAATCGAAAAATCCATGATCAAAAAAGCGCTGGACAAAAGCGGCGGAACACGAACAGAAGCCGCACGTATACTGGGTATAAAGACAAGCGCGTTTTACTACAAACTTGAAAAATACGGTCTTCTTTAAGGCGTTTTGAAAAGAGGTTTGAGATTATGTACGGAGGGCCTTATCGCATTCTAATGAGCGGCATTTTTTTATTAGTACTTCTATTCCCTTGTTCTATTTACGGCCAGATCCGATCTGAATTTTCATCTCCATCAGTCATTGAAATTTTGCGCTTTTTGGAAAAGTCGCATCACGACGTAACTACCTTTGATCAGACAAAGAAAATGCTGACTGTTCAATATGACACCCTCGTTCTTCATATCGACCGCATAAAACAGGCGGGCGACATCGGTTTCTTCGACCGAATTGAATTAAAAGGTTTACTCAAAGAATCCGAAGATATTGCAAAAAAGATTGTAAAGATCGATAACCTGATCCGCGCTCATGGAGAAGCAAACGATCAACAGATCGCCAAACTTGTAGAAATCATGGACAAAGAGATAAGCGATACAATTCGGGTGTTGTTATCCAGGAAGAACGATGATGATATCTCATACAATGAGATGTCTAAACTGAACAAAATGTTTGCGGAAAAAGCTCCGTTCCAGACTTACCGAATGAAAAAATTCGACATGCCGCTCGTTGATATAAGAATGCAACGCAATGACGAACCTGAAGAATTATATCAGAAAGCCGATTACCTGCTGGATCAGTCGGACCGCCTAACTATGTATTGCACCGATCTCGATCGAATGATACTATTTATTCGCGCAGAAAACGACTTGAAAGAGATCGTTACGCGATTTATGCGCTCGCGGGGGAATGAATTGAGCGCCGTTTCAGGAATTAAATTCTATTTCCCTGATTCCCTTGCCGCGCTTCAACGCCTGCCGCTTTCAAAAAACCTTGTTATGCCTTTTGACGATTACGATACACTGATGGAACGGCTCACGGATGAAAGGGAAGCGGCCCAATCGCGGATCAGGTTGTACACCGAAAAGTCCGAAGAAATCAGGAACATCGCAGATTACAAACATAAGATCTGGGAAAAGTAAACGGCTGCCTGAAGGACACGAAAGATTTTCCGCCTTAGGCTTCGCTTAGGCTGAAGGTTTTTCTTATTTTATGAGCCAACCCGATAAACATGTTAATTTATAAAACGAAAGGCGCATTGTTATGGCATACGATCAGGAACTAGCCGTCCGCATTCGCGGCGTACTGGATAACAAGAAAATTCGTTTCGAAGAAAAAGAAATGATGGGCGGCGCATGTTACCTGGTAAAGAAAAAGATGTGTGTAGGAATTATCAAAGACGATCTTATGGTTCGCCTCGATCCCGATATGTACGCTGAAGCGCTGACGCGCAAGGGATGCCGGGAAATGAATTTTACCGGTAAACCGATGAAAGGATATGTATTTGTGGAACCCGCCGGAATGAAAACCGATAAGGAACTTGGGTCATGGATACAACTTGCGCTGGATTTCAATCCAAAAGCCAAAGCGAGTAAGAAAAAAAAGAAAAAAGCCAAGTAAAGGATTCGCTAATTGGCGTTTTAGAAAGGATAGACCGAACACATGACAGACTCTCGGCGGATGTCATTCTGTAAGAATCTTTTTTGAATCGGTGATATTACTTTACTCAAAAAGATTCTTGAAGAATGACAGTGTTTTTTGTTTTCATATTTTAAACGCGAATAAACCATTGACAAATCGGATTTCAAGCCTTACCTTTTTCTAGCCTATTCATCTCAGTAAATCGTATTCTCAAAAAAAATACCGCCGGATCCTCCGGCACATTATTCATCACTAAATGAGGAGAATGCCATGGTTTCCATCTTATCGCTCTGGCTGCCGATCCTGCTGTCCGCAGTGACCGTATTTATTGTCAGTTCGATCATCCATATGTTCCTTCACTGGCATAAAGGGGAATATCCGAAACTAGCGAATGAGGAGCAGGTGATGGACGCGCTTCGCCCAATGAATCTGAAGCCCGGCGATTATATGGTGCCTAGAGCGGCGAGCATGGAAGATATGAAATCGGAGGCGTTTGCTGACAAGATGAAAAAAGGCCCGGTGCTGATCATGACGGTGCTTCCGAATGGGACTCCTTCGATGAGCGGAAATTTAATACAATGGTTTTTATACTCGTTGGTCATCGGAGTTTTTGCCGC
>JAEUSJ010000100.1 GCA_016788215.1 bacterium | reverse complement strand
TGGAGTTGTATAGCCCTGATCTTGTCAACGCTCAGCAAGAATACTTGCAAGCATATGGCTACAAACAGCAGATGGAGCAGTCAAGCCTCGACGAGATGAAAAAAAGTTCGTCAACCTTACTTCAAGGCGCAAAACGTAAACTAATGTATTGGGATATTCCGGAATCCGACATCGCTGAATTGGAAAAAAGCGGCAAATTTAAGAAAACGATGACAATTTACTCGCCATATGAGGGAACGGTCATGGAGAAGCTGGTTGTGAAAGGTCAAAATGTGATGACCGGAATGGAAATGTATAAAATCGTCGATCTGTCGACTGTCTGGATTTATGCTGAAATTTATCAATTCGAATTACCGTGGATAAAATTAAATCAGGATGTAGAGATTGAGCTATCATACTATCCCGGTAAACCAATGAAGGGCAAGATTACTTATATCTATCCTAATCTGAATATGGAGTCCCGTACGGCAAAGGTGCGCATTGAAGTAAAAAACACAGAGACGATTACGCTTAAGCCTGAAATGTTTGTGACAGTAAAAATAAAATCTCCAATATCTGTAAAGACCATTGCAGTGCCCGAACAGGCCATCATTAGAAGCGGGGAACGCAACATTGCCGTGGTTGCCTTGGGCGGCGGTTTCTTTGATCCGAGAGAAGTAAAACTTGGAGTTACAGCCGGGGGCTATGTGCAAGTACTGGAAGGAATCCACGATGGCGAAAGCATTGTAGTGTCATCACAGTTCCTGATTGATTCGGAAAGTAATCTCAAAGCGGCCATTAGTCAGATGTCAGGAAAAACGGAGGTTGATACCGGTCATGCCGCTATGCAGATGAAGATGGACGAACATAAGGGTCATAATATGAAAGACTCAACCGCTATGTCCGACAAGGAGAACATGGAATCGCTGCATGATCACGGCACAATGGAAAAAAAATCAGATGGCAAACAGTTATATACCTGCGAAATGCATCCTGAAGTAATCAGCGATAAACCGGGCGATTGTCCCAAGTGCGGCATGAAGTTAGTACCAAAAAAATAATGATAACTTTCGCCCAATATTCTGATAACGGAGAAAATTTATGTTAGAAAAAATCATTGAAGCCTCCATACGAAATAAATTCATAGTTATACTCGCCACCGTTTTTTTAATCGGGTGGGGACTGTATGCTATGATGAATACATCCATAGATGCTATACCTGATCTGAGCGACGTTCAGGTAATTATATATACCGAATTTTCAGGCCAGTCTCCTCGCATCATCGAAGATCAGGTAACGTATCCGCTAACCACGGCGATGGTGTCCGTGCCGGGTTCAAAAGTGGTCAGGGGATATTCTTTTTTTGGCTACTCACTTGTGTACGTCATTTTCGAAGACGGTACCGATATTTACTGGGCCAGAAGCCGCGTATTAGAATATCTGAATTATGCACAGAAAAGACTCCCTCCGGCTGTTGTTCCGACACTCGGCCCTGACGCAACGGGAGTCGGTTGGGTATATGAATACACATTGAATTCCAACAAACGCTCGCTACAGGAATTACGGTCTTTCCAAGATTGGTATTTGAAATATGAACTAACCAGCGTTGAGGGCGTTGCTGAAGTTGCCAGTATCGGCGGATATGTAAAAGAGTATCAGGTCACATTAGATCCGATTAAGCTTCGAGCTTACAATATATCCACCGATATGGTCGAGATGGCTATCCGCCGAAGTAATAATGATGTCGGTGGCGAAGTTGTTGAGATGGGAGAAGCGGAATTTATGGTTCGCGGCCTGGGATATATTAAGTCTATTGAGGATATTAAAACCATCCCGCTTATGACAAATCCAAATACAGGCACTCCTGTCTATGTAAGCGATGTTGCGGATGTTGCGTTAGGTCCGCTCATGAGGCGGGGCCTGGCGGAATCTAACGGAGAAGGTGAGGTCGTTGGCGGTATCATCGTCATGAGATACGGCGAAAATGCACTGGAAGTAATAGAGGCGGTTAAGAAAAAGCTCGAAAGCCTTAAGGCGGGCTTGCCCGAGGATGTTCATATAGAAAGCGTTTACGACAGATCGGGACTAATTGAACGCGCCATTGAGACGTTAAAAGAGAAACTTATCGAGGAAATTATCATTGTTGCCATTGTTTGTATTCTGTTTCTGTTGCATGCACGGAGCGCATTTGTAGCAATATTCACATTACCAACTGCTATTCTAATTTCTTTTATCGTTATGCGAGCACAGGGAATTAATGCCAATATCATGTCTTTGGGCGGCATTGCCATAGCGATCGGGGCTATGGTAGACGCGGCAATCATTATGATCGAAAATGCGCACAAACATATCGAGCATGAAAACGAAAAGCCGCTCGCAGAGCGTAAAGATCATTGGCAAATCATTTTAGCCTCTTCCAAGGAAGTCGGGCCGGCTTTGTTTTATTCGCTTCTCGTAATCACGGTCTCATTTTTACCTGTTTTTACACTGGAGGAACAGGCAGGACGGTTATTCCATCCGCTCGCCTACACCAAGACGTATTCGATGGCTGCTGCCGCGTTGCTTGCGATCACTATTGTACCGATTTTGATGGGCTATTTCATCCGCGGGAAAATATTACCTGAGGAAAAAAATCCGATTAACAGGATTTTAATTAAACTGTACCATCCAATTGTAAATTTTGTTCTGAAATACAATAAGACGGTTCTGATTGTCGCCGCCGGTATCGTTCTTATTACATATATCCCGTTTTCGCGGCTAGGCTCGGAATTTATGCCTCCTTTGTATGAAGGTGACTTACTGTATATGCCAACAACTATGCCCGGCATGTCGATCACGAAGGCTAAAGAAATTCTTCAACAAACGGACAAGATCATTCGGACTTTTCCGGAAGTGCATCACGTATTCGGCAAAATCGGTCGTGCTGAAACCGCTACAGATCCGGCTGGATTAGATATGATCGAAACTACCATTATGCTTAAGCCGGAGGATGAGTGGCGCCCAGGCATGACAGTTCCTAAGCTCATTGATGAGTTAGACCGCGCCATTCAGTTTCCAGGCTTAACTAATGCGTGGACGATGCCCATTAAAACGCGCACGGACATGCTTAGCACCGGCATAAAGACTCCGGTAGGCATAAAAATAGCGGGGCCGAATTTAGATACTTTACAGCGCATCGGAAAGGAAGTTGAAGACATTGTCAGAAATGTTCCGGGAACGTTGTCAGCGTTTGCTGAAAGAGCAGTCGGCGGAAATTATTTGGATTTAGAAATCAATAGGTTTGAAGCATCGCGATATGGTCTCACGATTGCGGAAGTACAAAATGTAATTCAAACTGCCATTGGAGGTATGAGTATTACTACAACAGTCGAAGGGTTGGAGCGTTATCCGGTAAATTTACGCTACAGCCGTGAGTTGCGCGATAATATGGAAGCGCTTAAAAACGTGCTCGTGTCTTCGCCGAACGGTCAGCAAATTCCATTGGGGCAACTTGTTAAAATCGTGCCGAGGAAGGGCCCTATGGTCATTCGCACGGAAGATACGAGGCCAAATGCGTGGGTGTATGTCGACATAAAGGACATTGATGTGGGCACGTATGTGGCCAGAGCCCAAAAGGCCGTTGCTGAAAATATAAAGCTGCCGCTTGGATATAATATTATTTGGAGCGGCGAGTTTGAATATATGCAGAAGATGCAACAACGCTTGCTGATCGTTATACCCATGACGATATTTATTATTTTTGTCATTATTTATATCAATACCCGGTCTTTAGTCAAGACAGGGATTGTTTTCCTTGCGGTGCCATTCTCTCTTGTAGGCGCCGTTTGGTTCCTCTACTTTTTGGACTACAATACCAGCATAGCCGTATGGGTTGGCGTTATTGCGTTGGCAGGGCTTGACGCGGAGACAGGTGTGGTAATGCTTCTTTACCTCGATCAGGCCTATGATACGGCAAAATCCAAAGGACTGATGCGAAGCCTAAAAGATCTGAAAAATGCCATTGATCACGGCGCAGTTAAACGTGTGAGGCCTAAGATCATGACAGCGTCTGTGATCATAGCTGGCCTTATTCCTATTATGTGGAGCCATGGCGCCGGAGCAGATGTCATGAAACGTATCGCGGCACCGATGGTTGGAGGCGTAGTGACATCCGTGCTAATGGAGCTTCTTGTCTATCCTGTGATTTATTATCTGTGGAAGTCGCGGTCTTTAAAAGAAAATTCTAATTTGCCTAGTAATTAAGATTTAAGGAGAAAAAAATGCAGAACGTGCACCCTATGTTAATTCACTTTCCTATCGCCTTATTTCTAACAGCGATAGTCTTTGAGTTGGTATCTTTTGCTCGAAAAAACGAATCGTTTAATAACACTGCTTCCAAACTATTTATCCTCAGCGCTGTTGCATTTATTGCAGCGGCTATCACTGGGCTTTTAGCTGAAAATAGCGTCGTGCATAGCGAAGAAGCGCATCACATTATGTTAGATCATAAACTATTTCAACTAATTGCCGCGGGCATTTCCATTGCGATTGCATTATTGGTATTCTTTTTCGAGAAGAACACTCGAATTGTAAGATTAATATTGGCGATTTTCTGCGTCGGATTTATGACATACGGTTCTTATTTAGGAGGTGAATTGGTTTATAGATTCGGAGTTGGAACCAGTTTACAGGTAACAAAGCAACATGAAGATAACCAAAACGAAAAAGCTGTCCAAGACGTCGGTAAGGATTCGTCACAGACTGAAAAATCAGAAGAGGAAAATGAACACAATCATCAGCACTAAGAGCATGATTAATCATTTTAGTGAGTTATGTGCCGATGTAAAGCAACGTGCAGAAAGCGCGATGATCCTCGTGAAAGGAAACAACCATGTTATGTAAGGCTTGCAATATAGAAAATGCAGACGATGCCCGTTTCTGTTATACGTGCGGAATTGATATGACTACAGAAAAGCGGTTTTCAACTAAAAAAACGATCAATCAACGGCGGCGTTTAAATAAATATAAATATCATAGATCCTCAATTGTCGATCGGATTTTCTCTCAGAAATTGTTGCTAATAAGCGGCTCTATATTTTTTGCTTTGGCGGTAGTTTACTTGGCTGATCCAAAAATATTTGATGCCTCAACACCCTCGGTACAAGAAGAGAAGAGCGACAATTCCGTAGTAGAATTAAAAGTCAAAGAAATTGCTTCTAAGTTTGTTTGTACATGCGGTAGTTGCGGAGAAGAGTCGTTGGATATCTGTAGTTGTAACCGCGCCATACAAGAAAGGCAGATGATTAGAGATTACCTACTAGATGGTGAAGGCCCGAATCAGATTATCAAAATCATAAGCGAATCCTTTGGCGGTTTGAAGGCATCGCAATCTGGCACTAAACTTGGAATTGTTAGACAACCGAGTAATAAGATCGACTTGTCTGCAATAAACAAGATTAGCTTAGTGCAATCTGACGATAGCTCATCCGACGTTAATATTGCAACGTCTGCTGATCTCAATGAAATATTATCGCATTTTAGATGCCCGTGCGGCCAGTGTGGGATGGGCGAACTTAAAGACTGTGAATGCAGCCACCCTAAAGGCGCGACTGAGGTCAAGGCTTTTGTAAAGAAAAAAATTAACGAAGGAAGGTTTACAGTGAACCAGTTGATCGACGAAATAGATAATACCTTCGGTGGAAAAAAGATTGTAACAAGCATGCGTAATTAAAATAATTCGATAAGGAGGCCTATCATGGCTAAATATTGTGATGAATGTGGGAAACCACTAGCGCCCAAGGCTAATTTTTGTACCGGCTGCGGCAGATCCCCTCAGGGCAAAGTTTCCGGCAAATCCGAATGGAAGGCTAAACGCGCTAAAGTTATGGGTCAAAAACCCGCGAAACGTAGTTTCACCAAAGTGTCATTTGGCATATTGGTCTTGGCCGTTATAGCGACTTATTTCTTTTGGCCAAAAAGCGGTAATTCGATTATACAAGCACAACCGGTCGTCTTAGATAATGTGAGCTATACAACGGCTCGAAAACAAATGATTGATATTCAGGCGAAGGTTGAAAATGGAAAAATTGTGATCCCGCTGGATGTTGTCAGGGAAAAGAAATTTGTCGCATTTAATTATGATACGCCGGATAGGAGCGTGCCTTTACTCGCCTATATATCTGGTGAGGGCAAGATGGTTACCGCCGTCAGCATGTGCGAACCATGTGATTCGAGGCGATTTCACATTAAGGGCGACAAGTTAGTGTGTAATTCATGTGGATCTACATGGAATTTAGATAATCTTGAAACCATCAGCGGTTCCTGTGGTAAATATCCGCCGGATGCTATACCCAGCATCGTTGAAGGAAATAATGTGCTGATCGAGGAAACCATAGTCAAACAATGGACACCAAGGATTTAATTTATGAAACTCTATTCCATATCACTTAATAATCTACGACGGCGTAAAGCCAAACTAGCCTTTATGATCATTGGCCTCGTTATTGCGATTAGCACGGTAGTGACGCTTCTCACGGTATCGCGTGTGATGAATAAAGACATAGCCAATAAGCTCGATGAATTCGGAGCCAACATTCTGATCGTTCCGAAATCAGACGATATTTCCCTTTCCTACGGCGGGATACCGGTTTCCGGTTTATCGAACGATGTTCGAAATCTAAAAAAAGAAGACATAGAGGCAATCCGTACTATTAAAAACAAAGAAAATATCAGCATCGTGGCTCCAAAACTCATTCATGCCGCAACGATTTTTGAGAAGAATGTTCTCGTCATCGGTACCGATTTTAGCCAGGAGTTACGGCAAAAAAAGTGGTGGACCATTACGGGGAAAAGACCCGAGGGAGACAATGAAGCTCTTATAGGCATGGATGTAACAAATATGCTGCATCTGGACGTGAATAAATCGTTTGAGATCAATGGTCATTCATTCACGGTCACCGGAGTTTTAGGGTCAACCGGATCGCAGGATGACGGGATCATTTATATTTCACTCAATCAGGCGCAAAAACTGTTTGGAGAGCCGGGAAATCTAAGTCTGATAGAAGTCTCCGCATTATGTTATGATTGCCCGATTGATGAGATTGTTCGTCAAATTTCGGGTAAACTGCCTGGGGCAAAAGTTACGGCGATCAAACAGGTCATCGAATCTAAAATGGAAGCCATGCACCGATTTGAACATTTTTCGCTTGGGGTCTCTGAGATCATAGTTTTTGTTGGCATGCTGATCGTGTTTACCAATATGACGGCATCAGTGAACGACCGCCGGAGAGAAATCGGTGTATTCAGAGCCATCGGATTTCGGCAAACACATATTATGAAAATTATACTTACGGAAGCATTACTGACAAGTTCGGTCGCCGGTATTTTCGGTTATTTCATCGGATATGGAGCATCGCGATTAGTCCTTCCATTCATCACGATGAATGAACAAACAGTATTGCCACTATACGGTGACTTGCTGGGTTTTGCTATTTTGTTAGCTGTAGTCATTGGTGTGGTTGCCGGTATTTATCCTGCCTTTAAGGCATCTCGGCTTGACCCGTCCGTTGCATTGAAAGCCCTTTAAGAAAATGGAGTATATGAAAAGGAGAAATTATGAAAATATTCGAAAGTTACATTAGCGTTGATCGCATTTCAAAAACGTATAACGCGGGCACTGGAAAAGTACACGCATTAAACGGGATTTCTTTTGACATACACCAAGGCGAGTTTATTGCAATTATGGGACCTTCGGGGTCCGGCAAAAGCACTTTGGTATCCGTATTGGGAGGTATAAGTCATCCTACTAAGGGAAAAATCATAGTGGATGGCATTGACGTTTATGATTTGCCTGCAGAAAGACTAGCCGACTTTCGCAGGGAATATTTGGGATTTGTGTTTCAGTCATTTCAGCTGGTTACTTATTTAACGGTTTGTGAGAATGTTCTGCTCCCATTAACGGTAACCAGGTATTCCAATGCCGAACAAAAAGAATTGGCGACATCCATTCTTGAAAAAGTTGGCCTAGCCGCTAAAACCAACAGGCTGCCGGATGAATTAAGCGGCGGTGAACAACAACGGGTTGCTATTGCGCGTGCTCTGGTCAACCAGCCCCCAATTATTCTTGCAGACGAACCCACAGGAAATTTGGATTCAGCAACTAGTGAAGAGATCATGCATTTACTGGTAAAACTTAACGATGAGGGACAAACGATTATTATAGTGACGCACAATCATGATAATCTCAAATATGTCAACCGGTGTATCAAGCTCGTCGACGGGCAGGTACATCAACAAACCGAATATGAGTGCCATAGTCTTTTAAGTAAACCGAATAGAAAGCTAACCAGTGAAACTTATTAAAGGAAACGATATGAAAACGCTTTTATGTGTCATCACTTCGACATCATTAATGATCAACGGTTGCATGATGATGGGAATGGGCGACATGTCCCACAGCTCGCATTCTAATCAAGGAGCGGAGCAGAGCCGTTCTGTCGAAGCACAAAATAACGCTGTAAAGGCAGTTTTGACTGTGCCGACCCTCGCCATGGGGAAGGAGTCGGAAATCGTAGTGAATGTATATGACCGCCATGGGATGGACATATCAGGAGCTAAGATTACTTTACAGTTTGATGCTGATAAGAACATGAAGGAGCATCAGAACCATGGTTCTTCCGGTGAAGAAGAATCTATTGTGACGGAGACGTCGAAAAAGGGGATGTACAGCCTAAAACATCGTTTTGAGGATCATGGATCCATTCGTATTATGGTTAAGATTTCTTATCCGGAAAATTCTGATCCGCTTGTTTTGGCTATGACGTCAGAAGTCATGCACATGCAAGAAAGTCACGGTGGTCGCTCAATGACACCTATGATTATTATCGGAATTGCCGTGATGGCGGCAATGATGGTATTTATGATCGGGAGAAATAATTACTAGAGAAACAAAAGAAACCTTTTGGCGCCAACAAGTAGGATTTAATCATGGGGCAGTTTTTATTACATAATCTGATCACAAATCGACCGCGATCCTGGTGGTTTGGGCCTTTGTTCTTAAGACATATTCTAATGGGGAGTGCGTTCGGCTATTTTGTATTTCACCCGGTGACTATGGTGATATACTTATTTGAGTCGAAGGATCCCGGCACAACTTTGGCTCAGGTTGTCATGGAAGTATTTCAAAGTATCCTGAGCATATTTCACTTGCACATGTTTCCGATGGGAATTTTCATGCTTATTTTCGGCGGGATTCTAGGACTTTTCTATGGTTATTATGAAAGAGCCATTGATGGTAAAAATAGGCAGTTGGAGATAAAAAATCGTGAATTAGAAAAGTCCATGCAATTACTGGAAGAAATGAACAAACGTCTGATTCTGGAGGAGAAAAAAACCGAGGATATGCTTTTGAATATTTTGCCAAGACCAATTGCAGAACGCCTGAAACTTAATCCTGGAATTATTGCCGATCACTATCAGGAAGTAACTGTGTTATTCGCAGACATTGTAGATTTTACAAGGTTGTCGATGCGATTGAATCCTGATAGATTAGTCGCAATGCTTGACGCCGTATTTTCGTATTTTGACAGTTTGTGTGATCGCTATGGACTGGAGAAGATCAAGACCATTGGAGACGCGTACATGGCGGTATCCGGTCTTCCCACACCTAGAGCGGATAATATCTATGCCGCAGCCGATATGGCTATTGACATGCGGGAAGGCATGAAAGCCGTATCCATACAACTAGGTATCCCCTTGACGTTGCGAATAGGAATGTGTATTGGCCCGGTGATAGCCGGAATAATCGGAAAAAAGAAATTTATTTATGACTTGTGGGGAGATACAGTAAATACCGCAAGCCGCATGTCTTCGCAAGGGATAGACGGAACGATTCAAATGTCCTATGATACTTTTCAGCAGTTAGATAACCTTTATGCCTTCGCAAACCGTGGGATTATTACGGTCAAGGGAAAAGGAGAAATGCCGACATATATTTTGCTAGAAAAAAAAGCTTTTTATTAAAAGTCTTAGGAGACGAATTATGAGAAAAATTAATTTTGTGGTCGTTACTGCCTTAACATTTTTATTTATGGGATGTTCACCCCTGACAACAAATCGAAGAAGTGTTCGCCCTCAACCTGTGGTGATAATCAAACCCAACGAGCCGATTGCAATCATGCCATTTGAGGCTGAAAGTGCGTTTTCCAATTTAGGCAGCCAGCTCTCCGATGAAATCATTGTCGAATTATTCGAAAACGCGCCCCAATTAAAAATTATCCCGGGGACTATCGTGCGAAATTATTTGTCGAACGCAAATCTCGGTGTTTCGGGTTTACCAGATGCACACGCCATTCACAGCATCAAGGACGGCGTGAAGTGCCGCTATCTGCTTACCGGTAATCTGTACACTACGCTAGGCGACGTAAAATATACCACGACATATACCAGCCGCATAGCTAAGGGAAGCCTGACTCTGCGGCTTATTGATTGTGATTCAATGACCGTAGTATGGGCAAAGCATATCGAAAAGAGCTTTTCGACGACGCTCTATTATATGGAAGCGCAACAACTTACAGGCTATTACACGGATGGAGAGCTTATGATCATTCTAATTAAAGATATGGCAAAGGAAGCTGCAAAAAATTTTTATTAATTAATATATTTTTCCTTTAACGATTTTTTTAAAACTTGAAAAAAGGATTGAATTATGAAAATGTTTAAGATATCACCGATGGTATTTTTTGGATTACTTTGGGTGGTGGGTTGCCACGACAACGACGATATGATGCAGACGCTAAAAATTAGTCCAAACGACGGAGAGACCAATGTTGCCTTGAATAAAAACATCGAATTGGATTTTGATACACCTATGGCGCGTTCAGTTGTTCAAAGAAATTTCCACATGATGACAACACAAAAAATGCAGACGATTGCAGATTCCATGATGGTTTATATGGTAATGATGGGGATGATGACACACGGCGATTCAGCGACAATTTATGACGGAATGATGCGAATGATGGACAACAATACGATGCGCGGAACCTTTGTTTGGAACTCCGATTCGACCCGGTGCACGTTTGATCCTGATTCGCTTATGATGCCCGGTACACAATACCGAATGCACATGGGTCGTGAAATGATGACTATGACGGGAATGATGCAAGGCAACGGCATGATGTCAGGTGATAATCACGAGATGATGGGCAATGCCGGTGGTATGATGCATGGGGATAGGATGACTTATTTTACAACCGGAAACAGTATGATGAAATCAGGCAATCTGAACAATTAGGAGTAGAACTATGTTAGTTCATAATAGAATTTTTATAGCGGCTATATTCAGTCTGATCTTTGCGACCGGATGTACCAGTCCCATGTTGACCATATATAAGGAAAATCCTCTGTCCAAAGAAGTAGTAATCATTGCCCGCAACACTGAAAACATGACCATCGGCAAAACCTACATTGTCTATCGAAACGAAATCCATAGCACCTTGCCTTCATCCGGCGCTCATGCAGGACACGGTGGTCATGATATGGGAGGATCGAGCCTTTCCAAAAAAATGGTGGGTCTCGTGTTAGTTACAAAAATATTGGATTCTAAAACAGCTTCGGCTCAAGTCGTAAGTGGAGACGTGCAGGATGGTGACATAGCTGATGAGTAGTGGAAAAAATATTTTGACAACAATGTCAATGGTACTGCAATGAAAGACAATGAGTCCCATTGACTATAATCTGACCAAGAAGGAGTAAATAATAATG